>CAIJXA010000001.1 GCA_903824515.1 uncultured bacterium
ATCGAAAAAATTACAATACGTAGTCTTTTTATGAAAAAAAACGGGGAAGTCGGTGTATAATACATCGAACTTCCCCTTATTACTAAAAACTCGAATAGGAATCCCCCCAATAACTCCTATCTCGCCACATTGGCATGCAGCGTTTGCCGTTTTTTAGTATTTCTTAATGTACTACAATGCACAATGGCTTTTGTAACAATTATCAAATATAGTAATTTCAGGCAATGCTGACTGGGTCTACATCAATAGCCCAGTCAGTTGGTAGGGTAGCAAGGAGTTTGATTAGTTCAATGGGCAGTGATGTTTGATTTGAGTCCGTTTTGACTTTAAGAATCATTTGCTGGATGAACTTAGCACGGATTTTTGAAACAAGGGGGTTGCTCGGTTCAGTTAGAGAAATTTCAGGATATGGAGAAATGAGTTTGGAAATTTTTTTATAGAAAACGAGAGCATTTTTTTCGACTTTTATTTTGTCTTCGTTCTTAATTGAAATTTTAATAATTTTTCCAAACGGGGGATAATTCAAGACTTTTCTTTCCTTGATTTGGGTTTGGTAAAATGAGTTGTAATCTTGGTTAGTAATAAAATTAAAAATCTTTTTGTCAGGGTGATAAGTTTGAATGACGACTCGTCCGGGATAAATTGCCCCTGTGCGACCTGTGCGACCGGCTGCTTGCATAATGTTAGAATAGGCGCGCTCGTCAGTCAGAAAATCTGGCGTAGTAAATAGTGAATCTCCATCTATGATGGCGACTAAGCCGACATTTGGATTGTCCCAACCTTTGACAATCATTTGGGTGCCAATTAGAATGTCGATTTTCTTAGCGGCAAAATCTTGGAAAATCTGATCTTTGGTGCCTGCAATTTTAGAAGCAGCTCCATCCAGGCGCCTGGTGTTGGCTCCTGGAAAAAGTTTTTTGATCTCACGCTCAACTAGTTGGGTGCCAATGCCGATATTTTTAAATTCAATGCCTTTGCATGAAGAACAATTTGGAAAAGCCCCTGAAGAATACTTACAATGGAGGCATTTATATTCCCCAGAATTTTCATAAACAAGTGCGCTATCGCATTTTGGGCAACGTAATACTGTTTTGCAGGAACTGCAAATGGAAAAATTGCTCATACCTTGATGATTAACGAAGAGAATCGTTTGCAACTTGTGGCTAAGGGCATATGAAATTTCACTTTGCAAGCTCAAGCTCAGGAGCGAAAGATTTGGCCGTTTCTTGCCGGCATAGTCAGTCCATTTTTCCTTACGCATATCTATCAGTTCATAGTTCACAGTTTTTGGTTCACAGTTGCTGTTTGGCAAAACTAATTTTGGGAGAGTTAATAATTTTATCTCATTGGTTTCAGTTTGGTGAAAAGTTTCGATGAGAGGGGTGGAGGTTCCAAAGATCAAGGGGCAAGAAAAAAGTTCACTGAGAAACTGCGCACATTTTCTGGCGTCATAACGAGGATTCATGTCCCATTGCTTAAATGCCATGTCTTGCTGCTCATCAACCACAACTAATCCCAAATTTTGGAAGGGTGAAAACAACGCCGAACGAGTTCCGATGATTATCTTGGCTTGACCAGATTTGATTTTTTGCCAACTTTGATAAAGATCCCCTTTGGAAATCTTGCTGTGCAGCAGGACGATTTCTTCAATAGGAAAATAGGCGCTATAACGTTGCATAGCTTGTGGCGCTAAGGTCAACTCAGGTAGCAGAATCAAAAATTGTTTCGTCTGATCTTGCTCTTTCAGTTTTAGGATTGAATGCAAGTAAACTTCAGTTTTGCCGGAAGAGGCAGGACCGAAAAGCAAAAAAATGTAACCAGTAATCAGTAATCGGTCATCAGTAATAGTGGAAACAGCGCTGAGTTGCTCGGTGGTCAAGATTAAGTTTTTGGTTTTTTGATTACTGATTACTGGTGACTGATTACTGATTACTCGAGCAATGGTCCTCTTCACTATAAAGTGGCGCAGGACTGTTCCGAGGGAAGTCAGATAGTAATTTGAAATTTTTTCTGCTAGCTGTAGTTGTTGGGTGGTTAGGAAATTTTCCTCCACGACGCCAGATATCTTTTTTAGCTGAAAACCACCAACATGTTCAACCATGGGTCGCCACTCAACAACAATTCCTTCGATGTTACGTCGAAACAGGGGAATTAGCACTAAAGTTCCGGTCGGCAAGGGTCGGTCAAAGACATAGGAAAAAAACTGTTGCCTGGACAGGGGAATTCGAACAATTGGAATCACATCAATAAGAAATTTTTCATTTGGCTGGTTCATTGATTCATTGTATCAGTTTGATGGCTCTGGGGCAAAAAATATTATAGAATATGTTTTTTAATTTTTCATGACTTGGTACTACTTGGTGACTACTAGGACTTTTTTTATGTCTCAAAAAATGCTAAACTGATAAGTAGGTAAAAGGTATTTTATTATCTAGCGAGTGACGCAGCAAAAGGTGATTTGCCTACGAGGCTTGCTGCGTGAGCCCCAGGGGTATTAGTACTCATTTATTTGTAAATCAAACTCGAGTGAAACAAAAATGGCCAGAATTGGAATTGACGCACGGTTTTATGGCTCGATTGGCAAGGGCTTAGGGCGGTATACGCAAAAGCTAATCCAGCATTTGGAAAAAATTGACAGCGAAAATACATATTTCGTTTTTTTGAGGCACGAAAATTTTGATGAATATACACCATCAAATCAAAATTTTCAGAAAGTTTTAGCCGATTATAATTGGTATTCTTTTTCCGAGCAAATTTTTTTTCCGAAATTGCTACATTCATACAGGCTAGATTTGATGCACTTTCCTCATTTCAATGTGCCGATTTTATATTTTCGTAAATTTGTTATCACAATTCATGATTTAATCTTGCTTCATTTTCCAACAAGACGCGCTTCGACATTGTCGCTGGTTTGGTATTGGACAAAATTTTGTGCTTACAGATTGGTGATTTATTGCGCAATTGTTCGCAGTAAGCGAATAATTGCAGTTTCTCAGTTTACCAAAAAGGATATTTTATCGCAGTATTCGGTTGCAAAAAATAAAATTGTGGTCACCTATGAAGCTTGTGAAAAAAATTTAAGAGAAAGCCCTCAATCATCCGAGCAAATTTTGGAAAAATATGGTATACTAAGGCCATACTTTTTGTATGTTGGAAATGCTTATCCTCACAAAAATTTAGAACAATTAATTTCGGCCTTTAGTGATGTTTCAGCTGTTTTAAAAGATTTGAATTTGGTACTGGTTGGCAAGGAGGATTATTTTTATTTGAGACTGAAAGCTGAGGTGAACAAAAAAAAAGTAGAGGGGGTAATTTTTCCCGGTTTTGTCAGCGATCAGGACTTAAGTGTCGTGTATCAACAAGCCCTGCTTTACGTTTTTCCATCACTGTATGAAGGTTTTGGCTTACCTCCCTTGGAAGCAATGCAGCGTGGTGTGCCAGTGATTTGCTCTAATAGTACTTGTTTACCAGAAATATTAGGTGAGGCAGCTTTTTTTGTTGATGCCAAGGTGAAGGAAGAAATCACAACTGCAATCTTAAAGGTTTTTCATGATGAAACCTTGCGAAAAGAATTAATTTTAAAAGGTCATAAACAAGTAGAAAAATATAGTTGGGAAAAAATGGCTAGTGAAACCCTAGAAATATATTTAGAAAATAAGTAAAAGTACCCACAAATATACAAATTTGCTACAAATCAACAAATGTTAAACTAAGTCATTTTCTTGGATTTATTATTTGTTGATTCGTAGCTGATTTGAGAATTCGTAGGTTATGTCTAAAAACAGAATTATTCCTCAAATGTATGATGTTAGACCAGTCGATAAGACTGGCGATTTGGATTGGCAAAAAATTTCAGCAGTTGGATCTGAAGAAAAAATGATTTCAACTTTGAATAAGGAAAATGAAATAGAAAAAGAGAATCATGGTTTGTCTACAAATGCTTATTACTTAGGAATTCCCATCAGAAGCGAGCAGGTACCAATTTTTCATGATTCAGAATTTAATCTTCGTGATATAGGTGTTGTATCCCCTGATCAATTTCAACTGCAAGAAGATTTCCACAAAAAAGAAGCAGAAATGCCTCGACAACAAGCGATATGGCAACAGCATCGAGTTGAGAAAGAGCAAGAGGAACTGCAAAGACAAGAGATTCGAATTAAAGAGGAGAGAAAGGCGCGTGAAATTCGGGCTCATCTCGTGAGGATAGTGCAACATCAAAAAACGATTGCCCTGCAAGAGCTTGAGCAAAAAAAGCAGCAAGCGGCAGCAGAGTTGGCCGAAACTAAGCAAAGAGAGATTGAAAAAATGCGCTGGCTTGAAATGGAAAAGCTTGCCTACCTCAAGAGTCAAAATGTGTTAGAAGTGTTAGAAAAAAATAAGCAGAGCGAAGCTGCAAAAAAACCAAGATTAAAGGAAAAATCATCGATTTTAAAATCTTTGCAATTTGATCAACAAAAATTTTCATTGGCAGATATTTTTTCAGCTTATCGCTATGATTTTAAATTTCAATGGAGAAAATTTGTGCCAGCCTTTGCCTTGATTGCTTTGGTGTTATTCTTGGGAATCGGTGGAATCTCATTTACCAGCAAGGGGTTTGGAATGCAAGGAAAAGTTCTAGGAGTAAGTCAAGATGGTTTTGCAAATTTGACCAACGCCATTGAAAACATGAAGGCCCAGAATTTTGATGGTTCAGCTGAGCAATTTTCGCAAGCCTTTGAAAATTTTTCTCAGGCTTCCAAAGACTTGGAGGAACTTGGTGGCGGTCTTTTGGATGCCACAAGATTTCTTCCATTTGCCACAAAGGTTGCTTCTGGAAAAAATGCAGTGGAAGCTGGAAAACATTTTTCAGCTGCTGGGCAATCACTGAATCAAGTTGTTAAGACATTTGCCCAATATAAACAATCCAATGGTCAAACGATGCAAGGCAGTGTTTCGCTGTTGGAAATTTTCAAAACAACGGAAAATAATGTAATTGCTGCCAAGAAAGAGCTTGATGAAGCTCAGAAGAATATTGACATTATTGCAATTGATGATTTGCCAATTGATAAACAACAGAAATTTTTACTATTGAAAGAAAAACTTCCGCAATTGCGATCAATGATGGAAATGTTTTTAAGTAGCAGTCACATATTTGTAGAATTACTTGGTGGAAATGGACCTAGGAAATATTTATTCTTGTTTCAAAATAATTCAGAAATGAGAGCAACGGGTGGATTCATTGGTAGCTATGGCTTACTTGATATCGCCAATGGTCACGTAAAAAAATTCTTTATTGATGGAATTTTCAACCCAGATGGACAACTTAAGGATAAGATTGTCCCACCAGAGCCAATTCAAAAGGTTAGTGCCGCCTGGAGCTTGCATGATAGCAATTGGTTTCCTGACTTTGCGATGTCGGCCCAAAAGGCAATTGGATTTTATGAAAGAACGGGTGGACCGACAGCTGACGGTGTCATTTCACTGACTCCGACATTGATGCAAAAACTGCTCAAACTTACTGGTCCGATTGAGATGCCCGAATATGATGTGACGCTTGATAGCGAAAATTTCATTCAGCTTACTCAGTTTAAAGTTGAGGTTGATTATGATAAGCAGGACAATAAACCCAAGAAAATTCTCTCAGATTTAGCGCCACTAGTTTTAGAAAAGTTGCTGAATAGCAAAAGTCTTGAAACTGTTTCCGGGGCACAGCAAGCAATCATAGAAGGCTTAAATGAAAAGCATATTTTGCTGTACTCTCAAAACAATGAACTAGAAGATATTATTTCAAGCCTGGGTTGGTCAGGAAAGATTATTTCGACTGGTAAGGATTATCTAAGCGTAATTAACACAAATATTAATGGATTTAAAACCGATGCAGTGGTGGATGAATACATTTCCCATAATGCTCAAATTCAAGATGATGGAACAATAATTGATACGGTGAAAATAACCAGAAAACACACAGGGGGCAATTCGCAGTATGAATGGCTCAATAAGGTTAATGCTGACTATATGCGAGTTTATGTTCCCAGGGGAAGCAAATTACTAGAAGTTAGTGGTCAAACAAGAGAGCTTGACCAACCGCCACTTGATTATGCTGCGCTTGGTTTTAAACGTGATAGCGATGTTGTACAAGAAGAAGCTGGAATCGTAGTTGATCCCGCCTCGGGAACGAGAGTTTATGATGAAAATGATAAAACAGTTTTTGCTAATTGGGTCTATGTTAGTCCGCAAGAAACTGTTAATGTGACTTATAAATATGTTTTACCATTTCGCCTTTTTCAATTAAATGTTGGCAATTCTAAAAAAGTTGATTCATACTCCTTGGTGGCGCAAAAGCAATCTGGTTCAATTGGCAGCTCGCTAACTTCGAGCATAAACTATTCAAAAAAGTACACAGCCAAATGGACTTTCCCTCAAGGTATGACTAACAAAAATAATGAATTGAAAAATAATGCAAATTTGGTGACTGATTATTTTGAGGGCGTTGTCTTTGAAAGTATCAACCCTTAGAAATATAATAGAAAAAGAAACAAAGAATTTCAATTGTATTTCTACGTATTTCTAAAAAATTACTTCATAAAATATATTTCTTTGTATTCCAATGAGGGTAGGTTTGCATAATTAAAGGTTTATATGATTAAATGTTTCAGTATGATTCAAAAACTTGTTAAAAACAAATTTCTAAACGAAAAGCCGACGCAATCAATAGCGGCGGCGGCCCTGATAATATCTTTGGCGGGAGTGGCTAGTCGGCTACTGGGGTTACTTCGAGATAGAATTTTGGCTGGACAATTTGGTGCAGGTGATACTCTAGATGCATATTATGCTGCTTTTCGCATTCCTGATTTGATATATAATTTGATGATCGTTGGAGCGCTGAGCGCCGCCTTCATTCCAGTTTTCACGGAATTAATAGCGCAAGACGAAGAAGATGAAGCCTGGAAACTTTCTTCCGGCATTCTCAGTTTGCAAATAATCATCACGGGAATTATCTCAGTTTTTTTGGTGATTTTTTCTCCGCAATTGATGCATCTGGTTACTCCAGGTTACACGGGTTCAAAATTTAATTTAACGGTGCTACTCACTCGGATTATGTTTTTGAGTCCTTTTTTGCTAGGGATTAGTGGCATTTTTGGCGGTATCTTAGTTTCATTTAAGAAATTTTTGATTTATTCGTTGGCACCGGTTTTTTACAATCTAGGCATTATTATTGGTGCAGTTATTTTTGTTAAATATATAGGTCCAGTTGGGTTAGCACTCGGGGTTGTGTTGGGCGCCGTGATGCATATGCTCGTACAATTTCCTGCAGTAAAGTTTTCCGGTTTTCATTTTAAATTAGTTTTTTCAGAAGCCTTCGGCAATCCAAAAGTCCGAAAAGTACTCAAGCTTATGGTTCCACGAACTTTAACCATAGCAGTGAGTCAAATAAACTTTACTATTATAACAATTTTCGCCTCGACCTTGGCGGCGGGAAGTTTGGCGGTCTTCAATTTCGCTAATAACATTCAGAGCGCTCCGCTGGGTCTTTTTGGGGTTTCATTTTCTATTGCTGTTTTTCCGACCTTAAGCGCCTTGGCAACTCAAAAGAAAACTGACAAATTTGTCGTGGCTTTTGCCAGAACTTTCAATCAAATCAGCTTTTTTGTGATTCCCTTGAGCGTCTTTATTATTGTCCTGCGTGCGCAAACGGTTCGTTTAATCCTGGGAAGTGGTAAATTCAACTGGGATAATACCATCTTAACCTTTCAAACACTGGGGTTGCTTGCTGTTAGTCTTTTTGCGCAATCATTGCTGCCACTCCTGACGAGAGCTTTCTATGCTTTGCAAAACACAAAAACACCCTTGTACATTGGCATCGTTAGTGAAATTATCAATCTTTTTTTGGTGGTTATTTTGATCAAAAATTTTGGAGTGTTTGGATTGGCAATCGCTTTTTCAATTTCTTCGATTGTGAACATGGTTTTGTTGATGATTTTCCTGAAGAAACAAATTAGTAATGTTGGTGGTCGGGAAATTATGCGCGCTACCTCGCAAATCGTTTCGGCTTCGCTTGTCGGCGGAGCAGCAGCTCAATTTGGAAAATGGTTGGTAGGCACGCAGGGAGAATTGGACACTTTCATTGCAGTTTTTGTCCAATTTATGGTTGCCAGTGCTTTGGGTGCGGCCGCTTTTTCTCTGGTGGCATATTATTTGCACATCCCTGAGTTTTTTCAGTTTACAAATTCTTTGACTCGAAAAGTTTTCCGCTCTAAAAAAACCATTGGCGAGGATACAGGAGAAGTATCAGGAATCTAAAATGTATAACCTTATACAATTTATAGTGCTAATTTTGTAACAAAAAGTTACAATCTTAATCTTTCTTTGAAAACAATAAATAGGGTCTAAATAATTAGCTATGAAAAAGCGAATCGTAATTGTGGTGCTGGGTGCTAAGGATCCTGAGATGGACCGCATCGCAGAAATTTCTCAGAAAAAAGAAGGCGTAATTGTTGTGCATGCAATGAAAGATGGAATTCTTGTGAATCCGGCTAATGCATATGAAGCTAATGAGGATAGTCTAGTGCTTTATATGAAAAAAGGCGCTTTGATGGAAAACATTAAGCAGGTGATTTTCGTGGAATGCAATATGCCAGCCTTGAATTTCATTATAGACAAGCGCTTTATGCACGCTGATCATCATCGTCCAGGCGATACTGGTTTTTCATTTGGACCAAACGATTTCTGGAAAGCTTCCTCATTGGGGCAGGTTTACGAGTTGCTTAATTTGCAGAATCCAACCTCGAGGGATAATATTCTTGCAGCCATGGATCACTGTTTCAACGCTGCTGCCAATGGAAAATGTGTTGGTGTGAGCTTGGAACAGGTTTTAGAATTGAAATTTGCTGGAATTGCTCAAGAGACCGGTAACACAGTTCAGGATATCCAAGTGTATACTAGACGGGTCGTCGAATCTTTTGGTTTAAGATGGGTCCAAGACATATATCCTGATATATTTATATCTAGCGAGATAATTATTAAAGATACTTTAGTGTATGTCATTCCAGATAGGGGGGTGGGATATAATGTCAAATATCTTTGTGCTCAAGTTGCTGCCGTAATAAGGGAGATTCCAGTTCTTATCCATAGCCATCTTATGGAGGGTGATCTTGGAAAGTTTCATCTTTGCGGCAATGCTTCAAAAGAACTTGTTGAATTCTTTATGAATTATTGGGCTCAAGAGATTGGGCTAGAAAAAGTATATGGAAATCCCGATCGTGGTTACGCAGGTGCATACATCACAAAAAAGTTTGCCAAAGACTTCAAGGAATACGGAATTGAGTCAATGTCAAAAAAACTAATACCAAAAAATTAAAATCGATAACTCGTTTTGATTGAGTGGTTGGCGTGTTTTATTAAAAAATAATTAAAATTAGCGCTCCGGAATAATGCCGGAGCTTTTGTTCGTACAATCTGAAATTTTTCAATGTGTCAATGTAGCAATTTTTCCCTTAGGTTGATTCTTTTCCCAATAGCTAGTATCATAAGGATTAGATTTTATCATAACAAAACTAAAAATGGAACTCCAAAAAAACATACGAAACTTTTGCATAATTGCGCATATTGATCACGGCAAGTCAACTTTGGCTGACCGGCTTTTGGAAGTGACGAAAACTGTCGAGAAACGCAAGATGAAAGAGCAGCTTTTGGATCAAATGGATTTGGAAAGAGAACGCGGAATCACCATTAAGCTGCAACCAGCCAGAATGGTCTATCGACCGATAATAACCAACAATCAAGAAACAGATTCCAAACAAGAAGAGTACGTCTTGAACTTGATTGATACGCCAGGTCATGTCGATTTTGGTTATGAAGTTTCGCGATCTCTGGCTGCTGTTGAAGGCGCAGTTTTATTAGTGGATGCAACCAAGGGCGTTCAGGCTCAAACGCTCTCTAACTTATATCTGGCAATTGAACAGGGTCTGGGGATTATTCCAGTGGTTAATAAGATTGATTTGCCTAATTCAAACGTGGAAAAGACCAAAAAAGAAATCATTCATGTGCTCGGCTGCAAAGAAGAAGAAATCTTGGAAGCCTCTGGCAAAACTGGTGCTGGTGTGGAAAAAATTCTGGCCACCATTATTGAAAAAGTTCCAGCGCCAAATGGCGAAATGGACAAACCGCTTCGAGCGCTAATCTTTGATTCAAAATATGACACCTACAAGGGAGTGCTCGCCTACGTTCGCATCGTAGACGGCCATGTGAAGAGAGATGACATCATTTCAATGATTGCAACGCAAAAAGATAGTGGCGTCATCGAGGTTGGTTATTTTAAGCCAGAAATGGTGGCAGCTGACAATTTGCAGGCGGGCGACATTGGGTATATCGCCACTGGCCTGAAAAGTGTTGATTTTTGCCGCGTCGGCGACACGATAACTATTATCAAAGGAGGCATACCTTTGGCGAAAAGTTTGCCTGGTTACAAGGAGGTAAGACCTGTGGTTTATGCAAGTTTGTATCCAACTGATGGCGATGCCTATAATTTGATGCGAGATTCCTTGGACAAGTTGAAGCTCAATGATGCTTCCTTTGTTTTTGAACCAGAGAGCAATCCGGCACTTGGAAAAGGTTTTCGCTGTGGTTTCTTGGGTCTTTTGCATTTGGAAATCATCAAAGAAAGACTGGAAAGAGAATTTAATTTCACGCCAACCATTACCACTCCAGGCGTCGTTTATGAACTGAAGCTCAAGGGTAATGATGAAAAAGTGACAATATATTCGGCTATGGACATGCCTGATCCATCAATTTTGGAAAGTATTGCCGAGCCCTATGTGAAATTAGAGATCATTACTCCAGCCCAATATTTGGGAGCGATTATGGAACTTATGTCTAACCTGCGATCTAGCTATTTAAATACGGAATACTTGGACCAAGAAAGAATTTTAATTTCTTTTGAAATTCCACTGACGGATATCATTGTGAACTTTCATGATGATTTGAAAAGTGCTACTTCAGGTTATGCTTCTATGAGCTATGAAATTATTGGGTATCGCACGTATGATTTGGTAAAAATGGATATTTTGTTAGCTGGCGAAAGAGTTGAGGCCTTGTCGCGAATTGTGCCGAGAGAGCGGGCTAGCAGTGAAGGAAAAAAGATTGTGGAAAAATTAGCTGGGGCGGTTCCTCGTCAAAATTTTGCCATAGCCGTGCAAGCTGCTATTGGCGGAAAAGTAGTGGCGCGCGAAACCATCAAGCCATATCGCAAAGATGTGATTGCTAAACTTTATGGCGGCGATGTGACGCGAAAAAATAAGCTATTGGACAAGCAAAAAAAAGGCAAAAAAAAGATGAAAAGCGTCGGCAATGTCCAAATTCCTTCCGAAGCCTATTTGGCAGTACTGAAAAGATAAGCTCATAAATGTTATGAAAAAACTTTATATCGCTCTTTTGGGTAAAAGTTTTGACAAAGAATTGGTTGAACAGCATCGTATTGCTTATGTTGTGGCTGACAGTGAAAAAGAAGCCCGAGTTTTTGCCAAGAAAAAATGGAAAACTTCCGGCGTTCATATTGATGGCATCAAAACACTAGAAAAAGTTGATGGATATAAAATTGTTTTGCAATAACGAGCCCTGACTTGTTTCATTACTATTTTTTTGTTAAACTATATATATGAATCACAAAAAAAGAAAAAGACACGCTACTATTGTGTGGATTATTATCTCAGTGTTGGCCATAGTTTCTATGGTTGGTTTTCTTTTGGCTCCACTGCTAACTGGGAAATAACTTGCATTATTTTTTGCGATATAATTATAGAGTTATTTTTTTGGCAAAAGCCATTTGAATCTCTACTCCAAAATGAAAAAAAAGTTTCCCATGATTATTGTTTATTTTGTGATAGGCGTTTTTTTTGCAAGCATTATCTCCTATAGCGCTGTTCGCGAGGCATATCGGAATCGAAAAATTGAAACGGATGTGGAAAGTCTGCAGCAAGAGGCTAAGAGAATCCAAAATGAGAATGACAATCTGTCAAAAACAATCGCATTTCTTGAAACATCTCAGTATCAAGAAAAAACAGCTAAACAGAAGCTAAATATGCAAAAGCCGGATGAAAATGTTATTGTGGTTAAACCAGGTATGGAACAGCCAAAAATCGTGACTTCACCCGAAAGCAATGAAAAAAAATTCTTACCGGAAATTCCTAACTATGTTAAATGGTTAAATTTTTTCTTTAAATATAACTAAATATGAAAAAAAATAAAAAGACAGTAGATTTTGATGAAATAATGATAAAGCCAAAAACACTGATTATTTCAGGTTTGATTTTTCTGATTTTATTGTTTTTGCTTACCGCTTATATGGCCTATGGAACTACCACTTCGGTGGGAATTCGGCTCAAGGGAGTCTTTTCAAGAATAATTCCCGCACCAGCAGCAATCATAAATTATCGCAATGTTATTCTTTCGAGTGAAGTCGAAAAAAATCTCGCCTCAGTTGAGCAGTTTTATGCCAGTCAAGATTTTTCTCAAACTGGACTGCGAGTTGACTTTTCAACCCCAGATGGTCAAAAGAGGCTTGAAATTAAAAGAAAAGGATTGCTTCAAAAAATGATTGAGGATCAGGCTATTAAAATTATTGCGGGTCAAAAAGGTATTAATATCACTCAAAAACAAATTGATCAAGCGGTAGCGCAGAAGTTGCAGGACCTTGGAACCATTGATAGTGTGAAAAATGATTTACTCCATTCATATGGCTGGTCAATTGATGATTTTAAAAAACAAGTGGTTTTGCCTAGTATGTACAAAGACGCCTTGACTTCATATTTCAATGAGCATAATAATGAGACCGCTAAAACTCAGGATATTGTTAAAAAGGCCAAGGATGAACTTAGTGGAGGCAAAAGTTTTGCTCAAGTCGCTGAACTTTACTCAACAGGTTCTTCAAAAGACAGTGGTGGTCAACTAGGTTGGGTCAAAAAAAATCAACTTATGCCCGAACTGCAAGTTGCACTTTTTGATAATACAAATTTCAAAAATGATAGTGTCATTGAAAGCTCTATTGGTTACCACATTATTGAAATTCAAAATCAAAAGAAAGATAATGGAGAAGACGTACTACAATTAAGACAGATTTTTGTGGCAAAATATTCTTTTGCTGATTGGCTTAATCAAGAAATGAAAAAAATGAGCGTGCTGATTCCTTCCGGTGAATTTAACTGGAACAAAGATCAAGCAGTGGTTGAATTTCGTGACAAATCACTGACTGAATTTGAAAAGAAATCCAGATTAGAAACTCAAGGTGATGCATCAATCATTTTCTAGGCTCTAACATAAATAAGTAAAAACAAATAGAAATACGCTTTGCGAAACATGATTGAAATTAATTGTATTCTATTTCTACTATATCTCTACATTATTTCTATCCTATCTCTAGTTAATTTAGTTTAAGTAATTTTAAAATATCTCCACGTCATACAAAAAATAATTTGTAGATTTGTGGGATAAATAAATGTATGTCAAAACCAGTTGTAAATGAAGATTTGTGCATCGGATGTGGAACGTGTGAGTCACTTTGCTCAAATGTGTTCAAGATTGAAAATGGAAAATCACATGTGGTAAGTGAGGAATGTGGTGATTGCGATCTTCAAGAGGCAGTTGATAGTTGTCCAGTTAATGCAATTTCTCTTGAATAACTTTCTGCTGCGAATATTACATCTCAGAACATCCAAAGACTGAACTCTTGGGAGTTCAATTCCCACGTCGGGGTTTGGACTCCCTTTTTAAATTACTTGAAATATATTTTTTACGGCGCTATAATGAAAAAATCAGATCAATAATAGGCTAATGTCTAACATGTTTGCCTTAAGGTGCAGGCCATTTAAGGTTAAAAGCTAATAATTATGGACATAGGAAGACTTACAACTAAAAGTCAGGAGGCTCTGAGAAAATCTCAGGAATTAGCACTTTCGCTAGGTCAACAGCAGGTTGATATTTTTCATTTGCTTAATTGTTTGATTTCTCAAAGTGGATCAATCGTTCCGACTATAATCAAAAAAATTGCTGCTGACATTGAAAAAATAAAGATTGAAACACTAAATGAAGCTCAAAAATATCCAAAAGCAACAACTGGATCGCTTGGGCAAATTTTCATTACACCGATTTTGATGAAAGTTCTTGAACAAGCTGAAGATGAAATGGAAAATATCGATGATGACTTTGTTTCAACTGAACATTTATTGCTGGCTCTATTGTCAATTGATTCTCCAGCCAAAAAAATGCTGGAAAATAGTGGGGTGTTTTATGAAGAAGTTTTGAAAATCCTTTCGCAGGTCAGAGGCACTCAGCGAGTTGATTCTCCTGAACCAGAGGGGAAATTTCAAGTAATTGAAAAATATACCATAAATCTGACTAAATTGGCGTTGCTTGATAAGCTTGATCCGGTCATTGGAAGAGATGAGGAAATTCGTCGGGTTATGCAGGTTCTCAGCAGACGTACAAAAAATAATCCAGTTTTGATTGGTGAAGCAGGCACAGGAAAAACAGCTATCGTTGAAGGTCTGGCTCAAAGAATTGTTTCAGGCGATGTGCCGGAAACACTTAAAGACAAAGAATTAATCGCACTTGATTTGGGGGCCATGCTAGCTGGAGCAAAATTTAGAGGGGAATTCGAAGATAGACTCAAGGCTATTCTGAAAGAAACTGAGCATGCTGCCGGAAAATATATCTTATTTATTGATGAACTCCACACTCTCGTGGGAGCAGGCGCAACCGAAGGGTCATTAGATGCTTCAAACATGCTTAAGCCGGCCTTGGCTCGAGGAAAATTAAAAACAATTGGAGCGACAACCATTAAGGAATATCAAAAATATATTGAAAAAGATGCTGCACTTGAAAGAAGATTTCAGCCAGTGATGGTACTTGAGCCATCAGCAACAGATTCTATCGCAATATTACGTGGGATTAAAGAAAAATATGAATTGCATCACGGTGTTAAAATAACTGATGATGCTATTGAAGCTGCGGTGAAGCTATCAATTAGATATATTTCAGACCGATTTTTACCTGATAAAGCAGTTGACTTGATTGATGAGGCGGCTTCAGCCTTGCGTATGCAAATAGACTCAATGCCAATAGAACTAGATCAGATGCAACGAAAAATTCGTCAATTTGAAATTGAAAAAAAGGCAATTCAAAAGGACAAATCGAAAGATTGTCGTCGTAAAATTTTGCAAATCAACAAGCAACTAGCTGAGCTGAAAGAGAGAGCAAACAGTATGATGCTCCAATGGCAAACCGAAAAAGATTTGATTTTGGCTAGTCGTCAGCACAAAAAAGACATTGACAAGCTCAAATCGCAAGCTGAACTGGCAGAAAGAAAAGGTCAACTCGATCAAGTTGCCGAAATTCGATATGGTAAAATTCCATTGCTTGAAAAAAAGGTTAATGAAGATGAAAAAAAACTCGGGAAAATTCAACGGGAAAATTCAATCCTGAAAGAGGAAATTACTGAGGAGGATATTGCTCAAGTTGTTTCGAGGTGGACAGGAATTCCAGTTTCAAAAATGCTGGCCAGCGAGGTTGAAAAGCTTGCATATATGGAAAATGAACTTGCCAAAAAAGTTATTGGTCAGGATGAGGCGATTAAATCAGTCTCAAATGCTATTCGCCGATCTCGAGCGGGAATTTCCGAAGAAAACAAACCCATAGGATCATTTATATTTCTTGGGCCAACGGGAGTTGGAAAAACTGAGCTGGCAAAAACGTTAGCTGAGTTTCTTTTCAATGATGCAAAAGCCCTGGTGCGTTTGGATATGAGTGAGTATATGGAATCTCATTCAGCCGCAAAATTGGTTGGTTCACCTCCAGGGTATGTTGGCTATGAAGAAGGCGGTCAATTGACCGAAATAATTCGCCGAAGGCCATATAGCGTGATTTTGTTCGATGAAATCGAAAAAGCTCATCCTCAAATATTTAATATTCTTTTGCAAATTCTTGATGATGGAAGGTTGACCGATGCCAAGGGGAGGGAAGTAAATTTCAAGAACACCGTTATTGTGATGACATCCAACGTTGGTTCTGATATAATATATAAAGCACAAGGATTTGGTTTTCAAGGAGAGCGTAGTGAAGATGGAATGAGCGAAACCGAAATGAGATCTAAGGTTCATGCAAGTCTCAAAGAGCATTTTAAGCCCGAATTTTTAAATAGGATTGATGAATTGATTATCTTTCATCCGCTTGATAGAAAAATTTTGGAAAAAATTGTTCAATTGCAATTGCAGCTGATTCAAAAGCGATTAGTTGAAAAAAATATTAAATTGAAAATATCGAAGGAAGTCAAAGAATATATCTCAAAGAAGGGTTTTGATATTGTTTATGGTGCACGTCCGCTTAAGCGATTGATTCAAAATGAGATTTTAGATGAATTGGCACTTGAAATAATTGAAAAAAAGATAGTGGACGGCGATGTAATCAAGGTTCAACTCGAAAAAGATAAAATAATTTTGAATAAGTAAAATTAATTTAACATTTCTAGCTTTATTCGCGGTCTCGATGTTTACTCGTTTAACTTAGTCAAAATCAACAATAAAAAATGTTTTTTCACGCACGAATATTTTTGTCTAGTCTGGTATTTTTTGGAATTTTAGAATTTATTTCAACGGATTTTATTAGTTCTAATTTAGCTTTTTTGTCAGCCAGAGTTTTTTTTCTTTCGTTTTTAATTTTTCTGATCTTAACAATCTATTTTTATCAAGTTTCAAAAAAAATTGCTGGGAATTTCAGAATGACTCCCTTGCCAGTTTTTTTTGTGATAAGTTCTTTTGGACTCTTATACTTTATTCAGGCTCACTGGCAACAAAATTTTTTTATTTTGCTTTGCACCGGGGTTTACTATTTGATTCATATTTCTCTGTTTCGCATGAGGTCTTGCAAAAGTGATCAAACAGCCATAGGCATTTTGAGCGGAGGAAACGTGGCAACTATTTTTTTGATTTATGCTGTGGCATACGGAATCTATTTAAATTTTGCAATTTCGCTTTGGTTTTTAATGGCGACCATTATGTTAATTACGACCCTGATAAGTTTTCAATATTTTTTTCTGGTCTGTAAGAAAAAGATGCTGGCCTTGAGCTATGGCTTCATTTTGGGATTTATTATGACTGAAATTTTTTGGGTTCTTAGTTTTTGGCCTTTTGGTTATCTTACTACAAGTGTTACGGGGCTTATTTTCTATTTTGTGTTTTGGGATATTATTCAGTGTTATTTTCTAGAAAAATTGTCAAAAAGAAGAATTGTTGCTAATATGATTTTTTTGAGCATCGTCATAGCAATGGTATTGTCTAGTACTCGGTGGTTCCCGTCTGTTTAATGTGCTTAATTTAATCTTTATAATAACTAAACCTAACCTTATGAAAGTAAATCCAAGTAAAATTAAAAAAGCTTTTAAATTAGTAGTAATCGCTGGTATTGTTTTTGTTGTTGGTGGGGCCGGGGGAGTCTATTTTGATCAAAAAGTTTTGCCTTTTATTCGTACTAATAGGTATCTTTCAAAAATTGATTTTCTCAAGCACGTGGCAGAAAATGTGACGGTTATAAAAACTACCGAACAAATTACGATTAAAGATGGGGAATCGGTTAATGAAATTTCCTCTCAAGCCTCAAATGCAACCGTAAATATTGTATCAATGGCAAGCCAAAAGGACCCAGCAACAAAGCTATCAAAAAAAATTGACAAAGAGGGAACCGGTGTGGCCGTGACTAGTGATGGAATAATCGTCACCCACAGGGGAGCGATAATTGAAAAGGATGCTGTCTACAAAATTTCACTTTATGATGGAAGTTATTATGACGCAACCCTTATAGGCGTGGATTCTTTTACGGATTTGGCTTATTTGAAAATAAGTGCTCCGAATTTAACAGCCATTTCATTTGGAGATTCATCCACTGCGCAGGCTGGAAAAAAGCTGGTTGCAATCGGAAACACGTTTGGGGAATATCAAAATCGTTTCGCAACAGGTCTCTTGAGTAATATCAACAGAATATTTAACTTGTCAGGCCTGACGCTTGCATCTAGCGAAAAATATGAAGGCGTTTTTGAAATGGATTTTAATAACCAATCTAAATATCTAGGTGGTCCAATAGTTAATTATAATGGTGAACTAATTGGCATAGTCGGGAAAGTGGCTATGAATGGTCAGGATTATTATTTTCAAATACCCTCAAATGAGGTTCAGGAATCAATGAAATTTGCCCTTGACGGAAAATTCGATGCCAGACCAATTTTGGGAGCGTACTATGTTTCAATCTCAAAGGAATATGCCTTAGTTAATGATCTTAAGCTTGATTATGGCGCTCTGATTTATTCTCCTTCGGGAAAACAAGGCTTGGCAATTATTGCAAATTCTCCCGCTGAAAAAGCTGGACTCAAAATTAACGACATCATTACTGCTGTTAATGACAAAGAAATAGACATAAATAATCCGCTTTCAAACTTGATTAATCAATATCGCAAGGGCGATCAAATAGAATTAACTGTAAAGAGGGCAGAAAGCGAAATTAAAATACCAGTAAATCTATAAACTTATTACCAGCAAAAAAAATCCCGCTTAGCGGGATTTTTTGTTTTGTAAAGAAAGTTGATAGTCTTGACAAAAAATGGCATATGTGCTAGCCTACACAATCCTGAAACAAGGAGTAATTAATTATTCAGCAATAATCACATGAACAAAAAAATCGCGGTACTAACTATCGCATTTAGTGTAGTGGGTTTTTCA
>CAIJXA010000002.1 GCA_903824515.1 uncultured bacterium
AAACTAAAATTAAATTTATAATTTGTGTAAATTTGTGATTTGTGAAAATCCGTAATTAATCCGTTTTTAATCAGTATTTAATATGAATAAAGACCTAACCAAAAAATTATCAACTGGGCATGCAACTTGTGCGGGATGTGGCATTCCTGCGATTGTGCGGACAGTGCTGGGGGCAACTGAGGAACAAGTGATTGTTTCTAATGCGACGGGATGCCTGGAAGTAACTACCACAATTTATCCAGCTACGGCTTGGAAAGTTCCCTATATCCACAGTGTTTTTGGCAATGCGGCTGCCACTGCTGCCGGGATTGACGCAGCCCAAAAAGCTTTGCAAAAAAAAGGTTATTTTGAAAAGTCCGCCCAAGGCGGATCGGCCTTGGGCCGACCGGCTAAAATAGTTGCTTTCGGTGGCGATGGCGGAACTTATGACATCGGTCTGCAGGCACTTTCTGGAGCTCTTGAACGTGGACATGATTTTCTCTATGTTTGTTATGATAACGAAGGTTATATGAATACTGGCGGGCAACGCTCTGGCGCAACTCCCTATGGCGCCAACACTGAAACTGCGCCAGCTGGCAGTGATTCTTTTGGCAAAACTCAGCAGCGTAAAGATTTAATGGAAATTGTGAAAGCTCATGGGATTAAATATCTCGCTCAAGCCAATGTCGCTTATCTTCCTGATTTGAAACGTAAAGCCCAAAAAGCTTTAAACACTCCTGGCCCATCTTTTCTATTGGTTTTGCAGCCTTGCACCCAACTTTGGAAATTTCCAACTTCGGAGTATGTCGCAATTGGAAAACTTGCCACCGAAACAAATTTTTGGCCGCTTTATGAAATCGAAGATGGAAAATATACTATTAATAATGCACCCAAGAGCCCAAAACCCATTGAAGATTTCTTGAAGATTCAAGGACGTTTTAAGCATCTCTTCAAGGATAAAAATGCTAAGGTGATTAAAGAAATTCAAAAGACGGTTAATGAAAATTTCGAAAAGCTTGCCAAAAGGGCTCAAATTAGCTAAAAAGTTTCTATTTATGAAAGAAAAATCTTTAGAAAATAAATTTATTGGAGTTGATAAAGAGACATCAAAAGAAACTCCCCCTCATAAATTCCTTAGTTCTATGCCAGATAAGGAGAGGGGTAGTTTGATTCGTCCATTGATACGAAATCATCACTCAATCGTTCAACTTGAAGGAGTGGATCCTGCGATTCTCACAGAAGAATCCAGAAAAAAATACAAAGACGATTGCGAAAAATGCAGATTAAAGACCCAGGAAAGTATTCCACTCATAGTTGAGGAAATAAGAAAAGATCCCTACTCTCATGAGCTTTTAAATCTTATTCGACCTGATGATGCAGTAGCGATGTATCAATCTAATCAAAGCAACATTTCCCTTGCTGCTGAGAATCGTCACGTGCAGTTCAAGGAGCAGTTGATAAATTTTATCTGTAATGCTGTTCCGTATGGTGGTGATGTGGCGGAATTGATATATGAGGCGTTGCTTTTAGAATCAAACGATAATTTAGTGCGCGATGATTTCTTTGCGCGAAAGCAGGAATATCTTAAAAATAAAGAAGATCAAAAACTTCCCGTTGTTTCATATGGATATTTTGATCCCGAGCAAGAGGTGAAAAAAATTGCTTCTTTTGCAGAAGAAAAAATAAGGACACTTTCGCAAGATGAATATATTGCGGAAAAGAAAAAAATACTCGAGGCATTTAAGAAACAATTCACCTCTCAAGTTGTTGGAAGAATGAAATTACATGCGGAATTGGAAGATATCTTACTGAAAAAAGGATCCTACGACCATAAGCGGGCAGATCAGTTGCGAAAATGCATTTTGAAAAAGTCTGAGAAATTGAGATTGAGTCCTGTTCAGCTGGGGAGATACGAAGCTTTTTTGAGTAAGTTAGAGGATTGGAATCGAGAAATGGATAATGTTCAAGGTGAACTCAAGATAGGCAGAGATGATAAAAGCCTTTTTGAAAAATTATACGGAGTAGCTCCAGAAGGAGAAGTGTTTGTGCATCGTGGACCAGTTTCTTTTTTTGTAGATTGCAACAATGTTGGTGATTTTGCAAAGGTAAGCGGAAGGGCAGAGGAAGATTTGGGCTCGATCGGGGGAACTTCTCATGGATTTAGGACTGCGGTTAAAAATAATAATGGGGAAAAATCAAAAAACTTGTTTGAGGAAATTAGAATTCATGAGGAGCGTCATTCACTGAAAAAGTTGCTTGATGCGATGATGGATGAATCGATTATTTTTAAAGGACTTAGTTTGTCTGATCGGCGTGAGATTGAAATTCAAAGTCTTAATGCAATAGTTGAAAATGATTTGGAAATTGCTAAAAAAAGAGCAAGAGATGAGATTTTTGCATACTTGAAAGATGAGTCATCTATTAAGCGTTTACGGAATATTCTTTTAAGAGAAAAGGCTGAGGGCGGTCTTTATGATTATCTTGAAGAGGCAAAAAATGATTATCATACGAGTTTTGAGCAAGATAATTTAGCAGAGTCGGATGCTGTTTTTGAACGTGCTCATTTTGAATATAAGAAAATTCTTGTAGAAGTTTTGGATGAGGTTGAAGCATTGCTCTTACTTGAAATTCCAAGAACGGAAATCATTGCGATGCTTGAATTCGAGCCGCTGGATCAGTGGAAAAGGGTTATGTCTCGATTGGAGTCTGGCGGAGCCTTTAAGCAAAAAAGAAATAATGTCAAATATCAAACCAAAAAAGAAATTAAAGATGATAATCTTAGTTCTAGTATTAAAATGGAGAAGCTCTTCAATATCATAACTGAAGAAGAGGCGCAAGAAGAGCATCGGCTTGATATGGATTTTCTTCGAGAAAAATTAGAAAAAATTGCTAAAATATTTCGTCGCTAATTCTGTAAAAATATGGAAAAAATGGAAAAGGATTCATTTGAAAATGCCCATAATGAGGCTTTTGAAATTCAAAAAAATGCACTTGAGAAAAAGGGACAAGCCGAAGATCTCGGGGATTTGAGCAGTGAGGAATATGAGAATGAAGATAAATTAATCGATGGCAGGAGATATAATTTTTTTGAGAGCTTGGAATCTTTGCATTCAGACATGGACTCTATTGTTAGGCGTATTGAAAATTATCATTTACCAGCTGAAATCATTCAAGAAGAGGTTGAAAAGGTTTTTATATCTTTATTGCAATATCAATACGATCATAATTCAGAGGGATATGAAAATGACAGTGAAAACTTCAAACGCATTGAACGCGCCTTTGAAATAAAAAATGCATTTAATTTGCCAGTTGAGTTTGCTCAGGAAGTGGCCAGAAAAGCTTTTGCTACATATTTGGGAGAGGGGGAATTTCACTTAGCTATGGCTACTAAGGACGAATTTAATTTGCCAGATGAATTATTTCAAGAAGAATCATTTCAACCCGCAGCCAAAAAGGGCTGTATTTATGAATTGCAAGATTATAGTACCGAGACTGCTTTTGAAATAAAGAATCTGTTTCATTTGTCAGATGAGTTTTTTCAAGAGGAAGCCAAAAAAGTTTATATTCGCAAATTGGAACAAGGGGATATAAACTTTGTGAATTACATTAAAAGAGAAAAAGACAAATTTAATTTACCAGATGAATTATTTCAGGGAGTAGAAACGCAAGTTGGCCCTCAGGAAGGTTTTATTCGCCAATTGAGCTATAATAATGGCATTGATGCGGCCCTTGAAATCAAAAATAGTTTTAATTTGTCAGATGAGTTTGTCCAAGCGCAAGCGCTAAAAGCTTTTATCCGTAATTTGGAGGAAATATATCATGAGGAAATAGGTGATGAAGAATATTCTGATGAAGATAGTAGTATAGAGTATGCTATTTTAATAAAAGATAAATTTAATTTGCAGAATAAGTTTATTCAAGAAGCAGTTAGGGAAGTTTTTAGTTCAAATTTGAAAGATGGAGACTTGGAGCGTGCTATTCAAATTAAGGATGCATTTCAAGTAAAAATTGACTTTGGTGATTTGTGCTCATACTTGCAAGGAACAGTTGAAATTATCGAAAAACTAGAAACTGAATACGCTGAATTAAATATCGATTTCAGGAATATTGATATTTTTATGCAACTAGCTAGATTTAACAATAACCCAGATAATTTTTTTGATATTTTAAAAGAGAACTCTTTTTTGCTTGGTGCTTTAGTTGAAAACAAACGTCATGGCATGAAGCTCTTGTTTAAGTTCCAAGAATTTGACAATATTTCCCAAAAAAATATCAAGACTTTGTATGATTTTAAGGCTGAAATCAAAAACAAATATCCCAATATTGATTGCAACTCTTTTGAATTCAGGATGCTCATGCAAAAACGCTTGATTGAATTCGGAAACAATAAGAATATCTTAGTTAAAATTGGGAAAGAAGGCGTTGATATTCGTCAATGGTTGGCCTATTCTACTGAAAAACATTTTGATCTCGGAAAGGAAGACGACACTTTGTTTTCCGAACAAATTCAAAGTCCAATCAAGCGCATTGATGAATCTATTGGAAATTATCTTTCACGGGCTAATTCTGTTTTAGCATTTTACAGAAAAGATTTGGCTGGAGTTGAAACGCCTTCAGAGAAAAAGGCTGAGTTGTTTGAGAAACTTGAAAAAATGCGAGTTCAAATGGTTGAGGCTCAACAAAATAGTGATACCAGAAAAATTGAAGGAATTCAAAAAGGCGTTGCTAATCTTGAAAAGCAGTTAGAACAACTTAAACCAATGACTGTTTGGAATAAATTGGTTGGAGAAATGAACAATGTCAAAATTATTAGCAAAGATTTGTCTGGACTATACGATGAGCTTTGCTCTTTGGAAGAAGAGCAAAAAAATACAGGAGCTGATCGAAAGAAGCAGATTGATTTAAAAGAAAAAATTAAACAGCAAGAATTTAAAATAAAAAATAAAATTGTTGATTTGGATGAGTTGCTTTCTGGTTTTCAGGTAATATCTGCTGATTTGTTGGGAAAAACTTTTGGAAAGGATCGATCAGATTCAATAATGCAAGAAATAAATATGTCAATCGGAATGGAGTTGGATCACTATCATGCAGACTTGAGCACCATTCAAAGTTTATTCAAAAACGATGCAAGTTCGCTGGAGAAGACTCCTATGCGAATTGCAATTGCCCCGCGGAATCCTGACACGGATTTGTATCTTGGAAATGACTGCCCGTGTTGTATTAAAATTGATAACGACACGCATGGAGCAGAATCTCCGATTGCGGACTATGTTACTGATCTTGGAATGCACAACATTGTTGTGTATGATGAAAAAAGAAAAAAGCCAGTTGCGGTGGCCTGGTGTTTTGTCGGGAAGAATGAAAACAGCGAAGGTCCAATCTTGGTGGTTGACAACATTGAAGCTGACACTGGTTATTCAATTCCTTTCAAGTCTCAACTCGAAAAGGAGCTCGGCTCTTTCATTGTTGAATTTGCGAAAACTATTAAAATAGAGAGAATTATTCAGGGACCAAATTATAACAAATTGGAAGTTCTGGAAATATTATCTGAAATTGACAGAAAATTAGGTGGCACCAATAGGGCTACCGGTTATTATTTCGATGCAATGCGAGATAATGAAAATGATGATTGGCAAGATCCCGATGAAATAAGACCACGATACTAAAAACCAGGGTGAATCTTTTCGATAAAGAATGTAAAAGTTTTTATCAAGTATTATAGTTCCCCTGCTATATTGGAGAAAATAATTTTTATACAATTCCAGCTACAATTCCAGCTGCTTGCCAAAAGGGCTCAAATTGGCTAAAATTTGACATAATGGCTTGACAAAAAAAGTGGTGTGTGTATAATTAGATATATCTTTTGTTACATCAGATGATTAAAAAGTAATATATTTATATGCAAAGACATCTTGATTCTAAGCTTAAACTACATTTTGAAAAATACAAGCAAGTGCTTATCTTGCTTGGTTCAAGGCAAGTTGGAAAAACAACCTTGGTTAAAAAGATTTTTCCAACAGGATCCTATTTCTTGGTGGATAACGAGCCTATCAGAAAAATTCTTGAATCATACGATATTGAAACCTATAAAACGCTCATCAATAAAAAATCCAAAGAAATTATTATTGATGAAATTCATCTCTTGAGCAATCCTGGTAGGGCAGTGAAAATAATCTATGATCAATTGGAGGGGGTAAAAATCATAATTACGGGCTCATCTTCTTTTCACATCAAAAATAAAACAGGGGAGAGTTTGGCTGGCAGAAAGATAGACTACAATATTTATCCGCTCACTTTTTCTGAATATTTGAATCAAAAAGGAATTGAAAAAGAGCTAAATTTCAATATTCTTGAAAAAATAATAGATGATAAAAAATACAAGCCCAGGGATCAGCTTTACAGGTTTGATTTGAAAAGTGTTCTTGATGGTGTGTTGGTTTATGGACAGTATCCACATTTGATAGACAATCCAAGTGATGAGAAATATCTTTTGAATTTCGTGGACAGTTTAATTTTCAAGGATATTTTGGAATTGGATTTGATTGAGGATAAGAAATTAGCCAAAGATTTGCTGAGGTTGCTGGCTTTTCAAATTGGAAATCTTATAAATTATTCAGAGCTAGCCAGTAGCTTAAAGGCTGATCAGCGGACAATTAAACGCTATATTGAAATTTTCGAGCAGAGTTTTATTTTGTTTCGGCTGTATCCATATTCAAAGAAAAAGCGGGATGAAATTTCAAAAGCAGCAAAGATATTTTTCTATGATACGGGCATCAGAAATGCCCTGATTGGTGATTTCTCTGATTTGGATTCGCGGACTGACAAGGGGGCTTTGTTCGAAAACTTCATTATTAGTGAATTGATAAAGCAAGATAGTTATTGTGATGCAAATTTGAAGTTTTATTATTGGCGAACAAAACAAGGCTCTGAAATTGATGTAGTTTTGGAAAAAAAGGGAGAAATCATTGGCGTGGAAGTGAAATACAAAAGAAGATCTGTCAATAAGGCTTTTAAAAATAGATACCCAGAGGCGAAAACGAGATTGATTACAGCGGATAATTTTTTCTAACTTTTTTCTAACTTTTTTCGAGCTTTTTTCATGCTTGCCAAAAAGGCTCAAATTGACTAAAATTTGAGTATGATGAAGGGGGGAAGCATGAGATTAGATGCGAAATAATTTTAATTATAAACTTATGAAAAAAGTTATTACTCTAGGTGCGATTTTGAGTCTCTCTGGCGAAGCCTCGCAAGATGCCGGTGGCATTCGTGATGGAATTGAACTTGCAGTAAAAGAACTGAAAAAAAATGGAGAGAATGTCGTTGTTCATTATGTTGATGACAATTCTGACATTGTAACCTCTGTGCGTGCTGTAGAAAATCTTATTCGAGAATATGGCGTACGGGCTATTGTTGGACCAACTTGGTCAAATCAGGTAGATTCGTTTGCTCCAATTGTTGATCAAGAAAAGATCATAACTTTCGCGCCAGCAGTAGCTTCGGATTCAGTCATTCGAAATAGTAATTTCTTGCTATTTGGCGCTGAAAAAAATATTCACAAGCAAACATGCTTGAAAGATTTTATCGTGAATAATAAGATTAAAAAAATTGGCGTTATTATTTCTCAGGATAAATGGGGTGTCAGTCATCTGTTGCCAATAAAAAATGCCGCCCTGCAAACTGGCTCAGAAATCGTTTTCATTGAACAATTGATTCCATATATTTCATCTTTTGGAAAAAAATATATCAGAGAGACTATCGATAAAGCTTTGAAAGAAAAGCCGGATTTGATTATCTGGTCAGGCTATGAAGGTGAATCCGATGTGTTGACGGATTATTTGCTTGAAAATAAGTTATCTGTGCCACTAATTGGCGATCAACTTTTAATTGCCAACGGTCGCGAAGAAAAACTAAAAAATTATCAAGGTGATTTATATATATTTTCTCATCATTTTTCTCCGAAATTTATAGAAATTTTTGAATCAAGTTATAATCGAAAGCCAACGCTATATTCTGATAATGCTTATGACGCAACAATGTTACTTGCCGATGTGTTGTCAAAAAATCAAAGTAGTAGTTCTGAAGAAATAATCAAAATAATCAAAGACAGGGATTATCAATATCAGGGAATATCCGGATTATTTATGTTTGACAAGTATGGCGATATTCAAAGCAGTGGTCGCTGGATAATAGAAAAAATTTAAAGATAATTTTATGAAAAATGAAACAATAGATAAGCAGTATAATAATTTTGATGACATATACAGTAGTAATCTTGCAGTGCAAGACGCTGCTGGTAATCGTTTTTTCTACCAGACTATTGATTTTTCTCTTGAAGGAAAAAATATTTTGGATGTAGGTTGTGGCGATGGAACTGATTGCAATTTTTATCAGAAATCAGGGGGAATTGTTACTGGAGTCGAACCGTCCGATGACTTTTTGAATAGCGCAAGAAAAAAATATCCACAATGTAAATTTATTATTGGTGTTGGCGAAAATTTGCCATTAAATGATTCCTCTTTTGATGTTGTTTTTAGTAAATATGCTGTTCAAACTTCGCCAGAAGTTCCAAGGGTTATGAGTGAAATTGCTCGTGTGCTGAAAAAGGATGGTATTCTCGTGATGCTTTCTAAGCATCCACTTAGGCAATTTATGGAGCAAAATGCTGATAAGAATTATTTTAAAAATAATATCACAACCTCAAATATTTATGACGGGAGAATAGCTCTTCACGAGCCGTCCCATTCATTTGGAGAATATTTCAATAGGGGATTTTTTGATAATTTTGACTTGCTTGATTACAAGGAATGGTATGACTTTCCTGCATCCGAACAAATAGACGGAGCAATTCATCCAACATTTTTTGTGATAAAAGCACGTCGAAGATAAACTATGAAAATTGCAATTTTCAGTTCTGCGAGTAATGAGATGCTTGAAGAAAATATAATTCTTGCGCAAAACATCGGAAAATATTTGGCAGAAAAAA
>CAIJXA010000003.1 GCA_903824515.1 uncultured bacterium
GGAATCGTCGGACTGCCGAATGTGGGGAAAAGCACCCTTTTTAAGGCTCTGACCAAAAATCCAGTGGAAATCAGTAATTATCCGTTTTGCACCATCGAGCCGAATGTGGGAGTGGTGAAAGTGCCGGACGAAAGGCTTTTGAAGTTGTCGGAAATGTCGCAGACGGAAAAAATTGTGCCGGCAGTGGTGGAATTTGTGGATATAGCGGGAATCGTGAAAGGCGCTTCGGAAGGTGAGGGCTTAGGGAATAAATTTTTGGCCAACATCCGGGAGGTTGATGCGATTGCGCAAGTAGTTCGGGTTTTTGAAAATACTAACATAACGCACGTGCATAATGTGATTAATCCTGTTGGAGACATTGAAGTTATCAACTTGGAGCTTATCTTGGCAGACCTAGAAACTGCCAGTAAAACACAATTCAGAGTTGAAAAAGAAGTTAAAGGTAATAAAAAAGGATCCTACAAT
Source organism: uncultured bacterium (assembly GCA_903824515.1). Classification (GTDB taxonomy): domain Bacteria; phylum Patescibacteriota; class Minisyncoccia; order Moranbacterales; family GWC2-37-73; genus CAIPMZ01. The sequence goes on from CAIJXA010000003.1 coordinate 466, forward strand.
CAATTAGAAGTCGTCAGAAAAATAAAAGCGACCTTGGAAGCTGGTAAACTTGCTAGCGAAACGGTAGGTTTTGAAGAGATGCTCAAGGATGAATATGGTAAATTGATTATTCGCGAAATGTCGCTACTCACCATTAAACCATTTTTGTATATTTTCAACGTGGCGGATGTTGAAGAGAAATTATTGCCGGAGCTGGAAAACAAAAAGCATCTTAAACTCGACATTAAAATCGAAGAGGAGTTGCTTGAAATGAGCGAGCAGGAAAAAGCTGAGATGGGCTTGGTTTCACATATTGATGATTTAATTGTGGCGGCCTATGACTTGCTGGGACTGCAAACCTTTTTAACCACTGGCAAAATTGAAACTCGCGCATGGACCATTAAAAAAGGTGCTACGGCGCCAGAAGCAGGAGCTGCTATCCACACTGACTTTCAAGAAAAATTCATTCGGGCGGATGTGATTGCCTGGGACAAACTCTTGGAAATCGGTTCTTGGGGCAAAGCCAAGGAAGTTGGAGTGGTTAAAACTGTTGGCAGGGATTATGTGATGACGGATGGAGAGGTGGTTGAATTTAAGGTTTAGTCATGGAGCATAGAACAAAGAGCATAGGAATATACAATATACCAAATACCATATACCAAATATCAAATATCAAATACCAAATACAAGTAGCCTTAAGGGGCTACTTTTTTTGTGAGTGCTTGTGTGATATAATATAGAAAATAGAAAAATAAAAATAATATGCAAATAGCAAATAAACAACTAAAAGATTTTATCATAGATTCAGGCCTGATTAGCAGTGGGGTGATTGAAGAAAATTTCAATGAAGCTTTAAGCGAAAACAAAAAACTGGGGGATTTGTTGATGGAGAAAAGCCTGATTAGTGAAATTGACCTAAAAAAATTATATTCATACATCCTGGGAATACCTTTTGTAAACTTGGAAAAGGAAGTTATTGCTAATGAAATTTTGCACATAATTCCTGAGCCGATTGCGAAAAAATATGGAATTGTGGCGTTTGAAAAAGAGGGCAACAATTTGAAGGTGGCGATGCAAAATCCGGAAGATTTGCAAACAATTGATTTTATCAGAAAGAAAACAGGCCTAAAAATTGTTCCATGCCTTACTAGTGAAGACAATATCAAAATAGTTTTAAAGCAATACGAAAAAAGCTTGAAGGCTGAGTTTGGAGATATTATCAGCAAGGATTCTGAAAGTGTTTCTTCAAGTGATTCTGAGGATGATTTGGAAAAAATTGCGCAAGACCTTCCAGTTATCCGTATTGTCGATACCCTCATTAAGCATGCGATTTTGCAATCTGCTAGTGATATTCACATTGAACCAGATGAGAAAGAAATTCGAGTCAGATATCGAATTGATGGAATCTTGCACGATGCTATGACGCTCCCTCATCAGGTTATGGGAGGCTTGATTGCACGCATCAAAGTTCTTTCAAACCTGAAGCTGGATGAGCATCGCTTGCCGCAAGATGGGCGGTTTAAAATTGAAAAAGATGGATACAAGATTTCATTTCGTGTCAGCATCCTGCCTGTTTTTGAGGGTGAAAAAATAGTAATGCGTCTGTTGGATGAAACTTCAAAGGGTTTGACCTTGGAAAAAATGGGTCTTTTTGGCGATGCCCTGGAAAAAGTTCATCAAAATATTAAGCGACCCAATGGAATGATTTTGGTAACAGGGCCAACTGGAAGTGGAAAAACAACAACTCTTTATACGATCATGGATATTCTCAATACTCGGGAAGTTAACATCAGCACGGTTGAAGATCCGGTTGAATATCGTATGCCAAGAGTCAATCAAACTCAGGTTAATCCTAAAATAGGAATGACTTTTGCTGCCGCCCTTCGAAGTTTGCTTCGTCAAGACCCGGATATTATTATGGTCGGTGAAATTAGAGATGGAGAAACAATGCAGATTGCCATTGAGGCCGCAATGACCGGTCACCTTGTGCTCTCAACTTTGCACACTAACAGCGCCGCTGGAACATTGCCACGACTTTTGGATATGGGAGCGGAAGCCTTTTTGGTGGCTTCAACTGTCAATGTGATTGTCGCTCAGCGTTTAGTGCGAAAATTGTGTAATGATTGCAAGGTGCCGTATAACTTTGAAGAAAAGGATATTAAAAATTTGCAGGAAAGTTTTGAAATGACTAAAGCACTCGAGATACTCAAAAAATCACCGCAGCTCAAGGGCATTGTTGACGCAAAAAGCACCTGGAAAAATATTCAATTTTATCGAGCCAAAGGTTGTGACCAATGCAGTGAAGAAGGTTATCACGGACGTCAAGGAATTTATGAAGTGCTTGAGATGAATGAAAAAATTGGAAAATCGATTACTTCAAATGCCTCGGCCGACGAAATAGAAAAAAGTGCCAGAGAGGATGGGATGCAAAAAATGTATGAGGATGGTTTTGTTAAAGCAGCCATGGGAGTGACATCCATTGAAGAAGTTTTGAGAGTAACTAAAGAATAAGGGTAGTTTTTTGATTTTGTTGCGCAAATGATTTAAATTCAAAAATTCCTTTTAGGTGCTGTACCCAAATTTTTAATTTTTAAATTTTAATTTTTAATAAAATCTGAATTTTCTAATTTTAAAAATTGGAATATTGAAAATTCATTTTAAATTTAAAATTTCAAATTTAAAATTGTTTTAAATTATGCCCAAATATATTTATACAGCCAAAAGCTATGATGGCCAGACAAAGGGTGGCGAAATCATTGCACGTGACGAAAAATCACTAGCCAGTCAACTTAGGAGTGATGGTTTTTTGGTTACCTCAATTCATCTGGTCAAAGAAGACCAGTCAACTATGGGCCCGCAGGTCAAATTTTGGGACAAATTCAATAGTGTTCCTTTGAAGGAAAAAATGGTGTTTGCCAGGAATCTTAGTGTTATGATAAGTTCGGGTCTTACTATTTCACGTGCGGTGGGAAATCTTGCATTGCAATCGGAGCATAAGGGATTTAAAAAGATTCTTGATGATATTTTTAATGAAATGCAAAATGGGAAAACCCTCAGTGAAGGATTTGCAAAATATCCTGGAGTTTTTGGCGATCTTTTTATTAATATGGTTAGAGTTGGGGAGGTGGCTGGAAATCTTGAGGAAGTACTTAAAATAGTTTCGGTACAGTTAGAAAAAGAGGCTGATTTAAAGGGAAAAGTAAAGGGGGCAATGATTTATCCGATTGTTGTTCTTTCAGTGATGATTTTAATTGGAATCCTTATGTTGACCTATGTGCTTCCTCAAATGATGGGCGTCTTTAAAGATATGAATGCCAAGCTTCCACCAACAACTCAATTTTTGGTGGATCTTAGTGAAAAAATGAGAAATAATGGACTGTTCGTGGCTGTTTTATTTGTGGGTGTAATTGCTTTTTTGAAATTTTTTCTCAAGCAAAAAGCTGGCAAAAAAGCGCTGGGGTATTTTGTTTTACATGTGCCAATTTTTAGCCCCATTGTAAAACAAGTTAATTGTGCTCGTTTTGCCAGAATTTATAGTTCGTTGCTAAAAAGTGGAGTTAGCTCAATTGATGCCCTTAAAATTATTTCAAACACACTCTCAAATCAGTATTACAAGGAAGCATTGCTTGGTGGCATGGAGGACATCCAAAGGGGAATTCCACTTAGTACTATTTTGCTGAATCATTCGGATATTTTTCCTATGCTAGTTTCCCAAATTGTTCAAGTAGGGGAAGAAACAGGAAAAACAGACACGGTTTTGCTTCAGTTGGCACAATTTTATGAAGATGAAGTTGATCAAGTTACAAAAAATATGTCGGCGATAATTGAGCCCATGCTGATGGTTGTCATTGGCGGATGCGTCGGATTTTTTGCTGTCGCAATGCTTCAACCTATGTATAGCCTAATGGATAATATCAAGTAGTCATTTAAACATATAAACATATAAGCAGGTAGGCATGTAATTGCTTAGGTGGGTAATCAAAATGTTTCAAGAGAATGGACAAGACGAAAATAATTAATCGCGAGAATAATATGTTTTTTCAAAGAATATTTAAAAATAAAAAACGTGGCTTCACTTTGGTTGAGATGCTGATTTTTATGTTTATTTTTACAATTGCCGGCTTGACCTTTTATAAGGTTTTTACAATAGGAACTAAGTCGATGGGAGATGTTAGAAGTCGACTTGGGGCAATTGCGCTTGCAAATGAAAGAATCGAAATAATTCGCAATCTTAAATACGAAGATGTCGCAACATTGGGCGGGATTCCGGCTGGAAATCTTTTGCAAGTCGAAACGGTCAGTCGCTCAGGAAAAACTTATTATGTGCATTGTTCGGTGGTTGCTGTTGATGATCCATTTGATGGCACCCTGGCTGCCGGAACAGACACTCGGCCTGCCGATTATAAGCAAGTTAAGATTGTTGTATATTGGGAGGATAATAATCTGGCAAAGTCCACAACGGCAGTGACAACAATTTCGCCGCCCGGAGTTGAGGCGATGTATACTGGAGGAATTCTTTCTTTGAATGTAGTGGATAGTTCGGGAGTTGGAATTGGGCAAGCTAATGTTAAAATTATCAACAATACAGTTTCTCCGTCGGTTAATGCGCAATATACAACCGATTCCACGGGAAATCTCTTTTTGCCGGAAGTTATTCCCGCACTGCAAACCTATAGTCTTCAAATTTCTAAAAGCGGATATTTTTCAGTGCAAACCTATGCGCCATATCCCTTGAGCGCTGTTAGTCCGATTGATGTTCACGCCAGCGTTGTCAATGCTAGCATAAATCAAAAAACAATTGTCATGGACAAGTTTTCAACAATTAATGTTTACACAAAATCACCCCTTGGTGACATAGTTCCAAATATTGATTTTGCGCTAGCTGGTGGCCGGAAAATTGCAGACACCGTGGCCTCGCCGGCATTGCCAGTATGGTCATTTGCTAAAGCAAACTTTAATTCAGCAGTCGCTGGGAAATCGGTTTTTTCTGAGGTGAGTCCTGGCCCGTATTATTTCACCTATCCGGCGGGCGCACAAAATGATAATTACAAATTGCTTTATCTTGATGTTGCAACAGATGCGACTAACTCGTTCAATTTATCCTCGGATGTATCTTTGGACGCCAATGTGATTTTGGCCAACAAAGAAACGGATGCTCTTTTTGTGACAGTGCTAAATGACGCAGATAATAAACCCTTGGCGGATGCCTCAGTCGAACTCAGGAGTGTGAGTGGGACCTATGACGTAACCTTAGCCACCAATAAATTTGGGAAAGTGTATTTTCCAGATGCAAGCGCAAATGTTGTTGCAGGCGACTATAAATTAAGTGTTAAAGTTGTGGGTTTTACTGATATTATTGATCAAGATGTTACGGTTAATAAACTTACTAGCCAAGAAATTAAAATGGTGGCCGAATAAATATGCTTATTTTGACAAAATTCAAATACACAAAAAAAGCAGGCATGACTCTGGTTGAAATGTTAATTGCTATGTTTATTTTTCTTATTGGCATTGCTGGTCTTACTATGCTTGCCTCAAAAAGCTGGGGGATGAATTCCTTTGTGATTGAATCAGGCAATGCTACAAGTAAGGCTACTAGCGCACTTAATAGTGTTATTAAAAACTTAAGAAAGATTAGGCAAGCTGATGACGGAAGTTATCCAGTGAAAGAGGTTGGCAGCAATAGCCTTACGGTTTATCTTGATGACGATAACACTGCTGACGGCAAAGTTGAAAGAGTGCGTTATTATCTTGATTCTGCCACTCAAACCCTGAAAAAAGGAGTCACAAAGTCAAGTGGAACGCCAGCTTCTTATCCCGCTGCCGAAACTATCAGTGTAGTTGCAAATTACGTTGTCAACACGCCGGCGCAGCCAGTTTTTGAATATTATAATAGTGATTATCCAATCGACACAATAAATAATCCGCTCGTAAATCCGGCGGTGGCTGATGTTAAATTAGTTAAGGTGCGTTTGTGGGTTAATATTAAGCCACTTACTGCCCCGGACAATGTTAATCTGGAATCTTTTGTGGAATTTAGAAATCTTAATGATAACTATTAGTATGAATGTGGGAAATTCGAAGCTTATTATCAACAACAAGAAAGGTTCAGCCATTGCTTACGCCTTGGTTATTATTGCGATGATTTCAATCTTGCTATCTTCGATGATACAGTTTATTGCAAATAATTCGAAGAGTTCTTTTCAGGTGCAAAGCAAGGAGGAGGCATTTCAAATCGCAGAAGCTGGTGTTAATTTTTATCGATGGTATTTGGCGCATGAAACTGATGGCAGAACCGCAATGCAAGTTCGAGATTTTTGGCAAAATACGAGCCCTTATCCCTATGGAGTGAATCATCAATTTGATCGTGAATATGTAGATGCGCAAGGTGGCGCAATCGGAAAATATAGTATTAATGTTTCAAATCCTGATCCAAGTTCAACTATTGTCGATGTTATTGTTGAGGGCTCTACGTATAAGTATCCCACTGTAAAAAGAACAATAAAAGTTCGTTTTAGGCGACCTTCTTGGAGTGAGGATAGTGTTTTGGCTAATGATTTTATGCGTTTTGGTGAAGGAACTGTTGTTAATGGTAAGATACATTCCAATTCTGGCATTCGTTTTGATGGAATTGCTACAAATATTGTTTCAAGCTCCTTGAGCACAATTGACGATCCTGATCATACAGGAGGAATTGAGTTTGGGGTGCACACTCATGTCAATGTTCCTCCCGCAACGGGCGTCAACGACAATCAGCGCCCCTTGGAGGCTCCACCAAATGCGGTTGCTCAGCGAATAGATGTTTTCAGGGCTGGAAGGGTTTTTCCAGCCCCGCAAATAGATTTTGCAAGTGTTGTTTCGGACATTTCATATATGCGTAGTCAGGCATCACAGAAGTTTGATAATAGCGGAGCGGGTCGTAGAATTATTTTGAAAGCAGATGGTACTTTTGATGTTTGCAAAGTTAATTCCTATTCTTCAACAACTAATGCTATTACGGATTATGCCGGAATCACAGTTGGCGCCTCCGGTGCTTATGCCGCGACCAATGGGTCGGTCTGCTCTTCGCCGACAACAGTTTGTTGCAATAATGGAACAATCGCCTGCAATTGGATTGCAAATGGCACTCATTCAAAAGGGAAATGTTTAAGTATGGATAATTATCCAATCCCAAACAAGGGAATAATTTTTGTCGCAAACAACATTTGGCTGGAAGGCACTGTCAGCGGAAGACGCGTTTCTTTGGTTGCGGCTGAACTTTCTGACGAACCAGTTGGTGGCGGTGTTGCAAATACTGGTGGCAACAAAAGTGTATTCTTAGGCATGAATAATTTGCTTTATAGTACTTTTGACGGAAGTGATATTATTGGAGTAATTGCGCAAAAAGATGTTGAAGTTATTAAAGATAGTCAAAGTAACCTCACTATTGATGGGGCACTACTTGCCAAGGAGGGTCGTGTTGGGAGAAATTCCTACGGCAGCAATAAAAGTACAATAACCATAAATGGATCCATAGCGACTAATAATCGTTACGGATTTGCTTATGTTGGAAATACTTACAATTGTGGAGGAGGCGTTACAGTTGGCGACGGATACTGTTTTCGTAATCTTAATTTTGATAACAATTTGTTGTATTATCCTCCGCCATATTTTCCGACCGGTACGCAATATTCCATCGACAAATGGGAAGAAAATTAATTCATTATGAGCTTTGAAGAAAATAGTGTAAAATAAAAAAAGAAAAAACAATGGACATAGTTTCATTGTAGTTTAATTTGTTTTCTCGTCGTGGCGAGTAAGTGTAGATTGAAATAAAAACAAAAAAAGTGGGAGTGTAGGATATTTGCTTGTAATATTGTATGCTTTATGCTTTATGCGTCCAATGAGCATTTTGAATAAAAAAATTTTTAGTAATGCTTCGAGTATTTTTGGCCTTGATTTGAGCGATCTTTCTGTTAAGCTTATTAAGTTTGAAGATAATGGCCGGGAGAAAGAGGTTGCTAGCTATGGTTGCGTGCAACTTCCTGTTGGGGCAATTAGTGATGGCGAAATAAAAAAGAAAGAGCAGGTGGTGGATGCCATTAAGAAACTTATTGAAATTTCGGGACCAAAAAAAATAAAAACAAGAAAAGTTATTTGTTCTTTGCCAGAAACGAAAGCTTTTCTACGTATTATTAGTATTCCGAAAATGGATGATAAGGAAATTGGAGAGGCGGTAAAATGGGAAATGGAGGCAAATATTCCTTTGCCACTTGAGCAAGTATATTATGACTGGCAAATGGTTACTGAGGCTCTGACTACGGAAAAAAATAAAATCAATCTCTTGGTCGTTGCTGTTTCAAAGGCAACTGTGGATGAAGCCATTGAAGTCATTGAGATGGCAGGACTTAGGGTTGTTGGTTTGGAGATTGAATCCATAGCTCAGGCGCGCAGTCTGCTTTGCTGTGATGATTATGGTAAAACAGTTTTAATTGTTGACATTGGGGACAGGCGAACAAGTTTTTCAATTTCAAAAGAAGGAGTTCCGTGTTTTACTTCTAGCGTACCTCTAAGCGGGCAAACTTTGTCAGATGTCATTTCCAAGGGGATGGGAATTTCCTTTGAAGAGGCTGAGAAAATAAAATTTACACATGGTATCGGTTGCGACCCAAAGGATGATGCTTTGTTTAAAATAGTGCAACCAATTTTAGAAAGTTTTTCTCAAGAAATAGAGCGATCAATTAATTTCTATTTATCCGGATTGGGCTATTCAAAAAAAATAGATAAAATAATTATTTGTGGTGGAGGCGCGAACACGAAGGGGATTATGCCATATTTGTCGAAAAAATTAGGGCAAGAAATTCAGCTTGGTGATCCTTGGTCAAATATAACCTTAGGAAAAAAATCACCAATTATTGAAAAAAATCAATCATTGCAATATTCAACAGCGATAGGCTTAGCACTAAAAGGACTCCAATATGAAGATTAGTCTTGATTTACTTCCGCAAAATAAAAAAGATGAAATAAAGAGAAACAAGCTTTTTCGTGAGCTTCTGCGTGAAGAAATATTTTTTCTTTTTCCATTGCTGATTCTTATCATCATCCTGGTTAACGTTAACTATTTGTTGTCAATTCAACGAAGCAGCAGCCAAGCAGCATATGAATTTCAGCAAAATCAGGATAAGTATCAAGAACTGGATAAGTATGATGCAGAATTCAAAAATATAAATAATGCTACGAGCCTTTTGCTAAAAGTTCAAAATGGGCATTTGCGGTGGGCTAATGTTTTTAGCCACCTGGGGCAAGCTATTCCAAGCGGAATTGCAATCAATAATTTTGCTAACAAAAATTACGTAGTTTCCTTGGCTGGAAAGGCTTTAACCAGAAATAAGTTGCTTGAATTTAAGGGAAATTTGGAAAAAGATGCATGTTTTGGGGGCGTGAATGTCCCTCTTTCCGATCTTGTTGTGAAAGAAAATGTTGATTTTCAATTGGATTTTAATGTAACGCAGGAATGCCTGAAGAGTGAAAAATAATAAGTAGAGATAGAGTAGAAATAGTAATATAGTAGAGATAGGGTGGAAATACAGTAGAAATATAGTAGATATGCTATACATATAATGAATTTCTATCATATTTTGCCAAGCATATTTCTATATATCTCACTTAGTCAAATAAATTACTTTTGCCTTTAAGTGTCTGTATAATTCTATGTTTGAATGATAATATCATGAATAAGAACTTTTTGAAAAATCAACGAGAAATAATCATCCTAATCCTATTTTTCTGCATAGTGGGGGGGTTGGTTTATTTTGTCATTTTTCCATTGTTGGGAAAGATCACTGAAACGAAAAATGCAATGCAAGAGAATGCTATTAAGCAGGAAATTAAAAGTCAAAGACTGAATGAGCTGCCTAAGATAAGGCAGCAATATACCCAAATTGATAGTCAACAGGGGAAGTTGGATATTTTGCTGAGCAAGGAGCAAGTAGTTGTATTGATTGAAAGATTAGAGAAACTGGCGCAAGAAACTAGCAGTGCGATTACAATTTCCATTAAAGATGATGCAGCGCAAAAAAACGGTTCAGCTGCAGTGGTTAAAAAAGACTCAGAAGTCGCGACTTTGGCTGATTCTTTGCCAAGTAAGGATTATTTGAAGTTAACAATTTCATTGGTCGGTGATTATGACGGAATTTTTAAATTTATTAGCGGCCTGGAATCGCTGGAATATTATGGCGATATCACGGGAATTAACATTAGTCACGCAGTTGAAAGTAAATTGCCGATTGGCGTAAGCCCAAGCTCAAATAGTGGTATTTTGAACCCTTTTAACACTAAATCTTCCGCCGGCCAAACTGGCGAGGTTTTGTCCAAGCAAGACGCAAACAAATTAAATGCAATCCTCGATGTCGTTTTTTATAGTAAAAAATAAAAAGTATATGAAATTAGATACCTCAATAAATTTTAATAAAGAAAAAATCCTTTCCAAGCTGGAATCTACTTGGAAAAAAATATACAAAATAGTCTTTTTCTTGTTGCTTTTTGGGGCAATCATTTTTGGTGCCTACATCTGGCGTGAAAACTTATATTTATCAACATGGGATGATAATCAAGTGCAGTCATTTAGAAATACTCAAGACAAGGGAACTGTTTTTAATGAAAATAATTATAAAAAGGCTCTTGATGTTGTAAATCAGCGTAACCAGGAAAGCGGAAAGCCGCTTGATTCTGGTAGGAATTTTTTTCTTACTTTTTGAATTTTTAATTGCGCAAAGCTTGTTGGCCTTACGAATAATGCAATTAGTTAAGCGTGATTTGTTTCTTGATAAAAAAATACGGCAGCCTTTTTGGGGGCTGCCGGTAAATAGTTAAGACAAGTCGTCAAAGGAGCAATGTGAGGGTTCTTGGAATTGATCAGACCATTCCACAATAGTTTGCCCACAACTTGCGTTGATGTCAACGCCCATTGTGGGTCTTTTCCGAATCTTGATGTGCAACTCCTTCAGGGTATTTCCGAAATTTACAACATCTGCAGCTGCTGTTTTGATGTTTTGAAGTTCAGTATTTTCATTTAAATTTTTGGAAACTAGCGGCATTAACTTAATTTCAAAAGCAGGCCTGCCATCTTCCAAAAACTTGTCTCCAAAGAATTTCGCAATCATCTCAGCATCTTGCAGTTTGTTGTTGATATTAGGGATAACTATCCAGGATACCGTGACGGGTGTTTTGGTCCGGGTGGCTATTTTTAGATAAGCATCTCTCATTTCTTTGAGGCTACCAAGTTTTTCCGTCCCTGGCATTAGCTTACTTCGCACTTTTTCATCCAAGCAGTTTACGCTCCAATAGTGTCGAATGCCGGGCAAATCGATATATTTTTCAATATAGCGATTTAATGCTGAAATGCTCCCGATTGATGTAATGATGAAGCTGATTTCAAGGCTAGGTATTGTGGACAGTTGTTTTATGGCCAGCATACAATTGTCTAAATTATAAACAAAGGCATCACCCTCGCAAGTGAAGTTGAGTACCAACTTTTTCTGGGAATTTTCAACGAACACCTCTTCCAAGCGGGGACTAAGTAAGGCTAAATAAACCTGGCCAATAATTTCGTGAGAAGATAGTTGTCTTAAAAAAGCTACGCTTATCCCCTCCTTGTTTTTGCGAGTGCGATGATGTTTGCAAAAAAGACACAGTCCTGGACAACCAAGCAAAGATGAAAGGCCAATATTGATATCATCCCTAGCTACTTCTTTATTGGCATAAATAACCGTATTGATGAATTCTCCTTTGTTTGTGATACTGGTTATTTTCTCAACCCATTGCTTTGTTGGTTTCTCCTCGGTTAGTTTGTGAGAATGAAATTTCAATGATTCAACGCCTGTTAGGTGTTGAGTGGCGACCCAGAGATTAAGAGTTTCTTTTACAGATGGGTTTATGCGTTGACGCTGGGGCTTCATTAGATTTGTGCAGGCTTCGATCAGGGTTATGCCATTGATTGACTTTACTAGTGTGTCATCTGGAGTAAAGGTTAGCATGACTGACCAATTTGGATAGGCGGTTTGAACAATAATGTTTATGTCGCCAATGATGTTTTTTACCTTTCGCCCAAAGTCACCGCCGAAATCTAGGCCTAAATTCAAATCTAGCAAAATCAAGTTTATGGTTTCATTATTTTCCAGGGAGTTGACGATTGCTTTGTTTGCTATTTTGATGGTATTTGCGCAAATCGTTTCATATCCTGCTTTCTTTAATTGAGACTCGAGAAGCTTCATTGAGACGTTGTCGTCTTCAATGATTAATATGGTTCCTTTTTTTGCCATGGGATGCTCCCTTTTAATTTTTTTATTGAAATTTGTGCGCGATGTCTATATATTTTTTAATGAGCAGGCTTTTTAATAGCCTATATTGTATAACTTAAAATTTGGCATTTGTCAAATTTTAAAAAGGCTTGGCGGCAGCATAACTGTTGGGGAGGGCTTATATCATCAAATATTGATGTATTTTTTATTGTCATGATATAATAATAAAAATGGTTATTGAAGGTGAGCTTGACAAGTTTCATTTTTTTTGACTTAATGAACCCTAAGGTGCGGTAGCTACATATGGATAATTTTCAGTCAGGCAGTGTCAGGCAATGTTCGCAGCAATGCCGACAAGGTTGTAAGGTTTTGAAAAAGACGTTCTAATTTAAAAGTTATGAAAATAGTCTTTTGTAAAATCTATAAATAATATGAAAAAAGAATCATCAAAAATCGATATTTTTACTTCTGCTGAATATAATAAGAAAATTTTGGATAATATTCCAGCAAGCGTAATAACGATAGACAAAGAGGGATTTATTACTTCGGCTAATAAGTATTTTTTGAATTTTGCCAAAAATAAAAATTATCGTAAATGCAATATTTTTAAAGATGAGTTTTTTGAGCGCGAGCAGCTAATAGAGGGTTATAAGAATTTGCTGAAAAATGGAACGGTGTTTAGGCGTGATAATTGTTATGAAAAAAACAGTAAAGGGCAGGATAAATACCTGGGGATTGTTGCGGTTCCACTGAAAGACAAGAATGGTGAGATTGAGGGCGCGCTGTCAATTGCAGCTGATAACACTGAAGTGGTATCATTTAGAAAGAAGCTTGAGAATTTAAACAAGAGTTTGGAAATCAAAATTTTAGCCAGGACCACGGAATTGGAAAAGGCGAATGAAAAATTGCAAAGACTGAGTTCATATGACATTTTGACCTCACTGCATAATCGCAATTATTTTGAAAGACGCCTACGTGAATTTAGAAAAAAAAAGAAGTTCGAAGGCTGTGTGGTCATGATCGACATTAATGGGCTCAAGAAAATCAATGATACACTTGGTCACATTGCAGGGGACAAAGTTATTCGTCAAGTTGCCAAATTTATTGCTGGCGAGTTTCGACAAGAAGATGTGGTGACGCGCATTGGGGGAGATGAATTTTGCGTGCTGCTTCCAGGCATGAAGTTTACCGAAATCGATGTTATCATTAAGCGCTTGCAACAGAAAATATTTGATTCACAGAAAAGAAAAAAGAATAATTTGCGCTTAAGCATTTCCATTGGAGCTGCACATGCCGCTAATGGAAATGATTTAATGACAGCGCTTAAGGTTGCTGACGAGAGAATGTATAAATATAAAATAGCAACTAAGAAAAAAAACAGTTAAATTGGGTCATCCGCAAATCATGGTTTTGAAAAATAGCATTTGTCCCTGAAAACATTTTTACGAACTCGCATCCGTTTTTGAGCACACGCTTCGCCCAAGAATATAGCTAAGCGCTCGGAGTTGCTGTCGCTTCTATGGCCAAAATAGAACGCAAGTTTGTAAAAATTCCGAGATGCTTTTGAATCATTTAAAAGTATAATTTGCGCATGATCCAAAAAAACCTCTAACATTTAGAGGTTTTCTATTCCTTGTGCGCTCTGAGGGATTCGAACCCCCGACCTTCTGGTTCGAAGCCAGACACTCTATCCAGCTGAGCTAAGAGCGCATTGTTCGAATTTTTTGAAAACCAAACGGGGCGAGTACTGGGAGTCGAACCCAACTTCTCGGTACCACAAACCGATGTCTTAACCGATAGACGATACCCGCCATATAGCACCAATAAATTTAAAATTAATGCATGTACCCCCACCAGGAATCGAACCTAGATCTTCAGCTTAGAAGGCTATTGCTCTATCCGTTGAGCTATGGGGGCTTAGCTTTAAAATATTTTCAAAAAATCCATTCTAAAAAATTTTTCAAAAATGTGGGTTATGCAGGATTTGAACCTGCGACCATCGGCTTAAGAGGCCGCTGCTCTACCAACTGAGCTAATAACCCGAATAATATATTTTTAAAAAATTCTAACAAATCTTCTGGCCTAGCAATTAAACCCCAGCCCTGGGCTAGTACGCCTTGGGCGGAAACTAAGCTAATAACCCAAAATTTTAATAACTAGCCAAGCGTAACACTTTATTTCCTTTTAGTCAAAGGTGGAGCGCTATTGGGTAGTTTTTGCCATGTCTTTTAACATTTTTTTATAATTCTTCCACTCCTCATCAGACCAATTTGATGGTTTTACGCTCAAAACTGGTCCACCTGGATGAGGATACTTATAGGGAGAATTATAAGCGCTGTTGAACACGTCGTTTATTAGTTCCTTGCCATCCTTATCGAGAACATGCTGAGTGAAAGAGGCTTTCAGGGCTCCATCGGGTTGACGTTCAGTGATAGATGGTCCATCGATGCTCGTTTTTCTCCCATCATCTGTTCCATAAAAGTCAAAAGTCAGAACGGTTCCAATTATTTTTGTTTGAATGAGAATATATCCAGGAGTATTGTTGATGAAGCGAAGATCTGGACGCGGGACATAAACAGTTGAATCCATTCCCTGTGGGTTGTAATAGGACACTGGGTAGGCATGGTTTTTGCGAGCCGTTATTTTCAGGCCGGAATAAATCGCAGCGCGAAATGCGGTGGTTGAAACTTGGCAGATTCCGCCGCCAAATTCTGGTTCAGTCACATTATTTTTGATGACTAATTCGGGAAGATACCCATGTTCGCCATCAACCTCCCCAAGGACATCTACAAATGAAAATTCTTCACCCGGCTTGATAAGAATACCATTATATCGATCGGTTGCAACTTTAATGTTGTGAATTCTGTTAGCAGGCGAACCTTTAAAATTGGAAGTTCCTTCTCCGATTAGAGATGAAATTCCAATATTATTTACGTCAGAATAATTTAATTCTGGTTTTTTTGAATCATAGTTAAGTTCAAGTTTGTCCGGAAGTGTTGCTAAGCTTAAAGCCGAGGCAATTGTTTGGGTACTTTTTTCGACATCGAGGGTTATACCATCTTGAGCTTCGGCAAAGGTGGAAACTTTGCCATCTGTAACGGCAAATTTTGCATCTATTGGGTCGTGATTAATTTTTCGGGCCAAATCTTCCACGTATGATTTAATTGAAGCTTTGTCCAGAAAAGGTTCAGATGACAGCTTGATGTGATTGTAGTCGTTAGCTTTTTTGGTGAAGTCGCAAAATATTTTGGAGACAGGACAATAGGAAGTGTTTTCAAATTCAGTTTTGTAGTTTGGCGAAAATCCCAGGCTTGATTTTTGAGTGAGCCATTTTTTGACGGCGAATCCGGAGATGTCCTCGGAATATTGACCAACTGAAATCATCAACGCTTTTGATTGCGTTGCGGTGTCAGCAATTTTTGATGGCAGTGTCTCTGCTGCCAAGGCTGAAGTTTGCGTGCCAAGGAAAAGCACAGCTAATAAACAAAAATATTGCTTGGTATTCATGTCTTTAAGAATACTGCATTCGGGAAGATATTACAAGGAACTAGGTTCGCAACTAAATCGCAACTAAATCGTTGGCAAGTCATTTCATTTGTGTTATAATAATATATTCTTTACGGGCCTACCCGACGGGCTCAATCCGAACACTTTTCTAATTTCGCCACTAGGCGTTTTTTTGTTTTCTATACTCGTCTAGCAGTTCTGCAGGACTGCGAAAACCTAAACATTTCATAAATCTACGATTCAATTTTTCTTCTACC
>CAIJXA010000004.1 GCA_903824515.1 uncultured bacterium
AAAAATTGATCAAAGTGGTTGCAGCGCTCCCAAGGCTTGCACTACTGGACTTGCTTGCCCAACTCTCAGACAAACTTGCCCTGCTTGTTCACTGACAGTTGATCCAAATGGGGGAACCATCGAAGTTACGCCGCAGTAGCACAGTAAAGAAGAAAAAATTCAAAAGAGACAAGGGGACCCTTGTCTCTTTTTATTTGTCAGCATGATTGAATGTTTCGATTTTTTTATGTTTTTATGATACTATGTCCTGTGGATAACTCAAAATAATGGCTCAAACAAGCTTGCTTGGCAAATGTTTGACTTGTGGTATACTGGACTAACAATACACAACATGTGGTGTAAAAGCTCATAAAAGTGTGAAATAGTCAATTTTTTTAAAAGTGAAAAAAAAGACTTGTCAAGCCCTAATAAATATTGCTACATTATTACATTGTTAAAATGTAAAAAACAATGTAATAATCTAATTTTTTATGATTTGTCCATATTGCGGAAATAATGAAACAAAAGTCGTTGATTCGCGCGACACTAACGATGCAAAAGCAATTCGCAGGCGTCGTGAGTGTGAAAAGTGTCAAGCTCGCTTCAGTACCTATGAAGAAATTGAAATAATGCGACTGACAGTGATTAAGCGAGATGGCAGTAAGCAAGAATATAATCGCAAAAAAATTGAAATCGGTCTTCGAAAAGCTCTGGAAAAGCGTCCAGTCAGTGAGGAAAAAATCAACAAGGCAATTGGTGACATCGAATTTGAAATTCAGGCCAGAGAATCTAATGAAATTTCAAGCAAGGAAATTGGAAAAATGATTTTAGAAAAATTAAAGGAAATTGATGATGTTGCATATTTGAGATTCGCAAGCGTCTATAAATCATTTAAATCGGCAGATAGTTTTCGTAAAGAAATGGAGAAAATGGAAGCATCCTGATGCATAAAAATTCCTAAATCCTAATGTCTAACAAAATCCAAAATTCAAATCTACGGACAAAAAAAGCAAGAATTATTTGTAGATTTGTAGCTGATTTGTATGTTTGTGGGTCTTTGTATATTCGTACAAATTCGTAATTCGTAGAAATTAAATAATTCTCGGGGGAGAAAATCAATATGAAAAAACAAAAGAAAGCGGTGGTGAAAAAAGGTGAAAAGGTTGAAAAAAAAGAGCTGAAAAAAGACAAGAATTTAATAGCGAAATTGATTAAGCGAAGTGGACGTGTGGTTGCTTTTGATCCAAAAAAGATAACTATTGCAGTAACCAAGGCTTTTGTAGCAACAGGTGAGGGTAGCGCCAAGGAGGCTCAAAAAGTAAGTGATAAGGTTGTTCAAATGCTGAACAAAAATTTCAAAAAGGGTTTTGTGCCAACAATTGAAGAATTGCAAGACATGATTGAACGAGTGTTGATGGTGCTTGACTACGAAGAAACAGCCAAGGCGTATATTCTTTATCGCGAGCAACACCGCAAGATCAGGGCTGTGAAAGAATCAATCAGTGAAGCAGTTGATTTGGTCGATAGCTACATCAGTAGAGCTGATTGGCGAGTCAAGGAAAATTCAAACATGGAGTTTTCTTTGCAGGGCCTTAATAATCATATTTTCTCAGTGGTCAGCGGAAAATATTGGATGGAAAAAGTTTACCCAAGGGAAATCAGACAAGCTCATGAGGGAGGCGATATGCACATCCACGACTTGCAACTCATTGCTGCTTATTGTTGCGGCTGGGATTTGCATGATTTGCTCGTGAAAGGATTCGGAGGAGTTCCAGGAAAGATTTCAAGTGCCCCGCCAAAACATTTCAGGGCAGCCTTGGGACAAGTAGTCAACTTTATCTATACTCTGCAAGGTGAGGCCAATGGCGCCCAAGCCTTTGCAAATTTTGACACGCTACTGGCACCTTTCATTCGTTATGACAAGTTGAGTTATAAGGAAGTCAAGCAAGCCTTGCAAGAATTTGTTTTCAATATGAATGTGCCAACTCGGGTTGGTTTTCAAACTCCGTTTTCAAACATTACACTTGATTTGCAAGTCCCTAAGATTTATAAAGAACAATCGGTGATCATTGGAGGTTTGCCACAAAAAGAATTGTACGGTGAATTTCAAAATGAAATGAATATGATAAATCGAGCTTACGCCGAGGTCATGACTGCAGGAGATGCGCAAAATAGAGTTTTCACTTTTCCTATTCCAACTTACAACATCACTAAAGATTTTAATTGGGAAGACACGGCCCTAAACCCTATTTGGGAGATGACGGCGAAATATGGTATGCCTTATTTTGCAAATTTCGTCAATTCTGACATGAGTCCGGATGATGCTCGCAGTATGTGTTGTCGTTTGCGCTTGGATAATCGCGAATTATATAAGAGAGGTGGCGGACTTTTTGGAGCAAATCCAATGACCGGGTCAATCGGGGTTGTGACGATCAATCTTCCAAGAATCGGATATCAAGCAACCACTAAAAAAGAATTTTTAGATCAAATTTATCACCTAATGGATTTGGCTAAGGAAAGTTTGGAAATCAAAAGGACTTTTGTTGAAAGACTCACCGATATCGGTTTGTATCCATATTCACGTTTTTATTTGCAGGATATCAAGAAGCGGCGTGGTGCTTATTGGTCAA
This sequence comes from uncultured bacterium, assembly GCA_903824515.1. Lineage (GTDB taxonomy): Bacteria > Patescibacteriota > Minisyncoccia > Moranbacterales > GWC2-37-73 > CAIPMZ01. The sequence continues at coordinate 2,610 of CAIJXA010000004.1, forward strand.
ATCACTTTACAACTATTGGAATTATTGGGATGAATGAAGCACTGCTCAATCTGCTGGGAGTTGACATTACAACTCCAAAGGGGAATAAGTTTGCCGAACAGGTTCTTGAAAAAATGCGAGACAGAATGGTGAAATATCAGAAAGAGACCGGCAGTCTTTATAATCTCGAGGCTACTCCCGGAGAAGGTACCACTTATCGTTTTGCAAATTTGGACAAGAAAAAATATCCTGACATCATTACGGCCAATGAAAATGCCGTGAAGGGAAGAGCGGCTAATCCTTATTACACAAATTCATCTCATTTGCCAGTAGGCTTTACAAGTGATATTTTCGAAGCCTTGGATTTGCAGGACAATTTGCAATCCAAATATACCGGAGGAACAGTACTGCACGGATTCATTGGTGAGAAAATTAATGATGTGGAAACTGTGAAAAAATTAGTTAAAAAAATTGCAACAAACTACAAACTTCCATATTTCACCTTTACTCCGACTTTCAGCGTGTGTCCGATTCATGGATATATCTCAGGAGAAAAACATGTCTGTCCAAAATGTGAGGTTGAACTTGTAGCTCCAAAGTTTGAAAAAGTAAAATAAATTTTTTCTGTCATCCTGAGCTTGTTTCAGGATCTCGGTTACAAGCAGGCTTGTGAAGCAAGAAAGACAGATGCTGAAACAAGTCAGCATGACAGTGGATAGTTTTTTTCAATCAAACGCCGAAAGGCGATTAATATAAATAATTTAACTTAACAAAATGCAAATTGTGGAAATGAAAAATTTTACATTTTGCAAAAAAAACAAAAATATGAGCAATCACATTTGCCATGACTGTGGAAGCGCTTTAAACTCGGGGGATGAATTCGTGCGTTTTGAAGGGGCACTTGAAGGAAGTGATGCAATTAAATGCAAGCAGTGCTTTGATGCAAATCCGGTACTTCAAAATTTTCAAGCTTGTGATGTCTATTCTCGTGTGGTTGGATTTCACACTCCGGTTCGCCGTTGGAATGATGCTAAGGCTGAAGAATGGAAAGACCGCAAAACCTATGAGGTTAATGGTTCATTTCAAAAGGCTTGTTGTGCTAGTTGTTAAAAAGTTTAAATTAAATAGGCTAGATTTGTGCTGCTAAATCTCAACCGAGGTTGGGTGCGATGAGGTCGCAATTTGGCAAAACAAAAAAGATGGCAGGGCGACCTTGATGCAAATCAGGTCGCCCTGAATTTACCAAAGAATTTGAAATTTAGTTATTTGAAATTCATAAAAATTTTAAATTTAAAATTAAAAATTTGATAGGATTAATTAAGATCAAAAAATTTAAATAAAACCGTAGTTGAATTTAATAATAAAGACTGAAGCTTATGAAATTAGGTGGTTTTCAAAAAATGACTTTGATAGATTATCCGGGAAAAATTGCAACCACGGTTTTTACGGTTGGCTGCAGTTTTCGGTGTGGTTTTTGCCATAATCCAGAATTGGTTTTACCTGAGCAATTTCCAGCTCCAAATAACATGGTGGAAGAATTTTTTCATCATCTTTCAAAGCGCAAAGGAAAATTGGAAGGCGTGTGCATCACTGGTGGAGAGCCAACAATTCAGCCTGATATCATTGAATTTATCAAAAGAATCAGGAGAAGAGGCTTTTTGGTAAAACTTGATTCTAATGGAAGTCAGCCGGAGGTGCTTGAAAAAATTATTGCCGAAAAATTGGTGGACTTTATTGCGATGGATATCAAGAACAGTCAAACAAATTATAACAAGGCAATCGGGCTTAAATTTGATATCAAAAAAATCAATAAAAGTGTGAAAATGATTATGGAAAGTGGAATTGACTATGAATTTCGCACCACCGTTGTTCCTGGAATTCATAGTGAAAAAGATTTCGAGCAGATTGGAAAATGGATCAAGGGCGCCAAAGCATATTATTTGCAAGAATATCGAGAGCAGCATATTCTTGATCCTAAATTAAAAACTAAGACTATTGGAAAAACTCTGGATTTGCAAAAAATCAAAAAGTTGTTAAGAGCTGATGTTAAAAAGGTTGGAATCAGGGAGAATAATTAATTTTTTGATTTTTGAAAAAAAATCAATTTCCAGGCGTAGAAATAAATAGTGCGTCCTAAAAATAAAAGGGTATTAATACCCCAGGGCAAGCCCTGGACCCTTCAGGCTCACGAGGCAAGCCTCGTAGGCAAATCACCTTTTGCTGCGTCGCTCGCTGCGAAATGAAAGATTACTTTCATTTCGCTCACTTTGCTAGATAAT
>CAIJXA010000005.1 GCA_903824515.1 uncultured bacterium
ATTATCTAGCAAAGTGAGCGAAATGAAAGTAATCTTTCATTTCGCAGCGAGCGACGCAGCAAAAGGTGATTTGCCTACGAGGCTTGCCTCGTGAGCCTGAAGGGTCCAGGGCTTGCCCTGGGGTATTAATACCCTTTTATTGAAAAAAATTAAACTTATCCACCACACTGTTTAGTATAGAGCCTTAATTGCTTGCTTGTTTGCCTGTTTAAATGTTTAAATGATGATATGCTTATATGAATATATTTACATACTTAAATGCTTAAATGCCTTCAACTCCCTTTACAGTCAGGCGCTTTAAAGCTAAAATAAGCTAATCAAAATTGATAAGCTTAATTAAATTAGTTTGAATTTTGTTTATGCGAAAGATTAAATATCTCGATGGTCTGCGCGGGTTAGCAGCATTGCAAGTCGTTTTTCACCACTTTGTGCTGGCTTTTTATCCAGCTCTTTTTTCAGGTCCTGACATCCCAACTCATCTGCCAAATGGTGTGGAGGTTTTTGCTTCAGGTTCTTTTTTGAATTTGTTTTGGGATGGCAATTTTGCAGTTTGCATTTTTTTTGTTTTGAGTGGTTTTGTTTTGAGTCACAAATTTTTCGTTAAAAAAGAAAATGAGATTGTCACAGCTAGTGCTGTCAAAAGATATTTCAGACTTGCTTTGCCGGTGGCTTTTTCAGTTTTTTTTGCCTATGTTTTCATGAAATTTTCACTTCTTTATAATTTACCGGCTGGCGAAATTTCCGGTTCTGGTTGGTTTGCAAGTCTTTGGGATTTCAAACCTGATTTTTTGGATTCGCTTAATCAAGGTTTCATCGGTGCATTCTTTTATGGCATTTTTGATTACAATAAACTTTTGTGGACAATCGCTTGTGAATTTCTTGGTTCGTTTTTGGTTTTCAGTTTCTTGGCAATTTTTGGAAAATCAAAAAGCCGGCACTGGGCCTATATTTTCTTGATAGTAGCATTTTTTCAAACCTACTATCTGGCTTTCATTTTGGGAGTACTGCTCAGTGACCTGATGGCTAATGAAAAAAAGATGTTGGAAAAATTTGACAAGAAAAAAATTTGGCGAACGACTTTGCTTTTGGTGGGACTTGCGCTTGCTTCTTTCCCAATTGGTCGGGATCCAAAGGGAACGATGTACGCCTTTGCAAATTTCTCTTGGCTGGGAACTGAACCGCCAGTTTTTTATCACATCGTGGGCGCTTTCTTTTTGATGGTGGTACTGCTTGAATCAAAAAGATTACAGAAGTTTTTTGCCAACAAATTATTTCTTTTCTTGGGAAAAATTTCATTTACTATGTATTTGCTGCACTTTACGATTATGGGTTCACTTTCAAGTTATATTTTTCTGAAATTATTGCCAATCGTTTCTTATCATGGGGCTGTGGCCTGGTCCTTTCTGATTTCCTTGCCGGTCATTTTTCTTGTTTCCTATGCGGCATATATTTTTGTTGACAAAAAGGCAGTCAATTTTTCGCACTTTGTGTATGAGAAACTCTTCAAAAGGGCATGACAGTTGTGATTTAAGTTGTTGGCATAGAACCTATTGCAACCGCAAAATTGCTGATTTTTCAATTTTTAACACCTCTTGGGGTGTTTTTAAATATTGCCAATCTAGAAATTATTTGCTTTTCTAGTAGGCTAATTTAAAGGATTTAGTCGAGAAACACCTGATATTTTCTAGCTATTTTTGACAAAAAGTGAAATATATGTATTTTAGGCTTGTAGTATTTGTCGATAGGAAGCAAGCTGAAAACTTCTTGTCATTTTTTTCTTTGTCAATTTCATAAAACAATCAAATACAATTCATCATGAAAAAAGCTCATTTTTCCAAGATTCTCTTGGCTGCTGCTATTCTTGGCTTTTCAGCAGCGCCGTTGATGGCAAAAAATCAAGGACCTAGCGTTGTTGTGACAAATAACATTGTCGCAACAGGATCCACAAGCATCAAAACGTCTGGCGCTCCTGCCAGCGTAACTGTAAAGGGGCTCTCATGTGTACCGGTATCGCTGACTGTTCAAGGTAGTCTTGGAGTTGCTGGCTCTCAGGTGAGCAGCAATACGAATGTTTTCCCGAATGGTTATAATGCGAACAACCAGGGATCAGCAATCGCAGGCGCACTTGGAACTGGCTCTGGTACAGTGACATCGTCTTCAGGTGTGAATTCGGTGATAACTGTGTCTTCTCTACAGAATCACTGAAATCACTGAGCAGATCATTTTTTCTTATAGAGGGGTGTGAAAACCTCTCTATAAGTAACTAAAACAAAAAGAAACAAATGAAAAAATTAGCTTTGCCTATCTTGTTGGCAATCCTGGCAGCATCTCCGGCATTTGCCGGTGATACTAATGTAGGGGTAGGGGTAAATACCAGCTCTGCAGCTCTTGCTTCGGCAAATCCTGTAACTAATGTCATACCAGTAACCAACGTCACTTCCGTGACAAATTCAGAAGCAGGAGCAGCCGCGATTAATGGTAATGTAACGGGTACGCTAACCAACACCAATAAGATTATTGGTGCTACTGGTGGAGCTGGTGGAGCAGCTAATGCTAACTCTAGTTCCAACGGAAACACGCTACAATACACGGCCGGAGATCAGACAAATACTCAAGGTCAAAAGCAACAACAGCAGCAAGCGAACGTTCAGGATGCAAATACCAACGCTGCTGCTAACAACGCTGGTCAGAATTCTAGTCAGTCCATAACTCAGAACTTTCAAGCGTCAAGAGTTTTGCCTAATTTGCCTGGCTTGGCATATGCTCAACAAAGAGATGTGCAGCTGTATGGTCAGCAGGGCGGGACGGCAAACATTGCTGGAATGAATCTGCAAGCGAAGTTAAGGTTCAGACCTGCAAAAAGAGAAGTAATAGTGTCCGATGATGTCAGAATAATTTTTGTAAGCTCTCCTGCCTTGGAAAAATACAAATATTCCAAGAAACAGGAAAAAGGTAACAGAATAGATTTCTGGCAGTATATTCCTGCTGACAGAGATGTTTTAGCTTCAGCCACAGTTTCTCCGGCAAAATCTGGAGAAAATGTTGACCTGAATTCTGAACTATTTGCCCTGCAGAACTATCTGGATGCTAATTATGATGGCTTGATAGCAGTGTCAACGAATGAACTGCTAGCAACGACTTATGGCAATAAATCAAAAGGAAGTTCAGGAGCAATTTCACCTAGTGCAGCATTGGCAGCCACTACCAATTTGGTTTTTGGTGGAGGCGCATCGGGTGGATCAAATAATGCTGAAATATGGGCAGAGGGAAGAATTGGAGCAACATTCTTCATTGTCGATTTATCAAGCTTAGCACCTCCTGTCACTTTAGCAGCACCACCTGCACCAGCACACGTACGTGTCTCAAGGCCTGAGATCAACAAATTTCAGCCAACTAAGCAAAACAGGATGTAAAATCATCCAACGTTACTGAGGGAGCCCCCAAAAAGGTAACCTCAGTAATTATTTTCGCCAAATATTGCGAAATCCGGCCAATCGCTGTCGCCCTGATTCCAAAATGGAATGCAGGGATTTTTTTTACTCAGACTTCAATTGTTCGCAGCCATCACCCAACTTATTTTTTCGCACAAGGTATCGATTTTAAAAGGTATTAATGAGAATTATGCAATAACTCCAGGTTTTATGCAATGAAAATGAAATAAACACTTTTACTGTTTGTAATACCAAAGACTTGAAATAAGACTTTATTTCATTTTGCACTGTGTTTATCGGTCTTGGAAAGAGTGAATCAATTAAGGTTTTAATAAATATAATAACTCGTAAGGTATCGGTTTTGACGATTATTCGGTGGGATGAAAATTGATTTTCATTTGTCGGTAGTGGTTTTGGTCGCTTTATTATCTAGCAAAGTGAGTGAAATGAAAGTAATCTTTCATTTCGCAGCGAGCGACGCAGCAAAAGGTGATTTGCCTACGAGGCTTGCCTCGTAGGGCTTGCCCTGGGGTATTAATATCCTGTTATTGCTAATTGTGGAGAGGTTTTTATTTGCAATGCGAAAAGACAAAGCAATAAGCATTCCGGTTTAATCCTATTAAAAAATTATGACTAATCTGCCAGAAAAAGAAATAGAAAAGCAAGAAAACGTTTCTTCAAAAAAGGTAGCAAGAAAAAAATATGTTCTCGGTTTGATGATTGTCATCGCCCTGTCTTTCGCAGTTTATGAAAACAGAAAAGCTGCCTATGCAGCAATGGATAATCTCAAGTTGATTCCCCGGCCAGAGCGTTTCACGGAGTTGTATTTCAATGATCACATTAATTTGCCAAAACAATTGTCGCCGGGTGAAAAAATTTCTTTTTCTTTTGTGATTCACAATCTCGAAGGGGCAAGCAAAGATTATCCCTATGTTGTTTACTTCAAATCGAAAGATGGACAGCTCAAAAATATTGAGGAAAAAACAGTCACACTTGCAGATGGCGAAGTCAGAGCAATCGATGAATCCTATGTCTCAGAATCATCAGAAAATCAAGGAGGGATTTACATCAAACTAAAAGACCAGCAACAAGAAATCCATTTTTTATTATCAGCTAGTCAATAAATATGAATGCTATTACAGCAAAAAAGAAAATTACAGTACTTGTGCCTTGCTATAACGAAGAAGAAGGAATCGGCAAAGTGATCGAAGGTTTTTCTCAGATATCAGACAAAGCCAGTGAATATGAAATTGAAATTATTGTGATTGACAA
>CAIJXA010000006.1 GCA_903824515.1 uncultured bacterium
ATTATCTAGCAAAGTGAGCGAAATGAAAGTAATCTTTCATTTCGCAGCGAGCGACGCAGCAAAAGGTGATTTGCCTACGAGGCTTGCCTCGTGAGCCTGAAGGGTCCAGGGCTTGCCCTGGGGTATTAATACCCTTTTATTAAGTGCTTAAATTGCCAGTAAACATTTTATCAAAATAACAATGTAGCACTGTAACAGTGTAACAATGTATTTTATGTGTTTAGCCTTTCCGGGAAAAATTATTGCCTTGAAAAATCAGCAGGCGACTGCTAATTTTGATGGTGTCAAAAAAGACATCAACATTTCGTTGATTCCAGATATAAAAGTGGGCGATTTTGTGATCGTTCATGCTGGATTTGCAATTTCACAATTGACGAGTGAAGATGCCTGGGCTGTTTTGAATGAATATGAAAAAGGAAAAAAATGAGTCATATTTAAAGTTTGTTTTTCAGAAACTAAGTTAGAAATTTTTATCTCGCTTGTTTACTTTTTAGGACACGCTCTTAGCCAGGAATAACAGCTAATCGCTCGCAGTTCGCTGTCGCTCGCAATGGTCTAAAAAGCAAACAAGCTCGTAAAAATTTAAATCAAAAATTTTGTATAAATCTGAAAAATCACTACCAAGGCTGCTTAGTAAAATTGAAAAAGTTGCCGGTCAAATCAAACGGGATGTTTTTTTGATGGAAGTTTGTGGCACGCACACACAAACTGTCAGTAAAAATGGCATCAGAAGTTTGCTGCCGAAAAACATCAAATTGCTCACTGGACCGGGTTGTCCGGTTTGTGTGACGGCGCAAGAAGACATTGACGCAGTGGTTGCTTTGGCTAAAGCTGGAATTCCAATTGCAACTTATGGCGACATGCTACGGGTGCCGGGATTTTTTGGCTCCTTGGAGCAAGCTCGCAGTCAGGGCGCAAAAGTTTTTTCAGTCTATTCTATCCAAGAAGCCCTTGAACTGAAAAAGGATTTTCCAGGGCTAGTTTTTTTTGGTTTGGGATTTGAAACCACCACGCCGATGACCGCTGTGGCTTTGCAAAATGGTTTGACGGTGTACTCTTCGCATAAACTTTTTTTGCCAGCCATGGACGCCTTGCTTGAAGCAGGGCAAACAAAAATTGATGGCTTCATTAGTCCTGGTCATATTGCCACGATTATTGGCACCAGGCCGTTTGAACATTTGAAAGTCGCTCAAGTCATCGCTGGTTTTGAAGCAGAGGATGTTTTGGTTGCAATTTATTTGCTCCTTTGTCAAATTAGGGACGGCAAAAAAGAAGTTGAAAACGAATATGTCCGCTTGGTGAAAAAAGAAGGAAATCAAGTTGCGCAAAAATTGATTTGGGAGAATTTCAAAATTTGTGACGGCAATTGGCGCGGGTTTGGCGAAATTCCCAATTCTGGTTTGGAAGTGAAGAATCCAAAACTGAATGCGAAAATAAAGTATCAAAACATTCTTGCGAAAATTGATTTTTCGCAGGCAAAAAAACCAACTGGCTGTCGTTGCGGAGAAATCATTCGGGGAACAATGATGCCACGGCAATGCCCGATGTTTGGCAAAGTCTGCACTCCTGAAAACCCCTATGGACCCTGCATGGTTTCGCAGGAAGGGGCATGTAATAATTATTTTAGGTATGTGGTATAATACAAATCTACGAATGAATGCAAATCTACAAATATGCAAATGATACGATACAAATCTACAAATGAATGCAAATCTACAAATATGCAAATAAAATAGTATGAGTAGGAGTTTGGAAAAAGTTATTTACGCTGAGTTGTCGTATAGATTGAATGGAATATTTTTTAATGTGCATAATGAACTGGGAGCACATTGTCGGGAAGTGCAATATTGCGATGCTATTGAAAAGTTGTTGAAAGAAAATGACATCACATATAAGAGAGAATTTTATATAGAATATGAAACAACCCTTATAAATAATAGTAATAGGGTTGATTTTTTAATTGAAGATAAAATAATAGTAGAGGTGAAAGCTTTAAGATTGATTGGCAGGGATGAATATAACCAAATACAACGATATTTGCAATTGGCAAATTTCAAGTTAGGTTTATTGCTTAATTTTCATCAGAAATATCTTACGCCGAAAAGAATATTAAATTCTAAAGCGGATGAGTAACATTCGCATGTTTGTAGCCTTGCATAATATTCTCATACTGTATCCATTTGCATATTTGTAGATTTGCATAAGATTCGCATCATTTGTATTATATTTTATATTATATGTATATTGAATTAGATCATGGTGGAGGTGGGGCAAAATCAAGTGAGCTGATCAAGCAAGTTCGCAAAATTTTGGGCGGGGCTGGCAAGTGGCAAAACTCAGGTGATGATTCAGCTTCGCTGGCTTTGTCGAAAATAAGTTTGTCAAAAAAAGATTTCCAAAATCAACATCTTTTGCTGACAACGGACGCTTTTATTGTGGATCCAATTTTCTTTCCGGGCGGTGACATCGGAAAAATTGCGGTCTGCGGAACAATCAACGACTTGGCTGTGATGGGCGCTAGGCCTTTGGGAATTTCGCTGAGCATTGTGGTGGAAGAAGGATTTCCTAATGCAGATTTTCTGAAAATCATCAAGTCAATTGCCAAAGTTTCAAAAGAGGCTGGCGTGCCGATTGTGACAGGGGACACCAAAGTGACCGAGAAAGGCAAGCTCGACAAAATTGAAATTACCACCGCCGGAATTGGCATGGCTGAAAAAGTTATCAATAATGCTGGTGCGCAAGTCGGGGATGTGGTGATTGCTTCAGGCGATTTGGGTGAGCACACCGTGGCGCTGCTGAGTGAGCGTTTTGGTTATCGCTCGCGAGTTTCTTCGGATTGCAAACCAATTGACAAAGAAATGCTGGCCATTGGAAAATTTGTGCACGCTGCCAAAGATCCAACGCGCGGAGGTTTGGCAGCTAATCTGGTTGAAATGGCCGAAAAATCTAAAGTCAAAATAGTGTTGGATGAAAATTTGTTGCCCTACAAAAAAGAAACTATCGCACTGGGCGGACTGCTGGGCATCGACATTTTTTCTTTTGCCAGTGAGGGTCGTTTCCTGGCAACTGTTGCCGAGAAAGATACTCCCAAAGTTCTGCGAATTTTGAAAAAGTTTAATCCCGAGGCGAAAATTATTGGCAGTGTCCAAAAAGGAAAGGGTGTGTATCTCCAAACCAAACTTGGATCTCTCCGAACCATCGAAATGCCCAATGGCAAACTCATTCCGAGGATTTGCTGAAAATGCAAGCTCTCTTATTGCTCAGAAACGAAAAAACCATAAATCAGCGGTCGTATGTTTTGTGGTTTTTTAATTCCTGAAAGCTTTTAGGACATTTTCATATTCTATTAGGAAAAAATAAAACAAAATAATATTCTGACATTCTTGAGAATATGAGAATGTTGTTTTGGGATAATGTATTTCTTTTAATATGCTAATTTTGGCATATGCGGGATTTAGCATATTTATTTTTAAAATTAAATTCGATTAAAATCAATTCAAGAACAGCGCGGTTCCCTCCATAGGCGGACAGGCAAGTCAGAGACATCAAACAGGCGCAAAAAATAAAATGTGTCATTCTCGCATAGGCGGGAATCTAGGATTTTGCAATACGATTTATAACATTAAGCTAAAATGTTATGAGAAAAAATATTGTGAGATAAAACTGGATTCCGGATCAAGTCCGGAATGACAAGTTATAATTGCCTTATTCGTTTTATATAGAACGTGATGAATTAAAATTCGGGATTCTTCGACTTCGTTTCGCTACGCTCGGAGTGACATTTATTATTTTGCGTCTACTTTGTCAACAAATAAAACATAATTTGCCCAAAGGAAATCCCGGCATCACCGCGGGGGATTTTTTTGTTTAAGTAAAAACCTTGCTTTTCCATAATTTCGGAAATTATTTTGTTATTAGTCATGCCGCCGGAGGCGAAATATGTATTATGTATTTTGCCTGCCTGTCCGGTAGGCAGGTATGATGTATTATGTATATTGTCTGTTGTATGTTGTCTATTGTATATTGTTATGATTTCCACCATTCCATCGGCAATGTATCTTTGGGCTGTCGCGGCCAGGCGTTTTTTGTCGCGGTGAAAATTCTTGATTAGATACTCAAAAAGATAAGTCGTATCCAAGATAAGTAATTCGTTTGGAATTTGTAATTTGTAATTTGAAATTTTGGGTTTAATGTCCGTATCTTGTGTATTGTTTGGAATTTGTAATTTGTAATTTGTAATTTTGGGTTTTATGTCTAAGTATGGTTTGGTTGAATTTTTCTCAAGCAGGGCAATCGGTCCATGCTTGCTGAGTCTTTCGTTTTTGGAAAAACCAAGCAAGACTGAAACGGCGTCCAGAACCCGAGCAGTGCTGGAAGTTTCGATGCAGCTGAAATTTTGCTCAAGCTGTTTCCAGAGGACTCCAAATTCATTTTTTGAATAATATTTTTTTGTCAGTTCATAAGCCAATTCTTTTTTATTTGTAACATTGTATTTTGGTTGGTATTTGTTTATTGTATTTTGGAATTTGCTTATTATGGAAATAATAAGCCTTGCTGGCTCCTGAATCGCCATTTCTCCTCCCAACAAAATCTGATTTTCCAAATGTCCAACTCTAGTGATTTGTAATTTTGAATTTGGAGTTTGTTTGGTTTTTGTCTTTTGGTTATTGGTCACTGTGAAAACCTCTCCGCCCCAAATTTTTCCGTCCGTTCCGAGTCCTGTGCCATCGCAAGCAATTCCAAGACAGCTTTTTAGGTCGTAGCTTTTCAGCTTTTTAGGTTCTCCAATTAGTTTATCACCTAACGCAGA
>CAIJXA010000007.1 GCA_903824515.1 uncultured bacterium
ATGGGAAGTCTGACGGCAGAGGAGAAATTAAGGCTTGCAAAATCAACGATATGGTATTGGCTCAATTTTCTTGAGAAGGAGGGAATGATTGGAATCAAAAAAACCAACAAATACAGCATTATTACTGTGCGGAATTGGGACAAATATCAAGATGTTGGAAACAAATCGGAATCAAATCAGGAAACAAATAAGAATCAAATAAGAACAAACAAGAATGAAAAGAATGAAAAGAAATATATTTACAGCGATGACGAAATTAAAATTTTAGGAGAGGGGATTGATCAGGATAATTTTGCAAAGGCACTAGTTGCTTTGGAAATTGGAGAACTCAAAACCAGTCAGGTGCAAACCATTAAAAAATTAATTGAGAAATATCCAAGCAGGGATTATGAGCTTCAGGCTCTTAAATGCAGGGAGTGGTGGTTTGGATATCCTCGCAAGGGTTGGAAAAAACCAATATTGGCTTTCGCTAATTGGTTAGGGAATTCAAAGATTGATGAAGAAGTGCTGGCTAAAAAAAGAGATCTTGAATTGAGAAAGAATACGCAGATTTATACTAATCAGGCAGTGGTCGATCCTGAAAGAAAAAAGAGCGTGCAGAAATCTATTGATGCGCTGAGGGAAAAAATGAAAATTAAGAAGTAATCAAATTTATGGAAAGAGCAAGAAAAATATTCAATACCTATTCAGGAAAGCTTCAAAAGTTGAAAGCCTTTGAGCGTCAGTATGGTGCGGTTTTGAAGCGCCACTTCAAACTTCAGGAAATGGAAATGCGAGCAAATTTTAAGGCTCAGGAACAGATCAGCATGCTGATTGAAAAAGGCGAGATTGAAGACAAGGCGTTTTTTTATGATAAGCATGCAGAGATGCGTATTTATCCGAAACTCAAAACTGTTTCAATTTTTGATAAGCGGAAATATAAGAAGCAACCCAAATGAAAACTCCAAAAAACTGCAAACTGTATAAATCAGTTGAAAAAATAATTGAAGAAAATAAAGGCAAAAAAGATTCAGCAAAAAATGGAGTCTTTGTTTTGGCTATTTATAAAAAAGGCAAAGTGTCACAAGCAAAAGTTTTGATGAATGGTTTTAAGATTGAAGAGATTGATGTTGTCTTGCGTGAAATTTATGGCAAGATTTATGAGATGAGAAATCGTGGCAATGCAAAGATACAAAGAATAAACAAAAAATTAGGGGGATGAAATTATATGAAAATTACAATTGAAAATTGCAAATGTCCCAGTTGGAACGAGTTTAATAAAGGAGTCCATTGGGCAGTCAGAGCAGTTGCTCGACAAGAGTTGCAGGATCTTGTGTATGAGGCAATAACAAAACAATTCAAAGGATCAATCAGGCGAATTGCAGTGCAAATCAAAAAGCCTATTCAGGTGAGCATCGAAGCTCACTTTAAAAATAATCATAGGCGAGATCCCGACAATCTTTTTGTTAAGCCAATAATGGATGCGTTGGTAAAGTATGGATTATTCTATGACGACAATGGGGATGTCATTGAATCGATTACTCTCAGCGCTAAAAGG
>CAIJXA010000008.1 GCA_903824515.1 uncultured bacterium
GAAAAAAATTCAGGATGCGCTTAATGCATCATTGGCTTCGGAGTATGGGTCTGATTATTATTTGGAATTCGACAATCCAGTTCCTGATGATAGGGCTGAAATTGTCAGTGAATATGCGCAAGGTTGGAACAAGTGGCTCACCACTAACGACATCAGAAGAGAGGAAGGGTTGCCTGATTTGGATGGTGGAGATGAGATGAGGGCTTCAGTCAGTCCAGTGCCACAACAGCTGAATGTTAAAAAAAAACTTCAAAATCAGGATGCACGGATTGTAGGCGGAGAGAAAGCATGGGAGGCAATGATAAAAATTCAGTCACCCTTTGAAGAAAAATATAAAAATGAAGTCCGCAAATATTTTCACGGATTAAGAGAGCGAACATTAAAAAAAATAAGTGAGAAATCATTTCAAAAAAAGGGAGTTGTCGAAGCAGACAAGGAAGTCGGAATGATAGTTGATTTACTTACTCCACTGCAGAGAGAGCTTTTGGAAAAATCAGGAAAGCTTGCATTGCTAAGACTTGGGTTGGAAAATAATTTTGATTTAACTTCTGATATCAGTAATGACTTGGATCAATATGATACGAAGTTGGCCGAAAGCATAGCAAAAACTACCGATGAGGAATTAAACAAAATTATAAGTGAGGCAGGAGATGCGGGACTTGGCATGAATGCAATAACTGAAAAGGTAAATGAATATTTTAATTTTGCAGACGAGGTCAGGGCTGAAAGGATAGCAAGAACAGAAACAATCAGAACAAGTAATGCAGGAATGGTGAGTGCATGGAATCAATCAGGCATCGTTTCGGGCAAGGAATGGTACACAGCGCAGGATGAAAGAACATGCGATGAATGTGCTGAAATGGATGGTCAAACTACCGAATTAAACGAAGCATATTTTTATGAAGGTGATGAATTTATGGGAATGGCAATTGACTTTAGGGATATTGGTGAGCCACCGCTTCATGCAAATTGCAGATGTGTGTTACTTCCAGTTCTACAATAAATAAAATAATTTTTTTAAAACTATGCTAAAAAAATTCAGCGAAAAAATAAAAAGCGAAGTGATGAAGGCTCTTGAAGAAAGAAAAGAGTTTTTAGCTAACATCAAGGAGGCTGGTGATTCGGGTAAATTTGAGGTTGTTGCTTCAAGTGAAAGCGTGGATCGGCAGGGTGAGATTGTGGTTCAAGATGGCATTGATATCAATAACTACATGAAAAATCCAGTTATTCTATTTGGCCATGATTATTGGTCTTTGCCAATAGGCAAGGCGACTGAAATCGTGCGACAGGCTGGTAAAACTGTGGTCAGGGGCGTGTTTGCCAGTGCCGAGGCTAATCCATTGGCACAGCAGGTCAGGAAACTGTACGAGGAGGGCATTTTGAAGGCTGTTTCGATCGGATTTATGCCCTTGGAATATAACGGCAATCAGATCACAAAAAGTGAATTATTGGAGTTATCTTTTGTGCCAGTTCCGGCAAATCCTGAGGCACTTTCAGTTTTGAGCTTGGTAAAAGAGCGAGGACTTGAAAAAGAATATGCGTTTGTGTTGAAGTCTATGCAAAAATCGGGAATCAAATTGAGCGAACCGCTGGAAGAGTTTATTTCAGAAGAAAACAAGGAGGAGGCTATTGAAAAACACATGCTGGCAATCAAGGAAAGTCAGAACAAGCTGAAAGAGGCGATGAGGGAAGGATTTAAATTAATGGCGAATGAGATTAAGAGTATACAGGAAAATCTAACTGAGAAGTTGGTCGAGCTTCAAGGATTAGTCGTCAAAGATGACCAAGTTGACGATATAAAATCTGCGAGAATAACTGAGGTCTTGGATGATGTTCAGAAAAAAACGCAGTTGATTGATACGATCGTGAATCAAGTCAATCAGAAATTAAAAAGTGTTAAATAAAAAAATATATGTTGGAAGTAAAAGATTTAGAACAAGTGGGCGAGGTTTTTGCTCAAGCACTTGAAAAGACTATGCCCGCAATCTTGGAAAAGACAGGCGAGGCAATCGAGAAAAAATTTGAAGAGAAGGGCTATAACAAAATTGAAAAAAAGATTTTCGGTTTTGCCAAAGAAGTTGAGGGTCTTGAAGGTAAAGAAAAAGTCGCACGCTTTATGAAGGCTGTTTTTAATCGAGACAAGGAAACGGCTAGAGCGATCAGTGGCAAATCAATGACTGAGGGTACTGATAGCCAAGGTGGATATTTGGTGCCTGAAGAATTTAGAGCTGAAGTTGTGAGACTTGCTGAGTCTTTCGGAATTGTGCGCAATCAGTGCCGTGTTATTCCAATGAAAAGAGACACACTTAATCTTCCAAAAATAACTACTTCAGTTTCAGTCTATTGGCCTGGGGAAACTAATGCTGGAACAGTAAGTGCGCCAGTATTAGGGCAGGTTCAACTGCTTGCTAAAACTCTTGTCGGTTTGACTCCGATTTCAAATGAGTTATTGGAGGATGCTGATGTCGACACAGTGAGCTTGCTTGCAGAACTTTTTGCAGAGGCAATTGCTGGAGAGGAAGACAATCAAGGTCTTGTTGGTAACGGATCACCTTTCACCGGCGTTCTTGGCGACTCGGATATCAACATTGTGACGATGGAGTCAGGAAAGACTGATTTTACTGATATCACTGTTGATTATTTGAGAGATGTGATTTCGAAAATCAAACCATTGGCGCTTAGTGGTGCTGGGTTCTATATGCATCGCAGTGTTTGGAATATTGTGCAAAAACTGACAGAAAACGGACAACACATTTCAACTTTCCAAAACCCGATCATTACTGGGGATGCTTCAAAAGGCACAGGGATTGTGGGTTATGTTTGGGGATATCCAGTGTATCTTCCTGAAAAAATGGACAGCGTATCAGGTGCTGGCAAGAAGTTTGTTTTGTTTGGAAATCTGCAGTTTGCTTATTTGGGCGACAGAAAGCAAATGACGATGGCCGTTTCAGAAGAGGCAACAATTGGAACTACCAATTTATTTGAAAGCAACATGTCAGCGGTGAGAATCACTGAGCGTATTGGTTTCAAAGTTGCGCTAGGGCAGGCATTCGCATGCCTCAAAACTGCAGCCGCCTAAGCATCAGCGGAATTAATCAATTAATTGCAAAGTTATGCCGAAGTATAAAGTCAAAGTAAACATTTCGGTTGGCTATAAGGATTTTTCTGCTGGCGAAGAATACGATTTGACGAAAGAAGAAGTCAAAGCGATCGGCGATGAATATCTTGAGCCAATTGAAGAAAAAAAGACCAAAAAAGAAAAGGAAAAAGAAAGCGAAAGCGAAAGCGAAAGCGAATAGGTGTTTTAAACTGCCCGATAGTGAGTTGCATTACTATCGGGCAGAAATAAGAAATTTATTTATGCTGACTGAAAAATCAAAAGTTAAAAATTATTTGGGAATTTCTGACGAGTCGCACGATAGTCTGTTTGACGATTTGTGTGCCGGAATCAGTCAATTCATTGTCACATATTGCGACAGGGATATTTTAACTATTCCTGCGCCGACTGAGCCTGATGCAGAGCAAGTATTTTATGAGGAATATTTTGATAGCAATGCTGATGAAGAGTTAATGCTGAGGAATTATCCAGTCAAAACATTGCTCAAGGTTGAATACAATTCTCGGACTCAGGCTGATCCTTTGTGGGTAGAGCTTGAGCCTAGCAGATATGTGGTTTATCGGCAGGGAGGCATCGTTTATCTTTATGGAAAATTCCCAACTGGACTGCGCCAAAGCATCAGAGT
This sequence comes from uncultured bacterium, assembly GCA_903824515.1. Lineage (GTDB taxonomy): Bacteria > Patescibacteriota > Minisyncoccia > Moranbacterales > GWC2-37-73 > CAIPMZ01. Next base: position 3,744 of record CAIJXA010000008.1, read on the forward strand.
CACATATAACGGCGGTTATGATGAAGCCCCTGCTGATATAGCAATGGTTGCCACAGAGTTGGTTGCAAAAGTTTTTGAGAAAAGAAAGGCGCAGGGTAAATCAGTGGAACTTTTGAGTGGCGCAAGAATTGATTGGATCAATGAATTAACAAAAGAGCAAAAATTAATTTTGGACAATTATGCCCACTTTCCCTTATGAGAAGTTTTGCAACAGTCGAATATTCAACAAAAAGATTAACGCAGGACGGCAATAAGTCTGATTATGTTGCTACAAGTGTTGCTGGGCAGGGTCATTTGAGACAGCTTGATGATCGCACTTCGAGCCTGAATAGCATTCAATATGGCGAAGGCTGGAAACTAACTATTGAGTTTGAAAAAGATGTTGTGACAACAGATCGAATTGTAATTGGTGCAGATGAGTTTGAGGTGAGAGGAATCAAACAGGAGAATATGGGTTCATTATCATTTAAGGAATTGTTGCTGATTAAAAATAAGACATAATGTGGCAGATTCAGATTAAAAATTTAGACAAGATCAGAAATCTAATCATGGAATATCCAAGGCAGAGCGTCTTGAATTTCAATGAGGCGATCGCAAAGACCCTTATTGCTGTTGAGCGATATGCAATTATGGGCGCCCCAGTTGATACTGGTCGATTGCGGTCAAGTTGGCGCTTATCAGTTCAGCTTATGAGGGGAGAGTTGTCCAATACTACGAATTATGCCATTTTCGTGGCCAAAGGCACAAAACCTCATTGGCCACCAATGAAAGCCATTGAAAAGTGGGCAAACAGAAAAGGGATAGCACCATTTTTAGTGGCTAGGGCTATTGCAAGAAAAGGTACAAAGGCAAATCCATTTTTTGATAATGCGGTGTTTGCTGGGCAGATAATAGCTGATGATGAGTTTCAAAAAGCACTCGATAAAACAATAAAAGAATTGATCAAATAATATGGGGCTAGTTGATATAAGAAGCAAAATAAAAACGAAACTGGAATCAAGGCAAGGTGATGGTGAGCCTTTGGTTGATGTGTTTGATTCTCACAAAACTGGATTTAATGGATATCCGTCAGCAACATTTGAGCCGAGCGAAGTGCAAAGCGATTACGAAACAAACACGCAGAATATGCGCAAGTACACATTCAGGATTGTGATTCATCAGGAAATTGAAAAGGTAACAAGAAGCAGGGCGATTGATATTTTGTGCGATGCGCTGGATACACTAATGGATGATTTTGATAGAGATGATACTTTGGGCGGATCAGCGGATATGTGCAGGGCGATTCCATTGGCGTGGGGAATTTATGATGAAGGTGCTGGATTGGTAATGTATGCAGAGATGAAATTTGAGGCTGACAAAAGTATCGACTTAATAAGTAATTAATTTTTAATCAACTATATGCAAAAGGAATCGAAAAATAAAATGATCGGGTCAAATGATTTGAAAAAAGATAAATACTTTTATCCAGATCATGGGATAACAATTGAGGCAGATTCAAGAGAGGAGGCAGACAAAATACTTGAGGAGAAATTAAAAGAAAAATAATTATTAAATTAAAACAATATGTTTAGCGGAAGAAAATATCAAGTCGGAATTGGAAAGGAAACAGCAAGAGGCAGTGCTGTGACACCATCTTTCTGGTTGCCAAAATATGATGTCACCGTTGATGATAAAAAAACCTATGTGAATAGCGAGTCTTCATTCGGGACTATTCATGATACCGATGGCTCTAGGATTGTTAAGGAGTGGGCTGAAGGAGAAATTACGGGAAAGGTTCGGGACAAATCTTTCGGTTTGCTCTTATTGTCGGCGTTCGGTTCAGTCGCTTCAGTTCAGAAGGGTGGAGATGCAACAGTTTATGATCATACATTTTCTGTGGCCAATTCAAATGCTCATCAATCACTAACAATTGAAGCTAAAAATGATATTGAACAATTGAAGTATGCGCTGGCCGTGATTAATAGCTTGAAGATAACGGCACAAGTCGGAAAATTTGTTGAATTTTCTGTTGGAATTAAAGCTAAAAAAGGCGTAGTTGGGACTAGTAGCCCAGTCTATACTGCCGAGAATGAATTTATTGCTAAGCACGCAACATTAAAGCTGGCAACAAATCTTGCAGGTTTAGGATCAGCTTCAGTCATTAATATAAAAAGCATTGAGATGTCAATTAACAAAAATGTTGACGATCACGAAGCGCTTGGATCAACTGAACCTATTGATTATGCCAATAAGGATTTTGCTTGCGAAGGCGTGATTGAAGCCGTGCTTGAAAATACAGCTGATTTTAAAGATGCTTTTGAATCGGGAATATTGAAGGCGATGAGGGTCGATATTAAGGGTGACGCTGTAATTGGCAGTGCCTCAAATCCTGAATTGAAAATAGATTTTGCATCAGTTGCTTTGCAGGATTGGTCGAGAAAAGCTGGGAATAATGAAATAGTCACGCAGACAATCAAATTCAAAGGTCACTATAGTTTGGCAGATACGAAAATGATTGAAGCTGTGCTTACTAATCTTCAAGTAAGTTATTAATAAAATAATCTAAAAGAAAATGAATAGAGAAAACAGAGAATTGGTTACTTCCGTTGATAAGCATGTTGTTTTAATAAAATCATGGCTAACTGAAAAAGAAAATCGTCTTATTCAAAAGTTTTGGGCTAAGCAAACCAAGATCAGTGAAAATGCTGACTTTGGAAATTTGGAAGATAGTGATGTGAAAATAGACATCACAAGCAGTCCTGAATTAATACTCGATTATTACGATATTCTCATCGAGGCTTATGTTTATTCTGTTGATGAATCAACTGAGGGAGTTCTTGAAAAAATACAAGATTTCAGAAAAGAGGAATATAAGGAGGTCACAGCATTTATTCAAAAGCTTCAGGAAGAAGAAAAAAAAACTACGCTGAAGACAGTGCCGATTATTGGCGAATCCTCAATTTCGGAAGATCAGAATTAAGCGAGAAGATGGACATTGCATTTTTTTGTAAGACAGCGGGTTGGACTTATGAGGAGTATATTGGCCAGCCCGTTTGGTTTATTGAAAGATTAAAAATGATGCGAGAAGCTGACGGCGAATTTAATAATCTGAAAAATAAAAATTAATGCCGAATCAAACAGAATTACAACTTATTATCACTGCTCAAAACAAGGCAATGGGCGAATTGGCTAAGCTAACCAAGGATGTTCAGGGGTTGTCGCAAAGCACAGATAATTCCAATAAATCTTTTAGTGGGCTTATGCCTAATCTTGCGATGTTGGCAGGGGCTTATGCTTTTGTTAAAAAAGGAATAATTGACAGTGTCAAAGCTTTTGATGAGAGTGAAAAAGTTATTGCTGAAATGAACGCTGTTTTGAAATCGACAGGCGGAGTTTCAGGTATGACTTCAGAATCAATGACAAAACTTGCCAGCAATTTGCAGGATGTCTCAACTTTTGATGACGAGGCGATATTGCATACCGAGAATCTTATTTTGACTTTCAATCAGATGGGCAAGGATGTTATTCCTCAAGTTACCGAGAGCATCATGGACTTGGCGCAAATGCTCGGCGGTGATTTGCAAGGTGCAACTATGCAAGTCGCTAAGGCCATGCAAGATCCAGAGCGAGGACTCATGATGCTTCGAAAATCAGGCGTGAGTTTTAGTCAGTCTCAAATGGATATGATCAAACATTTATATGACACGGGGCATGCTATGGAAGGTCAAAAAATGATACTTCAAGAATTACAAAAAGAATTCGGAGGTCAGGCTAGAGCAGCCCTCGAAACTTTTGGAGGCAGAATGAAGTGGCTTCAAAATCAAATCGAAGATGCGCAAGAGGGAATCGGCAAGGCAATTATAAATTCAGTGACGGTTGCATTAAGTGGTGCCGATCTTTCAACTGAGCATGCAAAAAAGGTGCTAGATGATTTCAAAAACTTTTTTATGAAATGGATCCCAGCTTTTGTCATTGGCCTCAAATGGTTTGCGCAGATGTTTTGGGATGCCTGTAAATTTATCGGCACAGGGCTTTATAATGTTGGCAATATTGTAGTTGCTTTTGTAAAAGATGCAATCTATAACTTCACGAATCTTGGAGATAAAATGAAGACCATTTTCAGTGGTCTTGGCAAGGCTTTACATGGCGATTTTGAGGGCGCATTGGCTGATGTTTCGGCAGGCGTTGAATACAACACTCAAAACATGACAAATGCACTGAATGAGGGCATGGCAAATTCATCTGATCTTGTAAATAACTTTGCCAATGATACAAACAGTGCGCTTGATTCTATGAATCAGGCGTGGAAAATGAATGGTGAAAATACAAAATCGGTCGGAAGTGGTATTGCGCAGGTTCAGGATTATGTTGGAAAATCAGCGGGTCAAATGGCTAGCAAATATGATGAGGCAAAGAAAAAAATCAGTGATCTTAAAAAAGAATTTTCCGATGCCGTGAAATCTGCCAAACAAGATATGAAAAACTTGACCTCAGATTTCAACACTACTGAGGCAATTAAGAGCAATGACCTTGGCACGAGTGTAGCTGATGAAATTATCGGGAAACAAAAAGAGCAGAAAGATTTGCAGGCACAAATCAATGCTGAAACTGATGCAGATAAAAAAGCCTCACTGCAAACTCAACTTGATGCGGTAGTTGCTTTTCTTGATAAGCATAAAGAGGACACAGTGACTTATGCCACTCAAATTGCCGAGGAAAATCGCAAGGCTGGTCTTGATGCTATTGAATTATTGAAAGAGCAATATGTGAAAGATAAAGCTGAAAGGTTGCAAGAATATAGCGATAAAATGAAAGATTTGAAAGATCACCTGAAGGAAGTGGTGAGCGAGTACAAAAATAAGTTGAAAGATTTGCAAGACCAAATCAAAAAAGATGGTTTGGATAATATCACGATTAATATTAGTGCAATTGTTAAGCAAATAAGCTCAAGCTCAAGCAGTAAGAGAGCTACTGGCGGAACTGTTACTGCAGGGAATGAATATCTTGTTGGTGAAAATGGCGCTGAATTATTTGTTCCTGACTCGGGCGGAACTATTGTGAAGAATGGTCAGTATGGAAAAGGCGGAAATATTAACAATTTCAGTTTCAATTTTTCGGGTGCATTTATCGGGAATAAAGACGATTTGATTCGTGAGATTGAGAGAACCATAAACAGAAAACAAGAATTAACAAGCATGGGTGCAATATAAAAAGTTATGCAAATTTATTTTGACAATACAAGTTTAATGACAGCCCCATATTTTGTGAGGACTATTGATCATGATTCGCTCTCGCCAAGAGAAGTGACAACATTTAATTTGGCCAGACAGCGAGGGGGTGTGCTTGTCAATTCAGAATATAAATCAAAAACAATAAAAATGATGGGAATTATCACAGGCAATAATTCCGCAAATTTAGAAAGTAATATTGATGCGTTCAAAGAATTATTAGGTAGGCAAGGTAAAAATCTTGATATTGATTATGCTGGAACAGTCAGGAGATATGAGGCAACAACTACAAAAGTCGATATACCAAGAGAATCATATCATCTGACTTTTGCCCCGTTTACGGTTGAATTCTTTGTTCCAAGTGGAATAGGTAAAGCTACCGTTGCTGACACTGTTTCGTTGAATGCGATTTCAGCAACCCCTTATGTGGGCGTGCTTTCAATTGGAGGAACTGCGAATACTTCCCCAAAAATAACTATAACTATTACATCAGCAAGTGGTGTTACAAAAGTCGATCTCTTGGCTAATGGTGACAAAATTTCAATTTCAAAATCTTTTTCTGCGAATGATGTTTTGGTTATTGACTGTGAAAATATGCAGGTCACTGTTAACGGAATAATTGTTGATTATGTTGGGATATTTCCAGTATTCGGAGTTGGAGCGAATATTTATGAAGTTGATATTACTGCGACAAGTTTTATTTATAGTATAGTTTTTAATTTTTATAAAATGTTTGTTTAAAAATATGGGTGATCCAGTTAAAAATTTTGCAAAATGCATAGTGAGTGGTGGATATTCTTCGGGCGCAACAATAATAACATTACAAACAGGAGAGGGTTCAAAACTTCCAGATCCATCAATAGATGGCGCATTTAACATGGTTTGGTGGAATTATACGGACTATAAGGATCCAAGCGATGATCCAAACAGGGAAATTGTGCGCATTATTGCTCGCACAAATGATGTTTTGACAGTGATAAGAGGTCAGGAAAATATTATTGCATCGACAAAGAATACTTCAGGAAAAGTTTATTATTTGATGATTGCTTTTACTAAGAAAACTTATGATGATGTGGCAAATATTATTCAAACAGCATATGCGCCACTGAGTGGTACTACTGCAACTATTGATTTGAGTTTGGGCAAAAGGCACAGCATTCAGATGCCTGCTGGGAATATTACCATTGCACTATCAAATGTTAAGGTCGGGGATATGTTCATGATTGAGATTACTCAAGACAGCGTAGGAGGACGAACAGTGTCATGGTTTTCAACTATAAAATGGGAAGATGGATTGGTTCCTGTATTGACTGCTACGGTAAACAAAAGAGATGCACTGATTTTCGTGTGTCAAGGCGTGGGAAATTATGACGGATATATTGTTGGGCAAAATATTTAAATATGCGAATAAAAAATGGAATTATTTTTATATGGTCAGGGACTAATGCGAGCATACCGTCAGGGTGGTCGAGAGTTACTGGTTTAGATGGAAAATATCCAAAGGGTACTAACGCTGGAATTGATCCAAATATTTCAGGTGGAAATGCGACCCACGCTCATACCTCAGCAGGCCATGGCCACTCAATATCTGATCATGCGCACAGTATCTATATCAACGCTGGAGTAAATAGCACCAATCAAAACTCGCAAGGTGGATCTACACTTTCGCCAGTGGCACATACGCATGGTGGTTGGTTTAATTCGGGAAGTGTTGCAGGCGGATCTGTTGCATCAACTTCAGTGACATATGGATCTTGCTCAAATGATCCAGCATACAATTCAGTCATTTATATCACTCCAACTTTGGCAGTTTCATCAATTCCGACAGGAGTCATAGGACTGGCAGATGCAAATGCTCCAAGTGGATTCAATGTTTGTGACGGCAATAATTCTACGCCAAATTTAGTAGGCAAATATTTGAAAGGATCAGGAACGGGTGCAGATGGAGGAGGGACTGGAGGATCATTTGCAAATACGCACGATATTTCACACAGTCATTCAACTTATCATTATCACACGGCCGTTTCATCTGCTGGTGCGAATATGTCGGGAACAAATAGGGGCGGATCTACTGCCACCAATGCGCATACACACGGCGTGCAACTAGACGGCAACACTTTCAATATTTCAGATACCCTTTCTTTGGTTACGACGGAAACAGTAGAGCCAGTTTACACCAAGCTATTGGCTATCAGGGCTAGCACACTCAAGGAAGCGCCGAAAGGAATTATTGCAATGTGGCTTGGATCTCTTTCGAGCATTCCTCTTGGGTGGATACTGTGCGATGGAAGCGGTGGAACTGTGGACATGAGGGGCAGACATTTGAAAATAACGGCAACGCTTGCAGAAGTCGGAAATACTGGGGGAAGTAATACGCATACTCATTCGGCTCAAAATCATACTCATTCGGCGGTTAATCATGGGCATACTTGTCCCAATCAAGGGCATGCAGGAAATTCTAGCTATACGGGAGGCGGACCAGCTAATGCTGACTATCTTACTTATCATACCGTTTCAGTAAATGCCAATTATATGTACACAACTTCGGGGTCTACTAGTGCTGACAGTGCAAATAATGAGCCGACATATTTAACAGTGGCTTTTATAAAGTTAGTGCATAAATTGAATAGATCTGATATGTTATTGAATTTTATTTTAGAAGAATAATATGGCAACAGGACTGAGAAAATTTGCGGATGCTCCATTTGGAGGAAGGGCAAGCGAGGATATGAACGATGTCATTTCCACTGTTGTTTTGCCTGCCAAAAAAAGATATTTATATAAAATTTATGATATCGCAGGAAATTTTATCATCACTTGGAAAGATGTAATTAGCGAGCCTAAATTCAGCATCAGTTTAAACAGTGGATTTTCTGAGTTAGTTATTGATGTTGCTCGCAGTGAAAAAAATTATGACGAAGGCATCAGTGTGAAATATGGAAATATTTTGAAGCTGTATGTTTTTGATGCTGACAGTAGGTATGGAGGAGTTTTGATTTATTCAGGATTGCTTTCCCAATATTTGCCAGCAGTTGTTGGCTCAAAAGAAACAGTGCAAATAACTTTTCTTTCTTTTTGGTGGAAATTGGACAAAATGATTCTTGAAAATTCAGGCAGTACAACATTGACATATACCTCGCAAGATCCAAGCAATGTTTTGAAGGATATTTTGGATAGGTTTTCTTTGGCAGGAGGAAAGTTGGACTATGCTAGCGGAACTGTTGATTTAACGGGACTTTCCTTGTCGTATGTTTTTAATACTGTGACTTTTCAAGAGGCATTATTGAAAGTCATTGAATTGTGTCCAGTTGGTTGGTATTTGAGAGTTGGCGCTGATGATCTTATTTATTTAAAAAATAAAAGCTTAAGCGCAACGCATACTTTTACTTTGGGGAAAAATATTGAAATGTATGAACCTGAAAAACGCATTGAGAATATAATCAATACGATTTATTTTGTGGGTGGCGGAACGCCAAACTATTACAAAAAATATAGCGATGCTGGATCGGTCGCAAATTATGGAGTTTTTGCAATCAAATATATTGATGAGCAGGTTACAACCGATGCTGTTTCCTCGGTAATTGCAAATAGAATTATAAACACCTTTAAAGATCCTGAAGTCAGAGTGCAAATAAAAGTTAGCGACAATAATGGTGATGGATATAAGGCTTCACAAGGCTATGATATCGAAAGTATTAAAGTCGGCGATACCTGCCAAATAAAAAATGCCACCAGCAAAGCGGATACAAAATGGGACGAAGCAATTTTCGATATTGATGTTTTTGATTACGACATTACGAATTCAAGCTCATTGGTTTTGCAGATTATGAAAATTGAATATACGCCAGACAATGTTTTGCTCGAACTCTCAAACAGACAGCCAGACATTTCAAAAAAAATAGATGATTTGAATCGAGCTTTTGTCGATTCAATAACAAAAGATAATCCAAGCACACCAGCATAAAAATATGGCTAAAAAAACACTAGCGGAAAAAATGAAGACAATGGTTGGGTACTGCTCATGTTGCGGTATTGAAATCATGGATTTGTCAGTTAAGGGGAGGGCAAAACTGCTTCCGAATTTTTGCGAGAATGAAATTGAATTGAGCGACGGGACAATAATGCCAGTTGGGGTTTGCACAGGTTGTAAGGCAAAACTTGTTTCGGGCAGTGAGGTGCAGAAAACTGCCGATGCAATACTTGCAAACCATAAGATATATTGGTCGGGAAAAGTAAAAAAAGAAAGACCGCAGGATTTTGAAAATTTCACTGTCATTGATCCAAATTCAGACTTTAACAAATGGAAGCAGAAGAAAATATTAAAAGATCATGAGGAAAACTTAAATCGCATTAAAAAAATAAAATAATCTTATGTGGCCATCAAAAACCTATACATTTTCGCCTTCGACCACTATTGCATCTGCAAAAATAAATCAAAACTTCGATGATTTATTGTCAGGAATAAATACTGCCATGCCTAGCGGTGGAATAATAATTTGGAGCGGTGCCGTCGCTTCAATTCCATCGGGCTGGTATTTATGTGATGGCAATAACTCAACGCCTGATTTAAGAGGCAAATTTATTATTGGCGCTGGTGGAGCATATACAAAAGGAAGCGTTGGCGGAAGCGAGACTATAAATATTGCGCATACTCATGGATATTCAGGAAATACAAGCAATAATTCGGATATGTCGAACAGGTCAAAAACAAACGATTTGATGAGTTGTGCTTCAGACCCCCATTATCACTCTTATTCTGGAACTACTGGAAGCGGACTATCTACAACGCAAAGCATCTTGCCCCCATATTTTGCTCTTGCGTACATAATGAAAAGTTAATTTTTAATTTTAAAAAATAATGAAAATAAAATCTGTAACAATCTATCGTCCAGACGGAAAAGGTTATTTAGAGATAGGCAGGTGTTTGCTAGACGAGGAAGGAAGGGAGAGTGATGTAAAGGTTTTGAGTATTAGGATTCTTTTTGGAATAATAACCGTCATATTTTCAAATGGAGAAAAAGTAATTTATGGGAAACTTCCCTATGTAATAACAAAAATATAAAAATGGAAAATACAGAAAATAAAATTGATAAAATCATGAGTAATAAAGCGGTGTTATTGGTTGCGATTATTTCAACCGCTTTTGGAGTTTATAACTACATTAACAGTCCGACAGCCGAGTTGCAGAAAGAGCTTGTTTCAATGCGTGAAGATCAGATTAAAACTCAGGATGACATTGTGTTTATCAAGGAAAATCATCTAAAGCATATTGAAGCTGATATTTCAGAAATTAGGCAAGAACAGGGTGCGGAAAAAGACAAAAATAATCAAAGGGACATAACGCAAGAAAGATTGCTTACATTGCTTGAGGAGCATATCAGAGCAACACAAAAAGGCTTAACCACGCTACAAAGTATGGAAAGTAATCATTAATTTAAAAAATATGCAAATTCTATCACAACTAGATTCTCATTGGGGATCAAAACCAATCGGCCAAACGGAAACTTTAATCAAAGACAAGGGATGCATGATCACATGTATTTCGATGGCTTCGGATTATTTTAAATGCTTTCAGAACCCTGGGTGGATGGCAAAATATTTGCAATTTACCACCAAGGATTCACCACTTGGTGAGGCAAAAATAATTTGGAGTTCGATCGAAAAAGTTTTGTGCTTCAAATTTCAATTTCGCTATTTTTCTCACAATGAACAGGCTTGTATTGAAGCATTGAAAAATCCAAGAACTGTTTGCTTGTTGGAGATCAAAAAGAGTCACTGGGTTTTGGCACTCAATAAAATACCCGGAGGATATTGGGTGGCCGATCCTTGGGGAGGTAAAAAAAGAATTGCACTGGCATCTAGTGTTAGTGGTTCGACAGTACTAATCAAATAATTTTAATAATATGTTACAAGGTTACAAAACATGGATTGGGTTGGCTCTTACTTTGCTTGGGCTTACTGGCGTGTACAAATATGTCACGCAGGATCAAGTCGCTCAGTTGTTGGATTTAGCTTCTCAAATTATCGGACTTGCGGTTGCTATTTACGGCAATTATGACGCCCATAAAAGGTTGAAGGAGTTGCAATAATCTGCTAGTCTGTCTTGAAGTAAAAAAAGCTCATTTTAGAGCTTTTTTTGCTAAAAAGATACCCACAGTTTGCGATTTGACAATACTGGCCGAGTATCCTAAATTATCACCCAACAAAGTAATTAATTTAATCGCCCATTGTCCCGAAAGGGTCTTTGCTTAGGCAAATGATGCAACCAATGGGGGTCTATGCTATACTGTGGGTGTTTCAATTTTTTCGAAAGTTGAAACA
>CAIJXA010000009.1 GCA_903824515.1 uncultured bacterium
ATACTTTATTATTATATAAGGAATGATATTTAGTGGATAAGTAGTTCCTGTCTTTGTAATAGGGGTTAGTAGACTAATTGCCATGTGGATAAATGGATGGTAGATTTGGTTATTAAGGTGTATTAAAATAATAATTTAACAAAATGTTGAGTGTGGGTAATTTTGTACACACTTAAGTTAAGAGGTTATTAACAGTAAATTAAGGTTAGAATATTAGTTATTAACAACATATGCACAGAGGGCTCACTTTTTTGTAGTATTTGTAAAGATAAACAATAAAAAACCAATAAATATTTCTATATCAGAAATATTAAAAAAAGGTAAATTAGTAATTTGTATGGATAGATAGTCTATAACGCAGCCATAAAAGATTCGATCAGCTAAATTTGAAATGACGCCACTAAAAAGAAGTGCAGTGTAGATAAAAGTTAGTAAATTTATTTGGTTTTTACGATAGTTATACAATAAATAAACCAAAAAAGTTAACAGCAACACAAACCAAATGAGCCAATTTTGCCAAGAAAGCATAAAACTAAAAGAAATTCCTCTATTGCAAACATAAAATCCACTACTAGTGTGGATTTTATGAGAAATAAATTGATTTAGAAAAATAGGTATCAAAATCAATAAAATATTTGATTTTATAGCTATTTTACAAATCGATTGTTTTATTTGTTGCAACATTTTTAGCAAAGGGTGCATTTTCTGGCAGAAGGATAAGCCTTTAGTCTTTCAATGTTTATATCAGATCCGCAAATTTCACATTTTCCGTATGAATTTTGTTTGATTCGGATTAGAGCAGCGTTAATCTCTTCAAGTTGTTTTTCAAGAGTATTCTCAATAGCTAAATTGTCAGTGTATTCTTCAACTTCGGTGGCATTTTCATCTTCATCTGTGCCTATTTCATTAAAAATAGTTTCTCGATTGCTAGATAATGATGGTTTAGTAATACAGTTAAGTTCGCCCTCAATTCGCTCTTTTTCACTGAGAAGTTTACTATTAAGATTAAGTAGTGTGTCTTTTGTTAGCGGCATAGGATTGCAATATTAAGAGTTAATTTAATCAGTAGGTATGTTTTTATTATCTAGTGAGGTGAGCGCCCTGATGTGTATCAGGACCGATTCAATGGAGGCAGTAAGGGGTATTTACCTCATGAGCCCGTAGTGTTCAGCGCTTGCTCTGGGGTATTAATACCCCATTTATTATATCAACAAAAAAAAATTATGTCTACAAAAATATACTTTTCAAATGTTTAATAGTAAATATTTCTGTTTGTTGGTCATAAATCAATGAAATAGCATCAAATCTATAGGAAACACCCCAGAGATTATTGGTTTTTATATAATATTCTGAAATCTTCTTTAATTTAAATAGTTTTTGGTAGCCAATATTTTCTTCTGGCAAGTTGGGATTATTGTAATGAGTTTTTTTTCTTGTTTTAACTTCGACAAAAACAATTTGTTTGCTATCTTTGGCAATAATATCAATTTCCCCAAGTCTCCTTCCTTGTTTATTTGTGAAATTAACACAGACTATTTTATATCCTAAATTCTTTAAATATATAGCTGCAGACCGCTCGCCTAATTGACCCAAAGATAAGGTGGTATTATTTTTAAAAAAATCTAACATAAACAATGTTTATTAGAGGATAATGTAAGTATAGAATATTCTTACTATAAAAACAAAAAAACACCCAAGTGGTGCATTGATTAAACTTATTAAACCGAATTTCATAAAAGTATGGAAACCCGGCGCTGTAAAGCGCCCAATTAAATATAATATGGCGTACAGCGCCGAGTGTTATGCATGTATCAACATGTAAATTTGAAACTTATAGCAAGCCCGGGTGAAGGTGCATTGCATTTTCTGGTTTACGGATTACATGTATTTTGTATACATACAACTCTTTGCTTGTATATTATTCTGAGCTTTTATTTTAATATACTATATGTGTACCTATCCTCTGGCATAAAGCCTTTATTTTATTTGAAAGAACTATTTTAGTCTTTTTTTATTTATTTTTATTTTTAAAAAAAGTTTTTGTTTTTGTTTTGTTTCTCCTCTCAGAATAGGAGCGTTTTAGCTGCGATGAACTAAAACTTTGGACAGTACCCACGTTCCAATCACAAATAGGGGGAAATTGTGATTGGAACGTGGGTACCGAGTTAAGAAGGTTGTTAAAGTTCACTTGATAAGTCAATTATAGCAGAATAAATCATCTAAGTCAAAACAAGGAAGGAGAAAAAGGCTTATATAAGGACTTAAACAGATATTTATTGACGCTATTGCAGTATCTATTTATTTAACTAAAAAATTACACCTGAAAAATAAATAATTTATTTTAACTAATTTGATTAAATCCTTGTTTTATCAACAGGTTATCCACAGTTATTATTTAAGGAGTTTCGCTGGTTGAGGAGGGAACAACGGTGATATTATTATTTATTACTGGTTGGGTAGGTAAAGATCTTTGTTTCAAATAAATTACTCTTAGAGTATCCTTGCTGGAGCCAATAAATAAGGAGTCATTAGTGACCACATAGTCAACTGATAGACTTCTGTCTTGGTTAACATTTAGATATCTAATTAATTCATTATTAGTATTATAAACGCTCGTTGTAAATAGGCCCTCCTTTTTTTCAACCACTGAGTCTAGGAAAATAAAAGAAATATCACCTATAATTGTTTTTTCTTCTTTAGACATTTCTGTTTCCAGTGGTTTTTTACTGTTGGCTAGGGTTGTTATTTTAATGCCTAAGCGAACATTGTTATTGTCATTGTAAAAAAATAAGGAAAAGTCTTGGCCTAATTTCTCAACTATAGAAGGTGCAAGGGTCATCTTAACAGCATCGGCAAAAGTTTTAAATGGTACACGATTATTGCTAGTGTCAACCACTACAAATTCATAAGGCACTGCAAGTGAAAGTGATTTTATTTCGCCAGCTATTTTTATTAATTGCTCTTCAATGTCGGTAGATGATTGTGTTGAGAAATTTATAGTTAAATAGTTGGGATTTGTTGGAGAATAAGTTGGAATAAGGTTAGTTGCATCTACTATGCATACTTGAGAGTTACATGTTTGTGAAATTGAACCAACGCAATCTGACCCACCAGCTGCCGGAGAAGGATTATTGCAGGCTCTGGTTTGAGTACCGCCACCGCAAGTTTTACTGCAAGTGCTCCACTCGCTCCAGCCCCCCGCAATTTTTTTTGATTGGCTGCTGCTATAAAAGTAATATCCGGCACCGACAATAGCAATGATAGCCACAATGATTCCGGAAAAAACAAATTTGTAGACAGTGTTTCCACTAGGGACATTCATTTTATTTCCAGCTTCGACCTCAACTAGTTTAGGCGCGCCTTTTTGAGGAGCTGGCAAGATTGGTTGGGATGTTTGTCCCTGCCTTGGCGCAGGGACAGTTGCTCCAAAGGGTGAAATTGATTGAGATGGTGGATTGTTGATGGATATATTTGTTTTTGGTGTTTCAATATTAATTGGGTTTCGTGATTTATTGATGACAGAATTATTGCCAGTCAGATCATCTTGCATGGTGTGCATTATAAAGTCACCAACCGCAGGTATTGATTGTGAAGATATTGTTTCCGTTGAGTTTGTTTTTGTTTGATTATTCATTTTTTTAAATTATATCAAATAATTGTTCTAGTTCTTTTTGCGAAGTTAAATAACCTTTTTATTATTTAATAAAGTAAGAGTTTATTATCTATTAATATAGTAAAAAATAAAAGCACCTGTAAGTGCTTTTATTTTAACATAAATTGTTTTAGACTGCAAAATTAATCAGAAGTAGTTTTTGTTAAAACCTTTGCTGTGAGATTTATGCGTCCCTGATCATCAATTTGTTTAACTTTTACAGGAACAATGTCTCCAACTTTAACAATATCTTCAATTCGGTCAATTCGTTTGTCAGAAAATTCTGAAATATGAATTAGACCTTCTTGACCGGGAAGAATTTCTGCAAAAGCACCAAAAGTCATTAATCTTGTAACTTTAGCATTGAAGGCCTCACCAGCTTTGACTTCATGGGTTAGGTTGTCAATCCATTGCTGTGCTTTATTAGCGGAGGCTTCATCAACTGAAGTGATGAAAATAGATCCATCATCTTCAATGTCAATTTGTACGCCAGTTTCATCGATAATTTCATTAATAATTTTTCCACCAGTGCCAATAACATTTCTAATTTTGGCTGGGTTAATGTGCATTGTGATAATGCGTGGGGCATATTGTGACATATTTGTTCGATGTGTTGGCAGTGTTTCAAGCATTTTACCTAAAATTTCTTTGCGATTTTCTTTGGATTGCAATAATACCGCTTCAAGCATCTCAATAGTGATTCCATCAACTTTTACATCCATTTGAAGAGCCGTGATTCCATTTTCGGTTCCAGCAGCTTTGAAATCCATGTCACCATAATGATCCTCAAGTCCCTGAATGTCAGTCAAAACTTCAAATTTTCCATCGCTGCCAACAATGATTCCCATAGCAATTCCACTAACTGGTCGTTTAATGGGCACGCCGGCGTCCATCAAAGAAAGTGTTGAACCACAAGTTGAAGCCATTGAGGACGAGCCATTTGATTCAAGAATTTCTGAAACCAATAAAATGGTATATGGAAATTCTTCTTTAGAAGGAATTACTGGAACCAAGGCTCTTTCAGCTAGGGCGCCATGTCCAATTTCTCTTCTTCCTGGTCCGCGCATTGGACGAACCTCTCCAACTGAAAATGGTGGAAAATTGTAGTGGTGAATGTATCTCTTTTTAATGTCAACCTCCATGGTGTCAATGACTTGTTCATCCCCAGGTGATCCAAGGGTGGTAACAGTCAACGCTTGAGTTTCTCCACGAGTAAACACTGCGCTACCGTGGGTGCGTGGAAGCAGGCCAACCAAACAAGAAATGCTACGAACCTCATTTAGTTTGCGTCCATCTGGGCGTTGACCATTTTCTAAAATATTTTTATGAACGATTTCATCTGAAGCTTCCTCGAAAACTTGCTCCGCAACTTCTTTGAGTTTGTCAATGTTTTCAGTGTAGTTTTCTTTAATGAAGGTGTTTATTTTTTCTTTAATCACCTTCATTTTTTCTTCAATCACTTGCTTATTTTTGTCATACAAAATTTCAGAAAGATTTTCTTGCAAGTATAAAGCCTTGATTTGAGCTTCAAATTCAGGTGTTGCCTGCAAAAGAGCTGGGGCAACTTTAACATTTCCAACCTCTGTCACAACTTGCTCAATTAAGGTAGTAATTTTTTTGATAGCCTCATATCCAAAGGCAAAAGCTTTAACCACGTCTTGTTCCGGAACCTCAATCATGCCAGCTTCAATCATGTTAATTTTTTCTTTAGTGCCTGCAATAATAAGGTCGACATCTCCCTCTTCTATTTCAGCGTTGACTGGATTGAGAATAAATTCTCCATTTACGCGGCCAACTCGTACGGCGCCTATTGGGCCTGCCCAAGGAATATCGGAAATTGAAAGGGCTGTTGAAGCCGCAATCATTGAAACAATGGCAGGATCGTTTTCACCATCAATTGAAAGTACCGTGACAACAACTTGAACATCATTACGCATGCGAGGATTAAAAAGTGGTCGGATAGTTCGGTCAACAACTCTGCCAGTTAAAACTGCTTCATCAGAAGGACGACCCTCTCTTTTAATAAAGCGTGAGCCTTTGATTTTTCCAGCAGCGTAGTAACGCTCCTCGTAGTCAACCATTAGTGGAAAATAACCTCCAATTCTGGAAGCGTTTTTGCTCATTACGGCCGTTGCCAAAACAACTGTGTCGCCATAACGCACAGTTACTGCTCCATTGGCTTGTTTGGCTAATAGTCCAGTTTCAATTTCAAGCTCGCGTCCTCCGATTTGGAGGGACCATTTTTTTGCGGCCATAAACATTTTTAGTCTCAAGTTAGCCACAACTGGCTAAAGTCGAAATTCAAATCTCAAAAATTTTTGAGGTTTGTGTTTCGTTTTCAGCGCAGGCACTAATTAAGGCTTTTAATCTAATTATATTATTTTTTTAACTACTCAAACAATAGCTTGGTTTAAGTGTTTTGTCAACAAAAAAACCGACTGAGTCGGTTTTTTTTAAGCATTTTAATTTCTTGAATAAATCAAAAACTTCTTTTTATTCTCAGAAAGGTCAATGAAATCATCCAAGGCTTCTCCAAGTTTAGCACTAGTACTTTCACCAAAAGCCATACCTTCCACGCGACAACCAGTAGTACTTTGAATATATTGCACGAGTGGAATATAATCTCCGTCACCAGACACCAGCACGATCACATCCAAACTTTTGGAAAGCTTGATGGCATCAACGGCAATGCCCACATCCCAGTCCCCTTTTTTGACGCCGCCAGGAAAAACTTGCAAATCTTTGGTCTTAACTTCAAAACCTTGCTTTTCGAGGGCTTCAAAAAATTTTTCTTCTTGGCCGTCTACAGTTTTGATTCCATAGGCGATGGCACGAATAAAAACTCGCTCGCCCACCGCTGCTTCCAGTACTTTTTGAAAATTTACTTTCTTGCCATATAGAGCTTTTGCGCTGTAATAAAGGTTTTGGATGTCCACCAAAACTCCCACACGCTGTTCTTTTGATCTGAGCATATTATTTTATTACGGATTTAAACAAATTAAAAACGGATTTTCACGGATCACGGATTTTGCTGAAGCCAGGTTCATCCGTGATTCGTGTCCATCCGTCATTAATCCGTAATCATCTTTGGTTTTAGCCCTTAAGTCCAAGTTCTTTGATGATTTTTTTGTAAGTTTTTTCGTTGGTTTTTTCAAGATAGGAAAGTAATTTTCGTCTCTTGGCCACCATTTTGAGCAGTCCTCGGCGAGAATGAAAATCTTTTTTGTTCTTTTTCAGGTGAGAAGTTAATTTCTTGATACGTTCAGTGAACATTGCAATTTGATATTCTGGAGAACCTGTGTCTTTCTCATGACGTTTAACTTCTTTTGTGACTTTCTCTTTTTGCTTGTGCGTTAGCGACATAGCGTTTGTTTGGCGATAGGCTCGTTTAAGCTTTATTTAAGCTAAAACCAACGTATGCTCAATAAAATAATTTAATTACCTTCAAACCATAACACGTTAATTTGTTTTTGGCAAATGATTAGATAACCGCTGCCGCTGCCACCTTATCCCCAGCCTTTGGTTTCATGATGCGAACTCCTTGAGTGGCGCGGCCAAGCACGGAGATGCTTTTAAGCGGAATTCGTATAATTTGACCTTGGAGTGAGGTGATAAACAAGTCACCTTCAATTTCGTCAATATTAATAATGTGAGCTCCAACTAATCTGCCAATCTTGGCTGTGATGTTGGCAGTTTTGATTCCGGATCCGCCTCGCTTTTGAATTTTGTAAGCTGCTAGGTCAGTTCTTTTGCCGTAACCGTTTTCCGTGATGATTAAAAGTTGATTGCCTTTTTGCCCTTTCAGCACGATATCCATACCAACCACGAGGTCGCTGCCCTTTAGTTTGATGCCACGCACACCGGCAGCGCTTCTTCCCATGGCTCTCACATCTGATTCTTTGAAGCGAATAGCTTGACCGCCGGCAGTACTAATGGTGATTTCATCGTTGCCAGTTGAAGGCAGTACCCAATTAAGGGTATCACCCTTGTCTAAAGTGATAGCGATGAGACCGCTGCGCCTTACATTGTCAAAATCCTCAATCTTTGATTTTTTCACAACGCCGTGAGTGGTGGTCATAAAGAAAAACTTATAGCCATCATTCTTATTATACGGAATCATGGCAGTGATTTTTTCTTCCTGGGCAAGTTGCAAGAAATTAACCACGGCTTGTCCTTTACCAGTACGTGATGATTCTGGAATTTCGTAGGCCTTGGTTTGAAAAACTTTGCCGGTGTTTGTGAAGAACATTAAATTATCATGAGTCATTACACTGGTAACTTTTTCGATTACGTCGCCTTCTCTTGTGGTAGCGCCTATTACTCCCTTGCCACCGCGATTTTGAACCTTATAAACATTTGGATTCATTCTTTTTATGTAGCCATCTTGAGATATTGTCAAAATTGCTTCTTCATTTGGGATGAGGTCTTCTTGCTTGAATTCTTCAATGCCAGTGCGCAATACTTTGGTTTTGCGTTCGTCGCCGAATTTTTCTTTAAGCGCAATTAATTCATCTTTAACAACTGCTAAAATTTTAATTGTACTAGAGAGAAGATTTGTCAATTGGGCAATAGTTTCTAATTTTTCAGCTAACTCGTCCTCAATTTTTTTACGTTCCATTCCAGCAAGCGTTTGTAGGCGCATCTCAAGAATTGCACTTGCTTGCTTTTCAGACAATTTAAACTTCTTCATCAAGTTAATATGAGCCTCTTCCTTTGTTGGAGATTTTCGAATCGTTTCAATAACAGCGTCAATGTGGTCAAGTGCTATTTTTAGTCCCTCCAGAATATGTGCTCGATCTTTAGCCTTATTAAGCTCAAATTTAGTTCTTCTGGTGACTACAATATTTCTGTGAGCGATATAATGCTCAAGAATTGACTTCAAACTTAAAATTTGAGGGTCAATACCCCCTACCAAAGCCAACATGTTAACATTAAAATTCTTTTGTAAATCAGTCGCATTGTATAGCTTGTTTAAAACTTTTTGGGCATAGGCATCTTTTTTTAGTTCAATCACGATTCGTACGCCATCCTTGTCTGATTCATCCCGCAAATCACGAATCCCTAGGATTTTGCCCTCTTTGACAAGGTCAGCAATTTTCATAATAAGGGTTGCCTTATTTGTAGCGTAGGTTATTTCAGTAATAATTATATGAAAGGCTCCAGCCTTGGTTTCAATTATTTCAGCTTTAGCTCGAGTTACGATTTTGCCACGGCCAGTTGAATAAGCTTCTTTAATTCCAGGAGTGTTATACATAATGCCACCAGTTGGAAAATCTGGACCTTTCACGAACTGCATTAGCTCGTCAATTGAAGCCTCGGGGTTATCAATTAAATGATTAATAGCATCGGCTAGCTCATTTAAGTTGTGAGGAGGGATATTTGTGGCCATTCCAACGGCGATTCCCATGGTGCCATTTAGCAAAAGTTGTGGGAGTTTAGCTGGCAAAACTACGGGTTCTTTGTGAACCCCGTCAAAATTTGGAATAAAATCAACCGTGTCTTTCTCAATGTCGAAAAGCATTTCTTCTGCAATTGGTCGGAGTTTTGCTTCGGTGTAACGATAAGCGGCTGCGCTATCTCCATCCATTGAGCCAAAGTTTCCCTGACCCCAAACCAAGGGATAGCGAAGTGAAAAATCCTGAGCTAAGCGAACCATCGAATCATAAACTGCCGTGTCACCATGTGGATGATACTTTCCGAGAACTTCTCCAACCACTGTGGCTGATTTTCGAAATTTAGCAGAAGGTCGCAGACCTGATTCCCACATGGAATACAAAATTCGACGATGAACAGGCTTGAGTCCATCTCGGACATCAGGAAGCGCACGAGAAACAATCACACTCATGGCATAGTCTAAATAAGATTGTTGAACTTCTTGCACCAAAGCGCGTGGCTGAATGTTCTCCACAAAAGGAACTACGATTTTTTCAGTTGATTTCATATGCAGAAAATGAACCTCGAAAAGAGATTATTTCTTTTCGAGAATCCTATTATTAAAAAATATTTTAAATATTCAAAACACTAAAGAGCAAATTTGTTCAAACCCACTTTTTAGTATTTTTAATAATTTATGGGGTCATAAGCAATTTATGGTTCCAGTCAAAGACTATCTTTGAATTTTTACGAGCTTGTTTACTTTTTGGACCACTGCGAGCGACAGTGAGTACTGAGCGATTGGTCTTAATTCCTGACCAAGAGTATGTCCTAAAAAGCAAACAAGCGAAGTAAAAATTTTCAACTTAACCTCCTAGAACCCTAATTTGCACATGACCCAATTTATGGGTTGATTTTATTTTGGCAGGTTCTTATATGAGTTAGACGAATTTGACGTGCTATTCGTAGAACCACCAACTTGGTTAGGGTTAACCTCTTTTGAGGGCGCAATACCTTCCGACTCTATTGAGATAGAGTTGTTCTTAGTATAATCTTTTAGGGAATTAGATTGCGAGGGAGTATTACTGATTGTTTGATTCTGTGCATCGGTATTGCTATTGCTTGATTCTTGCGAGCTTTCATTTCTATTACTTTTGAACATTAGCGTAATAGATAAGAGCCAGATAATAAGAATGATTAACATTGAAACAGCAACACTTCCCCAAACCCAACGAAGTCTGATGTGCTCTGGTTGTTGTTGTATCTCTTCAATTTTTTTTGCAATGTTCATATTTTTGATTAGGCCTCATGATCCATAATAACAACTTCCATGCTCTTACCTTCCAGCTCTTTTTTCTTAATATTTAACTTGGTAACCTTGTCTCCGGGGCAATTTCCCATTTCGTTGCAGAATTTTTGTAAATCATCTATTTCAAGAGTGCTGCCAGTCAACTTATAGTGCATCGGAATTACAATAGCTGGTTCTATTTTTCTAATCAATTCAGTTGCTTTTTTGCCATCAATTGTGTAATTTCCACCAACTGGAATAAAAAGAACATCTACGCCGTCAATTTCTTCTAATTGCTTCCCATTGAGTTCGCCACCAATATCTCCGAGGTGACAAATCTTGAGCTCCTCGCTTTCAATTATGAAGATAGTGGAGCGCCCCCTCATAACACCTTCTTGTGAATCATGAAAGGAGTCTATGCCTACCACGTTAATACCCTTGACTGCATATTCACCAGGCGTGTTTATGACAACAGGCTCACCCTTAAGAGCTTCAATGTTATTGTGATCATGATGATCATGTGAAACAAAAACAACATCAGCCTGACCTTGTGGTGGCTTTATTCCTAATTCTTTTCCGAAGGGATCAAAAAAAAGCGTAATATCTTCGGTTGCTCGTCCGCCTGGCTTACTGGTTATTTTGAAGCATGAATGACCATAATATTGAATAAGCATCGTTTCTGATTGATGAAAAAGTTATCCCCTTTGAAGGTGAAATGACTTATCAAGATGAATTATTAGTTTTGACTGCACAATTATAGTAGCATATCAAACTTGCTCTGTCGAGATGGTTTTGCGCTGAAAAATTGCCATTTGGCGTAGTCAAAAAACTATTACCGTTTAGCTCTTGCCAGAATCTGCTTTAACGTGTACAATAGTTAGGCAATTAATTATTTAAGAAAATTTAATAGTGAAATGCTTTAATTTCACGGTTTTTAAATAATTTTCTCTTGCAAAGGAAAATTTTTGCGTTAATAGCGCTATTTAATAATTAACAAACAAGTGCGCTACTTGTTAGTAGAAAATAATACATATGGCAATTAAGAAAAAAGACATTTTAGATAAACTCGCTGAGGAAGTTGATAAAATGCAAGACAATAAGGAAGTCATTGAAACTAGTGCTCCGAAAAAACAAGTTTTGGAGACTGAAGAAGAAGTCGAGTTGTCAGCAATGGGAACTCTCTTGGAAGAAAATCCAATTAAGATTCCTCAGGTTGGAGATGTGCTCGAAGGAAGAGTTATTGACATTACTTCAAATTCACTATTACTGGACCTGGGTTGTTTTGGGACAGGAATTGTTCTTGGAAAGGAGATTAAGGATGGTCTTGCAATTGGAAAGGTTAAACAAGGCGATACGGTTAGCGCAACATTGACTGACATCGAAAATGAGGACGGCTACATGGAACTTTCCATTCGGGAAGCCTCATATGAACGAGCTTGGGATGATCTTGAATCAAAACGCGATATTATGGGAGTGGTTATGACCAAGGTGCTGGATGCGAATAAGGGGGGGTTAATGGTGGAAGTCAATGGAATTATGGGCTTTGTTCCAGTTTCGCAACTCTCAAGTGAACATTATCCAAGAGTTGAGGATGGAGACAAAAATAAAATCCTGGAGTTGCTCAAGAAGCTAATCGGAAAAGAAATGCAAGTTAGAATTCTGGATGCCGATAGGGATAGTGAAAAATTGATAGTCAGTGAACGAGCAGCTTCAAGCGAAAAAGAAAAAGAAGTTATTTCTCAACTTCAGGCTGGAGATATTATTGAAGGTGAGATTAGTGGGGTTGTTGATTTCGGTGCTTTTGTGAAATTTTTGCCAACTTCCCGTCAAGGATCAACTCGAGATAGCGACAAACTTGAAGGTTTGGTGCACATATCAGAGCTTGCTTGGCAGTTAATTGATGATCCTAGAACAATTGTTAAGACTGGTGATATTGTTAAGGCAAGAATTATTGGAATTGATGATACTAGAATTTCACTTTCAATGAAAGCTTTGGCGAAGGATCCTTGGAGTGAAATTGCTGAGAAATATAAAACCGGAGATATTGTGCAAGGCAAAATTGACAAAATTAATCCTTTTGGAGCTTTTGTTTATTTAGATAAAGACATCCATGGCTTGGCGCATGTTAGCGAATTTCAGGAGGTTTATCCTGGAAAAAAGATGGACGAAGTTCTTCGCGGAGGCGAGACATATTCTTGGAAAATTCTTTCTATTGAGCCAAAAGATCATCGAATGGGTCTGATGTTGGTAAAAGAGGAAAAATAAAAACATTTAAATGAGCTATCTTAAAAAGACCGTCAAGAGTGATGGTCTTTTTTGTGCGCTTATTGTTGCTTTATGCTAATATATGCGTATACTTAGATAAAATAAGAAATAAATTAATAAAACTATGCAAAAATCAAATATTTTTATTATTTCAGGTCCTTCAGGCGCAGGAGAAGATTCCATTATAGAGGGCTTACGGTCGTATTTTAGTCTTCAACGCATAATAACCACGACAACTAGACAAATGCGTCCAGGAGAAGATCAGGGAGAACCTTATTATTTTATTTCTGAAGAAGAATTTGAGGCTGGCTTGAAAATTGGGAACTTCGCAGAACACGCAAAGCAATATAATGGAAATTTCTATGGCGTAACAAAGTCGGAGCTGCAACGAGTTCAAAATTCTGGCAAGCTTGGATTGTGGAAAATTGAATACAAAGGAGTTATCTCTGTAAAAAAAATGTATCCCGAAATAATCTCAATATTTATAAATGCTCCAAGCTTGGAAATTTTAGAAAATAGGATACGGCGTCGCAGTAACGTTTCCAATGAATATGTGGCAGAAAGAATGTTATATACGAAAGAATGGCTCAAGCATCTGGATATCTATGACTACATAGTTATAAATGAGGAAGGAAAATTAATTGAGGCTGTTAAAGAAGTGGTTGAAATTATAAGAAAAAATGCAAACTTAGAAAATAAAATAAGTTTGAGCGTCTAACTATTTTTTAACTTAGCTGGCGCAATCGCAATATATTGCGTGGCGAGTGCAGCCTTGAATTTAAATAGCAATGCAATTTATCAAAAATGTTCAAAATTTTTCAGTGCAATATAATCTTTGGAAAAAAGGTTCAAAGATTGTAATTGGTGTATCAGGCGGCCCGGACAGCGTTTGTCTTTTAAACGTGTTATTTTTTCTCTCAAACAAATATGATTTCGAGCTTCAAATTGCCCATGTGAACTATGGGCTCCGTGGTCAAGATTCCCTTGAGGACGAAAAATTTACAAAAGAGCTTGCAAAAAAATATGCTATTAAAGTTAATGTATTAAAGTTGAACGAGGTCCCTTTTACAGGAAACCTTGAAAACAAACTTAGAGATATTAGGTATCAGTATTTTGAAAAGTTGAGAAAAGAGCTCAAGTTTGATTTAATTGCGGTTGCGCACAATCAGAATGACCAAGCAGAAACGGTATTAATGAAAATGATCAGAGGTGCCGGGCTTAATGGTTTGGGTGCCATGCGTCCAAAATCCTCATTGATTATCAGGCCACTTTTAAAGAGTAATCGGATAGAAATCATTGCTTATTTGAAAGAGAATCAGCTTCGCTACCGAATTGATAAATCCAATGAGCAAACAAATGTCGTGCGAAACAAAATTAGACACGAAGTGCTTCCCTATTTAGAAAAGAAACTTAATTTGCCAATCATCAAAACATTGAGTGATTTATCGTATCCAATTAGTGATGATTATGATTTTATTAGAGAAAGCGCTGAAAAATTTGTAGTTTCTGTTTGTAAAAATAAGCGGGTCAATTTTGCTGATAGTGACTTTATGTCCCTACACGAAGCGATTCAACGACAATCAATTAGGCAAATATTTTTAATGTTAAAAGGTCAGTTTAAGGATATCGAATATGGTCATATTGAAGAGTTGAGAAAAATCATCAAAAGTGGCAAGAATAAAACGAAAGTTGCTATTGTTGGTGGCTTGAAGATATCAAAAAAGGGTGCTAATATTGAAATATTATCTTAAGTAAATAAAATTAGAAATTAAAATTATGGAAAAATTGCTAAAAAATATTGCAGTTGTTGTTTTTTTGTTCTTGCTTGTTTCGGGCTTAATGGTTCTTTACAGCTCCCCGACTCAAAAACCAATTGAAATATCCCTAAGTGAAGCGGCAAATCAAATTAATGATGGAAAAGTCAAGAACATCGCCGTAGATAATGATAATTTGAGCATTGAACTTAATGATGGAACAAAGGAAAAATCCGTCAAAGAGCCTCAGAGCTCCTTGACCGAGTCTTTGAGTAATTATGGCGTGGACAAGGAAAAAATTAAAGAAGTAAAAATCGATATCAAGCAGCTATCTGGTTGGGATTCTTTTTTGCAAGGAGTTTTGTTGCCATTTCTACTGCCCTTTGCTCTCATAGCGGTATTTATTTGGTTTATGCTAAAGCAAGCTCAAAGAGGAAATTCTCAAGCCTTGTCATTTGGACTTAGTAAGGCGCGCATGACTGACCCCAAAGACAAGAAAAAGCGCACAACTTTTGCAGATGTTGCTGGAGCAAAGGAAGCAAAGGAGGAACTTGGGGAAATTGTGGAATTCTTGAAGCACCCAAAAAAGTTTATTGCGATTGGAGCTAAGATTCCAAAGGGAGTTTTACTCTTAGGTTCTCCGGGAACAGGAAAAACACTCATGGCAAGAGCGGTGGCGGGTGAAGCGGGCGTGCCATTTTTCAACATTTCAGGAAGTGAATTTGTGGAAATGTTTGTTGGTGTTGGAGCAAGCCGAGTGAGAGATCTCTTTAAGCAGGCCAAAAAAAGTGCACCAGCAATAGTGTTTATTGATGAAATTGATGCAGTTGGAAGGCATCGGGGTGCGGGTCTTGGAGGTGGCCATGATGAAAGAGAACAAACCTTAAATCAAATCCTTGTTGAAATGGATGGTTTTGAAAGTGAAACAAGTGTTATTGTTGTTGCCGCAACAAACAGACCTGATGTCTTAGATCCAGCCCTTTTGCGCCCAGGTCGTTTTGACAGAAGGGTGGTTATGGATTTGCCAGACATAAGGGAGCGAGAAGAAATATTGAAAATTCACATGAAAAATAAGCCAATGGAAAAAAATGTTAATGTTCGTCAACTTTCTGAACGAACGTCTGGTTTTTCCGGTGCGGACTTGGCAAACTTGGTCAATGAGGCGGCTATTTTGTCTGTTAGACGGGAAAAGAAGCAGATTTCAAGCAGCGAATTGAAAGAATCAATTGAAAAAGTTATCCTTGGACCAGAAAGAAGAAGTCGAGTTGTCAATGAAAAAGAAAAAGAAATTGTTGCCTATCATGAAGCAGGACATGCTCTTATTGCTGCTCTTCTTCCGAATGCTGATCCTGTTCAAAAGGTTTCAATAATCGCTCGAGGACAGGCTGGTGGGTATACTCTTTCTGCCCCAACCGAAGATAGGCATCTTCATTCTAAGGCATATTTTATTGATGAACTCGCAACCTTGCTCGGTGGTCATGTGAGTGAGAAGCTGTATTGTGGGGACGTAACCACTGGACCATCCAATGATCTTGAAAGGGCAACACATATGGCGCGAGCAATGGTGACACGCTATGGAATGAGTCCACTTGGACCCAGGACTTTTGGAAAAAAAGAAGAGTTGGTATTTTTAGGCCGTGAAATTAACGAAGAAAAGGATTATTCCGAAAATACTGCGCAAGCTATTGATAATCAGGTTTCTCATTTTATAAACCAAGCAGCCGCAACAGCAGAAAAAATATTAATTGACAAAAAGGATGTTTTGAAGAAGATAGTCGCTTATCTTATGGAAAATGAGACTCTCGAAAAAGAAGCGTTTGATGAAATTGTAGGCCTCAAGAAAACTGCAGAAGTCGTAGCATAACAAGCCTCATAAATTATTTGTTATTAAGAAAATGAAAGCAATTCAGTATTCCAATATATTGAAACAATCATTTCTCCTAACCTGGAAAAATAAATTCTTGTGGTTTTTTGGATTTATGATTTTTCTTAGTCTATTGATTGAGGAAGCGGTTAATCTTGTGGGTAGTCTCCCTTTTGGGGGTAGTGTCATTTTTGACTGGCTTCGACCATTTGTTAATATGGATAATGACTCTAATTTGCTAGTTAGTATTTTAATGCTAACTATCATTATTGGATTTATGTTATTGCGAATCTTGGGAATTGGTTCGCTAATCAAGTCAATTAGTAATTTGCCTCTATATCGGCAAATAAAAATACAGCTAATAGTCAAAGATGCCTCGCAGTATTATTGGCGGCTGCTCGGAGTTGATTTTGTTCTTGGATTAGTTGTCTTCTTTCTTTTTTGTCTATTGGTTATTCCAATTGCTACCCTATTTACGCTTAAGGCTTATCTTTTTGGTAGCTTGACCATACTTTCTGCGCTAATTATCTTTGTTCCACTGCTTTTTTTGGTTTTTTTCTTGAGAAAGTTTTGCAATATTTTGATTGTGCTTAGTGGGATGAACGTAAAAACTGCTTTTGAGTTTTCCTATTCAATTTTTCGACAAAATATCAAAGAGAGCTTATTGATGGGATTGATAATACTTGGAGTCAGGATTAGTTTTATTTGTTTAATTGCACCAATAATATTTATTATGCTAAGCTTGCTATCTGTGATGCAAACGACTGCTGGATATATTATTTTTGCAAAAATAAGTTTACAAATCATTGGTTCCTTGTTGATTTTTCTTTTGTTTTCTTTCTTAAACGTTTTAAATCAAGCTGCCTGGCTTTCATTTTTTTCACAAATATCAATGGAAAAAAACAAAAAAAATATTTTAGTAAAAGAAAGAATGGTTAAAAGTGAAATCCCAAGTCCAGAAACAGCCTAATGGGTTTATAGCTCAGTTGGTTAGAGCGCTACATTGACATTGTAGAGGTCTGCAGTTCGAGTCTGCATAAGCCCACATATCAATACAAGCAGAAGTGTGAGCTTCTGTTTTTGTTTTGCTTAAAGCATAAACGGGCTCAAAATTTGGTACGAAGGTGGAATTTCCGCCTTTTGGCAAATTAAAGTTTTTCAAATCTTCAAGCAAACAACTAAAAGGCTCCTTTAAAGCAAAATCAAACACTTTTTTGTTCTTGATGATGAGGTTCGAAGATAAAATTGAAAGAACTTCTTTTTTGGTTTCATCGTCGCCATCTTTAAAAATTCTGCCAGCTAATTTCAAAAACATTAGCATGGCCTGAATGGCTTCGAAAACTTTAACACTACTTCGCTCCATATTTTCGGTTTTGCAGTCCAGAGTGGCTTCTTCTTCGCGAAGCTCTTTAAGCGTTTGCTGGTAAAGATTTTCGGGAATCTTATCGTCAATATATTTTTCCACGAGAGCTTTCTGGCGTGAGCGATTGCGCTCAAGCAAAAAAGTATTTTTGTTTTCAATATCCTGCTCATATTCCCCCTGGCGTGTTCCATTTTCTTTGATTGCTTGAACAGCCACTTCCAGAATTTCATAATCAAAACTGAAGTCATCAACACTTTGGCCAATTTCAAGTATCAAATCTTTTTCGCTCACATATTTTCTTTGATCACACTGATCAAATCCTTTGGATTTTGTGCAATGATAATATGTATACCAATGCACATTGTCGCCATGCACCTTTTTTCTGATTTCTGCTGTCATTCGCAAACCACAAGCACAATGCATAAATCCGCGAAACAGAAAGTGTTTCTTTTTGTCTTGTTTGCAGTGTTTCTTTGGCTCCATAATATCTTGCGCCTCATCAAAGAGATCTTTGGAAATCAGTGGCTCGTGCACTCCTTTTTGCAATATCCCTTTCCAAATGAAATAGCCGTAGTAAACAGGATTTTTGAGCATGGTATAAATTGAGCCATGATAAACTTTCTTGCCAGTGTGTGAACGCAATCCTTCATCAAAAAGCAAATCCGCCAAAGATTTCAAAGAATAATTTCCAGTCACGTAAAGCTTGAAAGCTTTTACGACATATTGAGCTTCAATTTCGTCAACTTCCATTTTGCGAGTTTTGTAATTCGTCTTGTATCCCAACGGGGGACAAGTGGCATATTCTCCGCGTTTAACTTTTTCATCAAGTCCGCGCCTCACATTTTTGGAAAGGTCACGCACATATTGATTAGCCATGCCAAATTCCACACTGGCGATCAAGGCATTGTCATCTGGCAGATAATCACGGTCGTTAGTTTTGATGATTTTGATAATGCCTTTTTGTAGCATCCATTTTATGGTGCCTTCATCTTTGGGATTTCTAGCCAAGCGATCAATTTTCCAGCAAAGAATGGCATCAAATTTTCCCTGCTCAAATTTCTTAATCATCTCATTGAAAATAGGACGTCCTGGGTCTTTGGCGGATTTTGATTCTTGAAAAATTTGCACAATCTCAATGCCATCGCGCCTAGCGATTTCTCGCATAGTAGAAATTTGATCTTCAATTGATTTTGCTTGGCGGTCTTCGCTTTCAGAAGACTTGCGAGCATAAATGATATATTTCATATTAGTTTTTTGTTAAAAATTTATATTTTTGCATAACAAAAGGGCGACCCTGTCTGGACTCAAATCTTTGCAGAATTTGAAACAGAATCGCCCTTTAATCGAAACGATAAAGACATAGCAAAGCATCGCTTCAAAAAATTCTGCAATATTAATTTGAGTCCATAAATATATTATCATATCCTTTTCAATATTTCTAGTGATACTTTTCGCGTGTACCTTCCGTGCTTCTACGTCTCTAAATAGGTCTTGGCTCGTTTCTGTTTCGTGAGTCAAATTAAGTTTTCATTCTCGCCAAACTTTTAAATACCAAGCGGAGGTTATTTCAAAATCAACTCTGCGGAAAGCGGTCAAAAACATTTTTCCATTCGAAAATATTATTCTTATAACGGACAATTTGCCAGACTGATTTTTTTGGATTACCAAAAAAATCAGACAGGCAAATTTCATTCTTTCAAATAGAAAAATGTTTCACACCGCACAATTTATACAGATTTTGAAAAAACTTTTTTTTAGAACACAATGAGGAAAAGAAAAAGAGCAAGGGATTCGAAAAAACTTCTTTTAAAAACTTTCCTAGGGACTGTTTTTTCTTCACCTCTGACAAGACGACATTGTGCAACATGAGCACAAGCGTCAAACCAAGAAAGGTTCTGCGTACCCTCGCCCCTTTCTTGGGTCGCTTGGCATGTACGCACAATACTGCCTTGTCAGACTCATTTTCTTTTCACAATCTGATTTCAACTCACCCAACCCTCTCAATCTTGAGAGGGCGTGAGATTGCCAAGATTCATGAACTGCGCCTCTTTTCTGTCTTGTGAATTTGCGAAAAACAGTGATTCGTTGCGGGGCGCGGCCGGCGGAACAATTTCTCCCCAATTCGGACCCACCAATCAATGTGAAACTAATGGCTCAACCAAGCCACAAAATAAAATATTGTCCGGCTTGTAGCGCTTATTGCGCGATATTTTGGTTTTTAAAAGTTCGTTTTGAATTTTTGATTTTTGTTTTTGCTTCGAATGGTTTATGATTCTTGAATTCCGTAATTTTCTGAAATTCAGTTGGATTTTGAATTTTGCATTGATGAATTTAATGATTCGTGGGTTTCGTTTTCTGATTGGATGTCACTAGTTAAGTTACGATACGAGTAACGAAACGTTAACGAATCGTTAAAGTCAAGTTTCGTTTAACTTACGATACTTTTCTTTTCGCTTCCTTTTCTTTTAATAATTCTTCTCTGGCCTGTCGAATTTTCTGAAAGCAAAAGAGATCGAAGCAAGTTCCTGGAAGGGACATTCGAACCCTGCATTTTTTGGCGCATGCCTCCAAAGTTTGCATTGCGCATTGCAGGGAACATCGCAATATGGATCACTCCAAATTGGGCATACCTTGTCATCACTTCGCACTGGTCGCAGGGGTTGTCTTTTTTGTGATTGACTCTGTTGAGGTTGAGGTTGCTGTGGTTGAGCGTTTTGAGGCTGGGCTTGTGAAGGTTGCCCAAGATCTTCCTTTTTGGCGTATTCATCAACTGGAAATTCGTACTTTTTGTTTTTGGCAGCTTCGCCAAAAGATTGAAATTCTGACATATTTTTTTGTGCTTATTTTATTAGCTGTTTTTTATGTTTGCGGATACTTTCGTAGTTTAAATATTGATTGTAGGCTGGGCAGTTGAGAAATTCAGGACTGTGACAACATTTTTCTTCTCCTTTCTTGAGCGTGTGTCCCTTGAGCTTTTCACAGTGAAAGTTTTTGTTGGTCAAAAGCGTGCAATGTTTTCTTTTGATCGCTTCCTCTATTATTGCTCTGTTGATTTTGCGGTCTTCTGATCTTTGAGACCATTTTTTCTGCGTCTGAGTCATATTTTTGATTGTTTAGTGATAAATGTATGCTTGATTAAGTTTAATCCCACCATGAAGCAGTTTTGCTTCAAAACGTGCAGTCCTCAGGGAGGTTTTGAGTTTTCCAAGTCGCGCAAAATCTGATATTTTTCTTTTTTGTTGTAGTCATCATTTTCAACAAGTCGAGAAAACCAATAACGGATAGTGCGTTTTTGGAAATTCTGGCCATCAATTGACAAACGAAAGCAAACCAGGGAACTAGTCAGGGAATTCCTTTTTGAAAAATGTTTAAAACGCCTTTGAATTGATCTCATGGCTTTTTGTCTTTTAGGTGACTTATATCCGTCCTGCCTTCCACCACATTTTTGACAAAAAGCATTCCGAGTTGGCTGAGCCGATCAAGCCAAAGTTCAATTTCGCCGTCGCTTAAAGAACGCTTCGCTTTTCTTTCGAAGACGTCTTTGGCTTTTTTCATAAGTTGCTCTGAGTAGTGGCTTTTCATAGGAAATTGTGCGGAACTGCGTTTGCGCAAGCTCCTCCTATGGGCTTACTTCTGAAATTTCAGGGCAAAACAAAAAACCCTTTTGGCAAAGGATTTTTTGAGATAAAGTTCACGGTAAAATATCGCTGAAATTTCAGTCCGTGTGTTCTAGTTTCGGTTGTTCATACAAACCAGGGGTCTGATCATTGAAGGAATCTTCCCAGTCAGCAAATTTGTCCACCTTTTTGTTTTTCATTCTTCGATCGAGATAATCATCGCGAAAGTCCCTGGGTGGGATTATATGAACCTTGATTTTGTATTCTTGTTTTTCCTTGTCCCATTTTTCAAAAGGATCCGCGTCTTTGATTGTGGGGAAAAAGTTTTTGAAAGTTTTTGTCAGCTCCTTTTTTCTTTGTTGATATTGCAGTCTTTCATGTGCTTTCAGTTTTCCAACTGCGAAAACGCCTTGTCCCGTACCAAGATAAAGCAAGAGATACCAACACTTTTTCAGTTCTTGCTTGCCGTTTCTTCTGATGTCAATAAGTCCGAATTTTTCAAAGTCACTGTAAAAAGTTTGATCTCCAATTTTTGCTCCGATTTCAAAATTGTCATAAAGGGTCAAAAAGATGTCTTGCCAGCGGGTTTTTGGTGGGAGATGGATTGCGTGAGGGTTAGCTATTGTTTTTTTGGCACCAGTCTTTGCTTTGGGCACTTTTTCACCAGAAGCCTCGGAAATCAATTTTTCCTTGGTCACTATTTTAGCCAAAAAACAGCCATCTTCGAAGGCAAGGCTTTGAAGCCCAAAATATCCTTGAGTTTCTAAAGCTAATGTAGTTTCAATAAACCTAAAATTATTCTCAAAATCGCAACTTTTCAGGCGGATGACTTTTTCGGTTTTATCCAAATACTTTTTGAGAAATTCCAGGATTTTTTCCTTGTGAAAAGAAAAAGAAGGATAAAGCTCATCCCCAAATTCCAATTTTCCTTCAATGAAATTTTGGATATATTTTTCAATTCTTTGATGGATTTTTTCTTTGACTGTTTTTCCGATCTCCATTTGAAAATTCAAAATCTCGATGTTTTTGTCATGAAGTCCCGGTCTTTCTGACATATATGCGAGCAACTTTTCAAAGCTGTCTTCTTTCCAAGGCTCAATGCCTTCAAAAGTGAGGCTTCTTGGAATCAAATTGTATTTTTTGGATAATGCGACAATCCAGCCAAAAACTTTCTGCTTGCTGGCTTCCTTAAACTGAAATTTCTTGAACTGCATAAAATCCAAGGTCATTGGTGATCTGCTTGGATATTCGATGAGATTCAGCATCAGAAAGAGAAAATCTTCATCCATATATGGAGTTGACTCAGGGTCTTGATTTTGCATGGCTTAATGTTAGCAAAAATGGAGGGAACAAGTAAATATCGGGGCGCATAAATGGGCGGGGGCTGAAGTTTACTTTTAGTATACATGTTGATACTATATGGATAAGATTGTTAAAATAAAAAAAGTACGAATTGAGGTAGTCCTCAAAAAATAGATGGCACCAAGTAACTGAAACGCCCCCAGTGTTAGATTACCAGAATTGAATCCAGAGAATACAGACTTGATATTTTGAAAGTCAAAAGACTTTCAAAATATATAATAAAAAGTATTGATTATTTTTTGAAATAATTATTTTATTCAACAATATGAAATCATTTAGAATGGAAAAGGAAACTAATCCAATTAATAATATTATTGGCTTAGTTGGTATTTTCATATTGATAGTAATTTTTGTAAGCTTTTTTCTGAATTTCAATAAAAAAGATGTAGCACCCAAGGAAAAAACAATCACCGACAAATCAACATCTGCCTTAGCAATATCGCAAAGTGAAATTGAAAAATTGAAATCAGCGGTTGATAAAAATCTAACCTTTAGCATAGTTGCGAGTAATCCAGAGGCATATAAGGGGAAAACTATTCAATGGGGTGCTAAAGTTTTTACGCAACCAGAAAAAGATAAGAATGGAGTTTATTTTCAAGCGTATGAAAGTGGAGAGGATAATAATTTTGCTATCTCATATGCGAAACCCGATTTTCAAATAAAAGATGGTGATTTTATTATTGTTACTGGAAAAGTTACTGGAAAATTCCAAGGTGAAAATGCGTTCGGTGCCAAGCTTGAAGTTCCAACAATTGAAGCTGGATATGTAGAAATTGGAACAAGAAATGATGTCGTTGCTCCGACTGAAAATGAAGTCTTAGTAAATCAATTAAATACGCAACACGGCTTCACAGTTATTTTAAATAAGATTGAGTTAGCAAAAAATGAAACTAGATTTTTTTTCAAATTAAAAAATGAAGGTAAGGATAAGGTAAACTTTTATACATACAGCTCCAAAATAACACAAGGAACCAAACAGTATGAGACCGAGAGCGCATATAATAACAACCAAAAACTTCCGAGCGAAATACTCCCAGGTGTTGAGGCGGATGGTGTGATTACCTTCCCTGCAATTGAAAATGCTCCCAAGAAAATAACTATACATTTGGATGATCCAAGCAATGGCAATTATTCCATAAATTGGAACACTATAAAATTTGACGTTGTACTACCATAAATATGAATATAAATTTGGATAAATTTTGGGAATGGTTACAGCAATGGAGTGTTGGAAAAATCATAGTGACACTTTCTCTGCTCGTTATTATTTTTAAAGACTTTTTGTTTAACCCTAAAGTGCTAAGTTATTTTATTGCATTAGGTGTTTTTCTTCAGCTGTTTGATTTTTGTGATAATAGCCTAACAAATTCATGCAAAAAGGATATTGGAAATATTCAAAAAATTGGGCTTAATATTTATATGTTAATAGCAATTATTTCTATGATTGTCATAACATATAATCTCCTACGACTTTAACTTGATTTTCAATTATAAAAATGGAAATTTATAAAGACATAGACAAATTGGATGGAGTTGAATTTGAGGATTTAGTTGAAAAACTAATTTCCAAAATGGGATTCATAACGGAACGAACCAAGCGTTCTTTTGATGGTGGGATTGATATTATTGCCATTAATGAGCAACCTCTTTTTGATGGGAAATACATAATTCAATGCAAAAGATATTCAAAATCAATTGGGGAACCGATTTTAAGAGATTTGTATGGGGTTGTAAATTCCGAACATGCAAATAAAGGCATTTTGATAACAAATTCATATTTTACAAAATCAGCAAAAGAATTTGCTAAAAATAAACCGATTGAACTAATCGCAGGGGAGAAACTAGCACAGTTGTTGGATAAATATCTTGGTTTTTATTCAGAAAAGAAGCTTGGTGAACTAAAAATACCAGAGGCATATAAAATAACAGCTGATTTACTTGTTCCTGCCATAAAGGAAATCGAAAAAAGAAGAGCACAGATTAAAAGTGGTCTTATTTTCATCGACAAAAAAGACTTAACTAATGATAAAATTTTCTATAATTTTTTGCAAAAGAAGCAATCAACACTGTCATTACTAATTCAAACAATGACGAACCAATTTAATCACATGTACTTTTTGTGGGAAAATTCAAAAGGAGAAAATGAAAAATATACAAACTTATTAGAACTAAAACAGCATTGCACAGAGTTTACCATGAGCATGCAAAAAATGGAAAAAGAATGGGAGGGCTTTTTCGGTGTTAAAACATCAGAAAATTTGCATAGACTCCATGCGATAGCCTGTGAATTTTACGAAGCTATTTTTAAAGAAAATGAGAGGGTTATTTTAGAGCTAGCAAATATTATAAACATTCCAGATAACCTCGTACCTGAAAATAATAAGGAGGTAAATCTTGCAGTAAATTACGATATAGGAAAATCTGCCGAGGAATTCGGCAAGGAAGTGGACTTGATATCTAAAAGAAATAACACGAATAACTCTCGTGGTGGGTGCGGGCTTATGACGGCCTTACTGTTGGTAATATTTTTTGTTATTATTATATTTTAAACTGATTTATATTTTTTCTAAAGATTACAAATCAAAATTCTTCTTGTAATAGCTCAGCCTCTTTTTGAACAATCTTTCAAGATATTCAACTTTTGCGTCCCTGTAATCATAAATCTTTCCGCTTCTGTTTTCTCCTCTTTGAATTCTGCCGATATATTGCGTGAGTTTTCCATGAAATGAAAATGGGTAGACCAGAAAAAGACAATCAAGATTGGCAAAATCAGTGCCTTCGCCAATGAGTTGTCCTGTGGCAATGATTATTTGAAAATTCCCAGCTTCAATCTCCGCGATTCTTTCCTTTCTTCTTTTGTCAGTCAGATTTCCAGTCAGCAAAACAACTTCATATTTGTCTTTCAAATATTCATTGAGTGTTTCAGCATGTTCTTTGCGTTCAGTCAAAACCAAACATTTGCGCATTTTGTCAGCTTCGATTTTGATGTCCTCGACAATTTGATTGTTTCGATTTGAATCAAAGATGATGATCTTAGAGGGTATTTCAAAATCTTCAGGTTTCACTTTGAATGGAATTTCAAGGGTTGTTTCTCTGATAATGACACTTGTCTTTGTATTCTTCAATATCGTTTTTGTTTTTTCATAATTTTTATCAACAACATGCAAAATTTCTCCCAAATACATGTGAATCAATTTTTCATCATTGTTTTTGCGTTCTGGCGTGGCAGTCATGCCATAGAGATAATGCGGTCTTAATTTTGTGATGACGTTGCGAAACATTCTAGCTGGCACATGGTGGCACTCGTCGACAATAACTAATCCGACCTTGCTTGAAATATCATCAATATTTTCAATCTTATTAAGCGTCTGCACCATGGCAACTGTAATCTTTTTTCCAACAGTTCTTTTGCTGGCGCAAAATTGCCCGATGTCTCTTTTGGGAATTGCTAGAAAACTTTCAATGCGATCAAGCCACTGATTGTAGATTTGCTTTTTGTGAACCAAAATCAAAGTTGGTTGCTTAAGCTTTGCAATCAAATCAATTCCCATGACAGTTTTACCCGATCCTGGTGGCGCAACCAAAACGCCATTGTCAGCGTTCAGCATTGATTCCACTGCTTCGCTTTGATAGTCAAAGAGCTTGTATTTCGGACTGAATTCTATCGGCTCAGACTTGAAACGCTTATCCATTATTTCATATTTGATTGATTTTTCGTTCAAAAAATCAGTGAGCTGAGGCGAAAATCCTCTTGGCAGTGCAACCAATTCGCCCTCTGAATGTATAAGTTTGAAATATTTTTCCAAGCCATATACACTCATGCCCATTTTCTTTTTGATCAGAAAATCAGCATTGATCAGATTGAGATTGTCTTTCAAAAAAATAGCCACCGATTTTGGCAAATTATTTTTCAGAATATATAGTTGCTCTTTCAGGGTTATGGTCAATTTGTTTTTATGATTGCTAGAAACAAGTGGCGCTTCGCTATTGAATGATTGCCAAATGTTATCCAATTTTGCTGTTGAAATTTTCTTTGCTTGTTTCAAAAATTCCCACTGGTCAGCAACCATTTCAAAATTATTATCGTAGTTAATAAAAACAGAATTGCCAAGCTTTCTTGATTCTCCTTGCAGTGGCAGGGCAATGAGATTGCCCATGCCTTCTCCGCCGTGCATATCCTGATTGGGGAAAAGTCTGTCAAAAGAATCATCCTTGTCGAATTGATCAATGATTTCAGCTTCTTTCAAAATATTTGTCGCAATTGATCTACTTTTATATGCAGGATATTTCTCTTCAAAAAATATCCAAACATGAGCGCCATTTCCAGAGCGTGACCTTTCAAGATAAGCTTCAATGCCGTGCTTTTGGCATTGCCTAGCAAATTTTGTGGCTTCTTCTTGCCAATGGTTTCCATCAAAATCAGCAGCTATAAAATATGAGCTATTGTCATCAAGCAAGGGGTAGACACCATAAACTTTATTGCCCCTCAAATGCTGTTCAATATGATAATCATCGAGTTTGGCATAATCTTTGTGCGGGCAGTCTTTGCATTTCTTTCTCAAAAGCTTGTTGCACAAGCCCTTTTTCCATTCATTGGTGCATACTGGCGTATATCCGCTTGCCGAACCATCTGCCTTTTGCCAGCGCACCGCAAAAACATCATCCCTGCCTTTTAAAAGATTTTTGTAAATGTCTATTTTCTCTTGCGATGATAACTGGCTTTCCATTGAATTTCAGCAATTATGAAATGCTTATTGTCCCCACAAAATACCAGCAATATGCGAAAAATGCAAACAAAAAAACAAGAGTTTAGGCTCCTGCTGATTTGTTTTTTTGTTTTAAGTGAAAGTCTATTTCAAAAGAGATTTTACAATTTTTTTCAATTCTTTCAAATCATCCTGGCAAGTTTCCCAAACAATCTTTTTGCTCACTCCAAAGTATTCGTGAATGAGCTTATTTCTGATTCCGATAATCAGCTTCCAGGGAATGTTGGGATTTTCTTTTTGAAATTCATTACTGATATTATTTGAGGCCTCTCCGATAATTTCAAGTTCCCGTATCACAGCATCAAAGGCCATATCATTTTGGGAGAAATTTTCAAAATCACCAACATACTTGATGTATTTTTCAACCTTTTCTATGGCTTCCGAAATATGTTCAAGATATGTTCTGTCATTTCTCATAGATAAGTTCAGCTTCATTGATTACTTCATCGCGAAAAAATTTACTAAGACTATCAGGAGTGAGGAGGTCAACCTTTTTTTGAATGTGACCTTCCATAGTATATTGAATTTCAACAAGGTCAAAAAGGCTGATGTGGGCATCAGGCGTAAATTCCATCAAGACATCCACATCGCTGGTTTCCTTGGCATCACCGTGGAGATATGAACCGAACAAAGACACTTTCTGAATGTCTTTTTTAAATTTATTGAGTTCAATAGCTTTTCGAACCCGGTCTTTGATTTCTTGTTTACTCATATATTTTTCCTTTAATCTCAGTATACCATAATACAATGCAAAATCAACAGTTGGCTCATATTATGACACAAACTTTGCAAAATACAAAAATATCAAACTTTAGCCATTAAATCCCTGATTTGATCCAGCTTAACCTTTGTCGGCTCCCAATTTTGCAAAATTTTGGTATATGATATACTAAACGGGCTGATGGGGTTACAAGAACTGTCTTGCTGTCCCCACAAAAAAAGTACACACTAAAAAAGAAAAAAAAGAACATCAATATGATGCTCTTTTGGCTTTATAAGAGAGTCTATTATCTAGCGAAGTAAATTAAATGAGAGTACTCTTTCATTTTCGAGCGAGCGACGATAACAAAAGGGTGATTTGCTCACGCAGCTTGCTGCGTGAGCAAAAGGGGTACAGGGCTTGCCACGGGGTATTAATACCCATTTATTAATTGCAATTTGAACCTGTAGCCCCGGCGCTAATGTTAACTGCACAACTATTACCTGTTTTTGCCGAGGTGTTGTATGATTTTAGTCCAGCGCTAAGATTTGTTCCACCAACACTAGCAGAAACGTTCCATCCAGCAGATTTGCTGTAGGATAAACTAAATGGAAGCGTGCTAAGTTTTTGATCAATTGAATTCTTGATTGGGTCTACAATACCGTAGTTACCAATTCTAGCTGCTGTGCTTATGGCAGTGCCCTCGGCAATCTGAAGCAAAGCTGAAGGTGTTTGTTCAAAAGCTCCGTTATTTGTAGCACTCATCGAGAGTTGAGTTCCCATCTTATCAACCTCCAGGAGAGCGTTTTGAGCAATTGAAGCTGGGTTGGTTATGCGACCATTTGATTTTGTTGGCATAAACCCACCAGAATTTTCGTGGATTGCAATTGTTTGTGCCTTAGTAAATTCAGCATTATACTTTTCAGTTGCTACCAATGTGTAGCAATAGGGATTATTTGAGCATTGAAAAAATGACATAACACCCTTCATATTTCCCCCCGAAAACATATTGGTGGCTGGATCTGTAACCTGAGACTGAATATCTGTCGTAAATGACTGTCCGTTTATTGCATTTTTCGCTTGAGCGATCAAATAGGCATCATAGTTTGTTCCAACACCCTCGTAGTTGAGCGATGATGCCCGACCTTGACTAGTGCTATTGAAAAATGCAGTCATTTGAGTCGTTGCTTCTCGCTTTGGAGCATTGTAAAGATAGTCAGCAAAATCTCGAATAATCGTAGAATTGCCACTCTCACCACCAACCAATGCCTTTACAAGAAGCTGTTCTGCCTTCATTGCAAGTAATTTAGCAGCGACAATTGATCCTGAAGCGGCTATATTTGCTACTTTAGATAATACTCTTTCTATAACTGTTTCACTCGTTGCTACGTCAGTAAAAGTCGTTTGTCCTGCTGTGACAACACCTGGTCCTACATCTACAACTGGAATTGCTGCCTCAGCTTCGAGTTTAAATCCAAAAAGCATTACAAATAAAAGTATTAATAAGAGAATTTTCTTTTTCATGAAACAATTTTTTTATATTTAACTAATTGATTTGCTTGAGGTAATCTTGGAAATCATTTGCAAAAAATACATTTAATAAACCCGTTAGGTCCTTTATTTTGGTTAAAATAAGCATTTTTCCTAACGGATCAGTTGTGTTGTCAGATGCGGGTAAGTTTTTTAAAAAAGATGTAGCACCAATTAATCTGGCAAATTTGAGGTGTAGGTCAATCATGGTTTCTGGTACCTCAAGTGTGTTATATTGTTGTAAAAAAAGTTCTAAACGGTTTCCAAGGTCAGAAAAATACTTAGTATTTTCTGGACTAGAAAAATCAGCAAGACGATTCATAAAATCGTTTTGGAAAGTATCTAGATCTTCAGTGGTTACTATGGATATTGGTGCGTTGCTAATTAATAAGTAAGTAACTTGATTTATATATTGTGCGGCATCTTCTTGAATTTTTCGCTTTTTGTCCTCAGTTGAGAGTAAAGAATATTGTTGATTCTTAATCTTTAATTGCGACCTGTCTATGGTTATCACATCATTAATGTCTGTGACGCTAAGTTTATCTGTTAGGGATGTATCTATGAATGATTTAACATCTGTGGTTGAGATATTTTGTCCATTTTTTGAATTGATAAATGCTTGAAAATCAGCGCTAAAAGAGTCTGTCAAGGATGTTTCCGAAGTAGTTATTTTTTGTGCATCTGGCCCACTATTCGCAGTCACGATCTTATCTCCTGGCGCTGCTTTTAATGGGTTGTACCCGCTTTTCACTTCAACACCATCAGAATATCCATCCCGGTCAGTATCCGGATTTCGCGGATCCGTACCGTATAGTGCCTCTTCGCTGTCGCTTAGGCCATCACTGTCCGAATCAAGAACCATTGCTTTTTGTGATGAATCATTGCTGGCAGCAAAGGATAATAAGTTAAAGCCAGCAAAAAAGACTATGCAAAGGATGAGTAATGTGAATTTTATATGTTTGATTTTCATATGCAAATATTATACTATATTTTTAAATAATGCACCAATACTCAAATCTGGGCATGTAGCTTATACGTAGAAATAATATTATTGATTAATGTTAATCAATGTTTTAGTGTGGATGAAGATATCTTTAAATTAACTTTATTAAAATATATTTATTTAAGTATATTTTAATATTAACATTAAATCCTGATTATTTTAAGCATGAAGGCCTCCATTCTTATGCTGGGCTAGTGCCGTCAGGAATCGGGATGCACTCAAGCAAATGTATTCACTATAAGAGTTTGTACATAACAGTTGCCCTATAAATTGGGATGCATATTACTTCTCGTAGCGTATGGCTTGCGTGTTATTATATATTATAAAATAAAACAGTAAATATGTCAATCTCTAAATATGCATATTTCTTCAATTATTCAGGTATACGGGAAAACCTAGTGCACTTTTTGACTATAAAGCTTAACTACATCAGTATTTTGTGATATTAAATATCTGATTAGTGACACTTGTGAATTTTACGAGTATAATCTGTCTTTTGATGGCTATGTTTAATATGTAGTGTTCCACGTGGAACAGATTACTTTGAATCCAATAAAGCTGTATTCTATTAATAATATTGCCGTCTACAAATGTAGACCTTAATTTTGATCAAGCCGATTAATTGATGATAATAATTAGTGAGGTTCTTGCAACTTCTTGAATAGCGCCATAAGGTTAAGAGGACGCCTTGAAAAGTCGCTTAATTTTAGTGTGATTATAGAGTGACAAATTTTTTGTTCCACGTGGAACAAGATTACGATAACAAAAGGGTTATTTGTCTACGCAGTTTGTTGCGTGAGCCCAAGGGGTACAGGACTTGCCCTGTGATATTCATGCCCCTTTTATTAATCATGGCTACAAATGGATGTTCTTGGTTTGTTCCACGTGGAACAAAATAGGCTTTATTGATTTAAATAATGATTTTTCTGCAAATATGTTATCTAGGTATTCTTGAGATAATTTTCTTTTTTCATAATACTGTTCCATGTGGAACAATATTATGAAGAAAAGATGGTAAATTATTGATTGTTCCACGTGAAACAATCTTGTTATTTAATTAATTCATTGCTGAGAATATATTTTGTGAAATGATTAACAGGAAACAAGATTATTAATCTATGCTGTTCCACGTGGAACAATGTTTGATTGGATGCTTTTGTTTTGTATTTGTTGGATTGTAATGCGAACAATAAATATATATACATATGTGTTGCTACTGGCCTGCTATTGTTCCACATGGAACAATAGCAGAAGATATTTGTAAAATATTAAAGTGCCATAAATTGTCATATTTATTATTTAAGTGCTGATTACATCAATTGAGGTATTTTGTTCCACGTGGAACAGGGCTTAAAAATAAAGAGGGAGTTCATAGTTGACAGAATAGTTAATAAATTGTATAATATTTAAATATTGTGTCTTTAGGGTGTCGTTTTTGCTATTAAGCTATGAATTTAATATATATAATCCCATATAATCATTGACCGCCTGTTATTACATGATACTATGAAATGAGGTGATATTTTGGGCCCATAGTATAGCGGTAGAACAGATCCATGGCATGGATCAAATCGGGGTTCGACTCCCCGTGGGTCCACCCTTTAAAACTCTTAAGGGATTGGGTATTTAATTAAAAAATGC
The DNA here is from genome assembly GCA_903824515.1 of uncultured bacterium. GTDB lineage: Bacteria > Patescibacteriota > Minisyncoccia > Moranbacterales > GWC2-37-73 > CAIPMZ01. The sequence continues at coordinate 32,179 of CAIJXA010000009.1, forward strand.
GCTTGTAGCTCAGTGGATAGAGCGCCGCCGTCCTAAGGCGGGCGTCGTAGGTTCGATTCCTGCCAAGCGCACACTTGAAATCTTATGACAAAAAAAATTCCTCAGGCAGTGATTGAGGTATTAAAAAAAATTGACATAGCTGGATTTGAAGCATTTATTGTGGGCGGCTGCGTGCGCGATTTGTTGTCTGATAAAATTCCAAAAGATTGGGACTGCGCAACAAATGCAAATCCAAGGCAAATAATGGAAATTTTTCCAGATAGCTTTTATGAAAATGAGTTCGGTACGGTTGGCGTAAAAGTTGAGCCATTTATAAATAATAATTTAGTGAGGCCAGGAAGAGAACATGATGTAATCGAGGTTACAACATATCGAATTGAATCACAATATTCTGATCGAAGAAGGCCTGATGAGGTCAAATTTGCACAAACTTTGACAGAGGACTTGAGTCGAAGGGATTTTACAATGAATGCAATAGCTTTGAAAATTACAAATTACAAATTACAAATTACAAATACAGCTTCGGACGCAAGAAAAAAGAAAAACTGTGAATTTGAAATTGTGGATTTGTTTGACGGTCGGGAGGATATTAAAAATAAAATTATTCGGGCAGTTGGCGATGCAAATGCGCGATTTAATGAGGATGCCCTTCGAATATTGCGAGCAATTCGTTTTCATGCGCAGCTAAATTTTGAAATTGAAAATGAAACATTTAAAGCTTTAAAAAATAATGCCGCCCTCATCTCTCATGTTGCAAGTGAGCGAATAAAGGATGAGTTTGTAAAGATTATTCTTTCAGATAATCCTGCTGAGGGTGTTGATATGATGCAAAAGACGGGGGTTTTGAAAAACATCATTCCAGAGCTTGAAAATGGCGTTGGCATTGCTCAGAATAAACATCATATCTACACAATATATCAACACTGTCTGATGTCTCTCAAGCATTGTCCATCAAGAAAACTTGAAGTTCGCTTGGCAGCGCTTTTCCATGACATTGCCAAGCCGCAGACTAAAAGGGGAGAGGGAATTGATGCAACTTTTTATAATCACGATCATGTTGGAGCAAGAGTTGTGGAAAAAATGCTCAAGCGATTGAAATTTTCTAATATTATAATTGACAAAGTTGTATTACTGGTTGATAATCACATGTTCTATTATAATCCGGAGGAAGTTGGTGAGGCTAGCGTGCGTAAGTTAATCAAAAAAGTTGGACTAGAAAATGTGAAAGATTTGATCAATCTTCGAATTTCTGATCGCTTAGGAAGTGGAACGCCAAAAGCTAAGCCGTACAAGCTTCGTCATCTGGAATATATAATTGAAAAAGTTTCTAAGGATGCTGTTTCCGTCAAAATGTTGAAAATTAATGGAAACGATTTGATAATGGAATTGGGTCTTGCGCCTGGTCCAAAAATTGGGGCAATTTTAGATGTACTCTTGGCTGAAGTGATTGAAAAAGCTGAAAAAAATAACAAAGAAAGCCTTTTGATTCGAGCTAGGCAACTTGACGGAGAAGATTTGCAGAAACTTCGCGAGATGGCCAAGGAAAAAATTCAGGAGAAGAAGGAAGAAGATGATCAAGAGATAAAAGGAAAGCATTGGATAAAATAAAAAGGGTATTAATATCCCCGGGCAAGCCCTGTAACCTACGGGCTCACGAGGCAAGCCTCGAAGGCAAATCACCCTTTTGTTATCGTCACTCTCACGAAAATGAAAGAGTACTTTCATTTCGTTCACTTCGCTAGATAATAAGCTTTAAATATTAGATTTTTTACTCTTATGCAAATTAGAATCGAAGCTATTAAGGAAAATCCCGTTAGTTTGTTGCGAAGAGCTGGCTATGCTTTTCAGCGTAATGAACAAGATGAAATGAGTTTTGTGCGGCCACTGGCCAGAAGTGGTTATCCAAGATTTCATATGTATGCACATTTGGAGGGTTCAACTCTGATAATTAATTTTCATTTGGATCAAAAGAAAGAAACCTACGGCAGTGGCACGCGGCACCAAGGAGAGTATGAAGATGAGGGCGCACTCAAAGTTGAAACAATTAGAATTCAGCAATTGTTGAATTAACCTTGTCTGATTGCAATAAATAGTTTATACTCCTTTTATTGCAGTTAAATGCCTTGGTGGCGGAATTGGTATACGCGCTAGTCTTAGGAACTAGTTCTCGTAAGGGATTGGGAGTTCGAGTCTCCCCCAAGGCACAGAGGTTATAATAAAAAAAGACGAGAACCAGAAAGGGGGTCAGGGAAAGAAATTTCCCCGTTGCGGAAGTTTTGAAACCGCTCGGTTTCAAGGAGCGAAGCGACGTGAGACGTC
>CAIJXA010000010.1 GCA_903824515.1 uncultured bacterium
CTGGAAATTGTTCCAACAAATAGCGGTAGTGCAAATGTTGGCGGCGCAAGAATTGTCAGGGCAAATTTTTGTCCCAGGAATCCAAGTCAGGTTATTCCAGCAAGTTGCAGTTTTGCAAGTTTTGGCGGCGCAAGAGTTGTCAGCGCAAATTTTCGTGCCTTGAACAATTGCGATGCTGTTGTTGCAAGTAGTAGTAGTGCAGGTATTGGCTGCGCAACTATTGTCAACACAGGCTTGGGTGTTGCAGGCTTGCGAAGTTACTCCAACGCAAAGCGAGCCGCCATTGGACGGAGCCGGACTGGTGCAAGTGCGAGTCTGTGTACCAGAGCCACAAGTCTTGCTGCAAGTGCTCCAAGCTGACCAGCCGCCATTAACTATTGGGGGATTTGGATAATGAATGTAAAAGCTTTCCGGATCAACATCGAAACCTTTTTTCAAAGTAATGTAAGGACTATTTTCAGCGGCTGAATTAGCCCACCAATTGGCGTGGGTATTATAAAAAGTTCCAGTGACTTTAGTGCCAGTTCCCTTCATTTTAATTTCAATTGAAAATTGATTTGAGTTAGTTGGCTTATCAGTAAGAGTACAAAAAACTCCTGTTTGAGCCTTGGAAACACATGAGATTGGACCAGTTGTGCTTGCAACCTCATATGTGACATAGTCTGATGGGAACTGGGTAAAAAGCGCTACCTGTGGCACGGGATAATCGCTAAGCTCTGGATTAAGACGTAAATAACTTAAATAACACCCCGAAAAAGACATACCTCCACAAACTTCACCGGCACCATTCAGATGCCTTGTAGTAAAGTCAACAAAACTAGGACCTAGATTAGGCAATGAAATCAATAATGTATCGCCTTTTTTGAGACCATTGCCAGCCTTATATTCTCCCTGAGAGAGCACAGCTGAATCCTCCCTACCATTAATGTCGAGATAACCCCTTCGTGATATGTTAACTGAAGAATCGGTTGTGCGATTATAAATATGATTTAATCCATAATAAAAACAAGCACCGTAATCTATTGGTCTGCTTGAGGTGCAAGTCGAACTAGGCCTGCCGCAAGCCCCGCAACTGCCGCCAAGGGAGCAAGAACCAGAAAATTTGTGACCATCAGCAGTGGCATAACTTGCCAAGGCAGCATCACAGGCACTTTTTGAAGCGTTACCAAAATCATAATAGCCATAATCGACATAACCGCCGTAAGGAAAAGGAATATACAACTCCGCGGAAGCTCTATTTGAAATTGAAAAGATACCAACTATTAACAAAACAAGGAGCAACCAAATTGAAAATGTTTTTCCAAAAGAAAAATTCACAAAAAAATCACGATTTAAAGTTACTTTCTTCATAATTATTGTTTTTTATTGATGTTTCAAACCTTGCTTAAATTAAGTCGATAAATATAAATTTATTATATCACATATTTTGAAAAAATATAGCAAACGAAACATCAATTCATTCTTGTGTATATTCTCAAGTTTAGCGAAAACAATTGTAGTTCAAAAAAATGCGTTGTTATTTTTTTTCTTTTAAATTATAATTGAGAAGCTATGAAAAAAACATCTTTCATTTTACTACTTTCCATTTCTCTTTTTGGCGTCTTTCTAATTTTCTTTCAAATCTATGCAAACAGCAAAGAAAATGTTTCCGCCCTCATGGAGGTGCCACCCAATTTGAACGCTCAGATTTCTCCGAGTGAAATTTTTGTTTCGCCAGCCGTTCCAATTTTGATGTATCATCACATTCAAGATTATCCTGGTGGAAAAAATCCAGCCGATGCCAGCATCTTCGTTTCCCCTGCTAGCTTTGAAGCCCAACTAAAGCGGTATTTGGTTGTTCCACCCTATGACTAATGTTATTGTCATTCTGAGCGAAGCAGAATTGCGATAGCAATGATGCGTAGTCGAAGGATCTGAGCCCGTATTTACTCCTTTTATCGCTAAAACTCAGATTCTTCGA
>CAIJXA010000011.1 GCA_903824515.1 uncultured bacterium
AGTGGCATCACAAAAAATTATTTTTTGATGCTTATTTTTTGCCCAACAAAAAGCATTATTATAAGGGCAAAAGCTGTCAGCGCCATAAGTGGGATTGTGACATAGCCAAGTCCAAGCACGAATTTTGTTGCGCAGGAAACTGATGAGGCCAAACAAGTTGTACTTTTAGGAGAAATATAAATAATATAATTATGCCACAGTGAGATGAGCGCACCGATGCTTGCCAAAAGCAGACTATAAACGATAATCTTGCCTTCTTTCTTTACGAGTGCAAGCCCCAGGATAATCACTTGGGGATACATGAAAATTCTTTGAAACCAGCAAAGTTCACATGGTGCAAAACCTGCAATTTGAGAATAATAAAGACTTCCACCTGTGGCTAAGAGTGAAATGACAAAAGCAGCGAAAATCACATTTTTTTCTGACAAGAATTTTGCGGCTATTTTCCTGACATTTTTAAAAGAAATTAGGGAAAATACAAGAACCCAGAGGAGAAAAGTTTGGGCCAAAAAAGTGAGAACTGAAAGAATGAGATTTATTGTTTGGGTCATATTTTGGATTATGCGAAATTTATGGTCTTGAATGATTCAAAAGTAACTCGGAATTTTTACGAACTCGCGTTCTTTTTTGGCCATAGAAGCGACAGCGACTCCGAGCGCGTAGCCGTAGTCTTGGGCTAAGTGTGTGCTCAAAAAAGGATGCAAGTTTGTAAAAATGTTTTCAGGGGCATATGCTATTTTTCAAAAGCATGATTTGCGTACGACCCCATATTTTCATGAGTTAATAATTATTATCTAGCAAAGTGAGCGTCCTGATGTGTATCGGGACCGATTCAATGGAGGCAGCAAAGGGGTTAATACCTCACCGATTTTATCGGTGTGAGCCTGTAGGGTATAAGGCAAACCTCAGGGGTTTATACCCCTTTTACTATCTAGCAAAGCGAGAGTCCACCCCGGGGTATTAGTATCCTTTTATTGAGCGAGGGTGCAGCCAGTTTTCTGACTCAAGATTTCAAGCGAAATCTCGCCGCTTTGCCTTGAGCTGTCGGCAAAAATCCAAGTTGGATAGCCTTCAATTTTATTATCAGCGCAAATTTGTGCTTGTCCTGTTCCGCCATTTGTGGCGCACTCCACATAGGGCATATTTCTTGATTCACCCAATAGTTTTTTTTGATTCTGGCAGTGTGGACACCAGGAGGCTCCATAAAACTTGGCGCCCTTGTCAGCAAGGCATTGTGCAAAAGTGTCCATGCCGGTGCTCGGTAAACTTTTTTTTGAAACCATAAAATAAGCTCCAGCTGAGATGATCAGCAAAATTACAGCTATGATTGTAGCGATGATATTATTGTCTTTTTTCATAATTTAAAATTAGCTAGTTAACTTAACTTTAAATAAATGGTAGCATTATCGAGAATATTTTACAATAAAAGCGGCTCTATACTAAACAGGGTGGTGGATAAGTTTAATTTTTATTATTTAGCGAAGTGAGTGAACTGAAAGTAATCTTTCATTTCGCAGTGAGCGACGCAGCAAAAGGTGATTTGCCTACGAGGCTTGACACGTCGCTCACGAGTGACATGTCTTGCCTCGTGAGCCTGAAGGGTCCAGGGCTTGCCCTGGGGTATCAATATCCTTTTATTTCAATAAAGCGGTATTTGATTGTTCCACCCCATGACTAATGTTATTGTCATCCTGAGCGAAGCAGAATTTCGATAGCAATGATGCGTAGTCGAAGGATCTGAGCCAGTATTTACTCCTTTTAGCGCTAAAACTCAGATTCTTCGACTTCGCTACGCTACGCTCGCAATGACAAAAACCACCACACGTTTTGACAAAGAGCCACAAAAAAACCACCCATTGACCGGGGTGGCGGCGGTTGTTGCTTAATTGATTTTTTTTGCACTCCTGAGGGTGTTATTTTCGAAATGCGCCACGTACTTACTTTTTTTGATAGAAAAGTTAAGAATAATTGTATCAATTCCCCTGGTAGCGTATATTTTGAAAATATGTAGCGACTTGCCACCATCGAAAGTTACGGTGTAATCATAAGTCGCAGGACACTTCTCGAGGGAAGAAATTTTTTTGTGCTTGATTTTTTTGATTGCTTGGCTGAGCATTTCTTCCAGGCTTAGTCTCCTTGGTAACGATGTCATAGTGGTGTATCTCCACTTTTTGGGGAATGATTGAATCGACTGTGTTTTGTTGGTTATTTTTTCGGTGAAGGTTTGCAGTAGGAGTCGCAGTCAAGGCAACCATTGTCGCAAGTTTTTTCGTCTGGCTTTGGCAGAAGAAAAATTGTTGGGCCCTTCGTTGAAGGATTGGGAGTGGATTTTTTTAGTTCCACAATTTCATAGTCAGCCCTAACGTCAAAGACAAAGCCATTTTTTGGTTTGCTAATTCTCAGATTAATTTCAACCCAAAGAAAATTATCATAAAAATAGTATAATTCTTCGAAATTTTTTAGCTTCTCAAGCTCCTTTATGCTGATTTTAATCTTCCCTTGATCATGACTGCCACACAATTTCATGATTATCCTGTTGTGGGAATCAGCATGTTGAACAGCAAGGGTGTATGCAGCGATTTCCACGTCAGTAAGCCAACCCTTGCTCTGCTCATTGGGCCCAATCGGCTTCGTTGGTGCTGGTTCAAAGGCGCAAGTTGTCAAAATTTTGCAAAGCGGTCCCAGTGACGGCGATTTTAACAGGGATTTATTCAACTGTTTAATCGGAAATAAGGAATCTTTTTTCATGGTTTCTTTCTCTTTTGATTGATGAAAATATTTCAAAAATAACTATAGACAGGTTCGGTCAAAATTTCCTGAAAATCCAGAAAGATGTCACAGATTTCTGTGACGATGTTAGTCAAAGCATCAATGCAGGCAGCTGTAAAAACATTAAGGCAGATGCTGATGGCGACCCTGGTATAATCAAAGATATCTTCAATAAATTCAAATGCAAGTCCAGGAAGCTGTTCGATGATGAGATCAATTTCTGGATAAGTTGAGTGTAGTAGGGTAAATGACATGACTTTGAAACTCCTTGCGTTTTAAGAATTAATGAAATGAAAAATTGGATTGACTTGCCAGTCAAAATCGTGTTATCACATTGTGAAGTTGATTTGATAGTCATTTTCAAATAAACATCTCCCACTAATTCCATTTCTTGAAATACTTTCTGGAATAAGCGTAAAGACTTTTCCAGTGCTCAGTTCAATGTGCATAATGTCTTCATCGACGCATATTATTTTGCATAAATTTGTTTCGATGTTGACGTTATCGATAGCAATTGAAATCATTTTTTGTGAAAAGATTCTGTTCAAATCTTCGACTGAAAAAGTAATCTCAACGTACTCTTCATTTTTCTTGGGTGTGTCAATAATCACAATTGGTAGTGTGTTTCGGACCAATTGACGGAATTGAGTGTCGGTCAGGGTGCTGTTTTCAACATTTTTGGCAAGTGTGGCCACAAAATTGCTTGCGGGAATCGTTGTTTTGCGTATATCTCCAGTATCCATGAACTTTCTCCTGGTTAAGTTATTTTTCTCTCGAACAGATTGTCAAAGTGCTTAATTTGCAAATTATAAGATATATTTGAAAAAAGTCAATAGCAGGGCTGTTTGCATATTTAAACCAAAGTTTAGGTTTTAGTTGAGGCATGGTAAAATATATTTACAAAGAAGAATCAATTTGAAAGATTCAGACGAAATGTAGCATACTAACAAACTTGATTGATATTTATAACTATGACTAAAATCAGAATTCCAGCAATTTTTGTTGGTCACGGCAGTCCGATGTCGGCGGAAATTGATAATTATTATGGAAAGCAGTGGCGTGAATTTGGAAAAAAATTAGCCAAGCCCAAAGCAATTTTGGTTATCTCTGCTCATTGGAACATCGAAGAAACCGCAATTTCAGATTTGGAGAATCCAAAACAAGTCTATGATTTTTATGGTTTTCCGCAATGGTTGTATGAATTGAAATACCCAGCCGTTGGTTGTCCTGAGCTGGCCCAGCAAATAAAAAAACTTCTTGCTCCTCTTGTTGAAGTGAAAACAAACAACGAGTGGGGGATTGATCATGGTGCCTGGATTCCACTCGCCTCCCTTTTTCCCAAGGCGGATGTACCAGTATTGCAATTGAGCCTTGACGCAACCAAGCCAGCTAACTTTCACTATGAACTTGGCAAAGCTCTGCGCCCACTTCGCGAGCAAGGAGTTATGATTGTTGGCAGTGGGGATATCGTGCATAATTTGAGTGAGCTTGAGTTTGAAGAAAATGCAAAGCCCCTTGCTTGGGCTGAAAATTTTGAAAAGAAAGTTTTGCAAGCAATTGACAATCGCAATCACCAAGCTTTGATAAACTATATCCAGCTGGACTCTCAAGCCAGCTTTGCTGTTCCTGCTGCAGAGCATTATTTGCCATTGCTGTATGTTCTAGCTTTGCAGGAAGACGACGATCAGCTCGAATATTTTGCTCATGGGATTGCTCATGGCAGTATTTCCATGACAAGTTTTGTTTTGAGGTGAGGTTGACAATTGCTTAATTTGAAAAAAGCCCAGTCCTCGACTAAAATTTAGCTTGTCTTCAGGTTAGTCAATAAGAGCCCGGAGCAAGGATTTTTAGGTATAAAAAATTACATAGCGGGCTATGTAATTTTAATAATATTTTCTAAAATGTATTTTTGGCTCTTTAGTGATTTTAAATATTTTTTCTTTTTGCATGGTTTCACTTTCTGGTTGCAAATTTTTCAGTGTGAATAACCCCCAATGGTCTCCTGTTTCTTGTCGCAGTTACTTGCCCTGAATTATGCCGTTTGATCCTGCTGACGATATCATTTGTTTGACCAATATAAAAACGATTATCCTTGAGACTTTTGAGGATGTAAACAAAAAATTCCATCTGATTTCTATACAAAGTTGGGGATGAGGGATTTTCGCGTCATTTGTTCGTCGACACTCACAAATTCTTTGCCCGCGGTGGCGCTGAATGCTCATCCGCATTTGTCGACGTTCGTTGCGACAATTTTCTGCTGAAAATTCTCTAACTCACTTCTGCCGGTTCGAATCCCTCTCAACTTCAAACAAAATAATAAAAACAGGAGCGCTTTAATGCGCTCCTGTTTTTATTATTTTGTTGAGGTTGTGGGATGAAGTGGGAACTTATTTAGCTAATTTATCCCTTATTTAAAAGCAATTTGTTTGATAGTATTCTACCTCTGTAGCCAGCTATAATTAGTGTTGCACAAACCAAAACAAGATAAGCAGGAAATGCAATTTCTGAAAAACTAAATGTTTTTAATACAAAAAAACTTGTTAGTGCACTAAATAGCCCAGCCATAAATGCTTCAGGTCTTTCAGAATCGGGATGTTTCCATGATTTAATAATTGTTGGCAATGCAGCAGATGCATCACTTGCAATTGCAAAAATTATAGCTATTGCAGGCTGTTTGGTAATAGCCCATAAAACTAAAGCTAAAATTGAAAATGCACCACAGAAATAATCAAATTTTTCTAGTTTCCAATATGATTTAGAATTAACAAAAGAACTGATAAAAACTAAAAGTGGACCAAATCCAGACATGAAAACAGGGATTGCAGCCCAACGGACTCCAGCAGATAAAGCTGCAGCCGTTGCAATTAATGGTGCAATTGACCACATTAACCAAGTCATTTTATTTGGTTTTATATTTCCTTTAATAACTCCCTTGATATATATAAATATCCCAACAAATTGTGCAGCAGCACCAACTAAAACTATGTATTGAAGCATAAAATTAAAGTTATTTTTTTATAGATATATAATAACAGCAATATATGCTTTTAACAATGAATTTGCAATAAATCAAAGTATTTTTTAATTAAATTCTACAATCAACCTGC
>CAIJXA010000012.1 GCA_903824515.1 uncultured bacterium
AAGCAGCCAGCCCCACGCAAATCGTTTGAATGTCAGGCTTGACGTACTGCATCGTATCGTAAATTGCTAGCGCGCTACTGACTGAACCGCCAGGAGAATTAATGTAAATTTTAATATCTTCCTTGGAATTTTGCTGTTCCAGAAAAAGTAGCTGCGCAATAATGGCGTTAGCTACGCCATCATCAATGGCTGTTCCAAGGAAAATAATTCGGTCTTTGAGCAAGCGCGAATAGATATCATAAGCCCGCTCGCCATAGCTCGTTTTTTCAATCACCGTTGGAATGAGATACTGACTGTTCATAAATTTGAAATTTAAAGTTTTTAATTTGAAATCAAATCTTAATGTCAAAATGACTCAATTTATTTGATAATATCCCAAAAAATTATCCGTTTTGTAAATTATAAAATTTAAAATTGATTAAAAATTTCAAATTTTAAATTAAAAATTCACTCGAACTTTCGTACAAATTCAACCACCTATTCAGTGGCCAAATAATTCGCAGAGAACTATTTAATACTTTCAAAAAGCTCCAACGCTTTCTCATTCTGCATCGTGCCCTTCACATAGTCATACAACTTGGAAAGATCGACATTTTTTTCAATGTCTTTGACTTTTTTGTATTGCGCCAGAGTTTTGTTCATTTCAGCCTCAACCTCTTCGGACGGAACGTTGATTTCTTCTTCTTTCGCAACTTCTTCAAGGGCAAGTGCGGCCTTGACTCGTTTGATTGCTTGCGGCTCCCACTCTTTTTCAAGATCATCCAAGCTTTTTTTAATCTGGCCAAGATATTGATCAAAAGTCATACCCATTCCTTGAAGCTGCATTTCAAATTCCCCTATCATTTTGTGCAATTCTTCATGTACCAGAACTTCTGGAAGCTCCACCTGCGAATGTTCAATCAAGGCATCAATATATTCGCCACGTTTTTTTTCTTTAAGTTCATTTTTTCTTTCTTCAACCATCCCTTCTGCCACATTTTTTCTCATGTCAGCCAAATCTTTGAATTTTCCAAGTGAGCGAGCAAACTCGTCACTGAGTTGCGGCGATTTTCTTTCCTGAACCTCATTCACCTTAACCTCAAATTGCGCTGGTTTGCCGGCCAAATTTTTGGCGTGATACTCGGCGGGAAAAGTTAGTTCGAATTCTTTTTCCTCTCCTGCTTTCATGCCAAGAATATTTTCCTCAAAACCAGGAATAAATACTCCTCTGCCTAAAATCAGAGCGTGATTCTTGCTGGTGCCATTTTCAATCGGCACGCCTCCCTGTTTGACCGTGAAATCTAAAACAACATTGTCACCGTCTTGAGCTTCACGCTCAACTGTCACATGCTGGACTCGACTTTTTGCAATATCTTCAAGTTCTTTGTCAATTTCTTTTTCAGAAACAGCGCCGTCTTTTTTAGCATGCTCTTTGTTGATTTTTTCCATTGCTTTTCGCCATGGCTTAAGCGTCAACTGAGGAACTACCGCTGTCACAATCTTATATTCCAAAGCATTACCCTCAGCAAGCTTGGTCAATTCCGCTTTTGGATTGCCAATTGCCTCAATTTTTTTCTCAATCAACACTTTTGCATAGGTTTCGCGAAGTGCATTTTGAGCAGCTGCTTCCAAAAGAGCGCCCTTGCCAACTTTTTGCTCAACCATATTCTTCGGAGCTTTGCCCGGACGAAAACCTTCAATTTTGATTTCCTGCGAATATTGCTTAGCAGCAACATCAAGATATTTTTCCCACTGGTCCCAAGAAACCGACACGGAAATTTCTACTTGCGAATTAGGAAGTTTTTTAAATTCTGAATTTATCATAAAAAAATACTAGTCATCGGTCATCAGCAAGTAGTCATCTTTAACTGGTGATGACTGATGGCTAATGACTGATTACAAAAAATAAAAAATATCTAAAATTAAATCTATCTACTAAGTTCTTCCGTAAGTTGGGGAACCATTTGTTTTTTTCGAGAAACCACTCCTGGCAAAATCATCACTTCATTTTCGATTTCTCCACCAAAAACTTTTTCAGCAAGTTTTTTTTCAGCTTCACCTATCAGATACAACTGACAATTCTGTTTGATGATGTCTATCACTGCAAAAAACAGACAATCCATTTTTTCAGCTTCTTTCTTAATAACCAATTCTTTTAAGATAGCTGCTTGTTTTTCATTAACACTCGCTGGACTGGTTGTTTCCCAAACGCCAATTCCAACTTTTAAAGTTCCCATTTCAAAAACCTTATAGTCAAGGTTGATAATTTCACTAACCGAAATTCCTTCTAAACTTGATTTAGCCGCAAACATTCCAGCTACAAAACCGTCAATCTCAATTTTTGCGGTTTCATTTAATTTAGAAACCAAAACTCTATCTTCTTCGGTTGTTGTTGGCGAGGTCAAATTCAAAGTGTCTGAAAGAATTCCTGCCAAAAGAAGCTTGCAACCGCTTTCTGAGATTGCAATATTTTTCTCGAAAAACATTTTTGCAATCAGCGAAGCGGTGCTTCCAATATATTGAGTCGCACAAAAAATCGGCGCTTCTGTTTTCAATGAAAATTTATGATGATCAATAACGTAATCAATATTATTACAATCAACTTTGCCAGAAATTTGGCCAGCTTCATTGTGGTCAACCAGGGCAACACTAAAATCGCCAGTCAATGTTTCAATGTCCACGGGAGCCTTGACTCCAATTTCACCCAACACAAACTTGGTTTCATTGTTCAATTCTCCTGCCCGACAAGCCAAAGCCTCTTTTCCAAATACTTTCGAAAAAAGCTCAACCCCAACAATAGCTGAAACTATTGAATCCGTATCAGGATTTTTGTGACCAATAATTACTATTTTATTCATACTTTTTTATTTCTTATGTCATGCTGAACTTGTTTCAGCATCTACTTTTTTTAATTCACTAACTTTAGCCTAACGAAGATCCTGAAACAAGTTCAGGATGACATTAGAATTTGTTTACTATTAAGCTGCCTGCTCCTCCCCAGTTTCTTCCTTTTTAACTTCAACTTTTGCGCCAATCACGTCAATTTTCCAACCAACAAGTTTAGCTGCTAAGCGTACATTCTGACCTTGCTTTCCAATTGCCAATGACAATTGATCTTCAGGCACTGTTACCTTAGCTTCTTTTCGATCAAGATCAAGCTTGACACCAAGAACTTTAGCAGGGCTAATTGCTGCACCAATAAACTTCTCAGGTTTTTCATTCCACAAAATGATGTCGATTTTTTCGCCACCCAATTCATCAATCACAGCTTGAACACGAGTTCCTTTTTGCCCAACACATGAACCAATTGGATCAATTCCTTCTTCGCTTGAGGTCACTGCAATTTTGCTGCGAGCTCCAGCTTCTCTGGCAATAGCTTTAATTTGAACTGTGCCAGTGAAAATTTCAGGAACCTCCAATTCAAAAAGCTTGCGCACCATTTCAGGATGAGTTCGACTAAGTGTGATGCCAGGTCCTTTTGGATCAGATTCAACTTTATAAAGATAAACTTTTACGCGTTGTCCCATGCGCAAATTTTCACCTTGAACTTGTTCAGAAGGGAACAAAACTCCGATTGATTTTCCAAGATCAACATACACATTGTGTCCTTCGATACGTTGAATTGTACCACTGACAACCTCACCTTCTTTTTCTTTGTATTCAGCAAACATACTATCACGCTCAGCTTCACGTATACGCTGAATGATGACCTGTTTTGCTGTCTGAGCAGCCACGCGGCCATAATCAGAGTGCGGTTCAAGTTCAATCTCGATAATATCTCCAATAACCGCATCTTTCTTGATTTTTTTGGCATCTTCCAATGTGATGTCTCGTTCAGGATTAAAGCGTGGCAATTTTTCCTCTCCCTCAACAACTTCTCCCGCTACCTCGCTATGTGAAGCATTGCGGGCAGGTTCGGGTACCTCAATTTCATCCTCTTCGAACTGCTCATCCACAAATTCTCTGGTTGTTTCATCCACAACATCTTTCACCAAGAAAAATTTTGCAGCTCCAACAACTTCACTGAATTGAGCCCTGATACGTTGGCCTCTTTTTCCATAATCTTTTTTGTAAGCTGCAGACAAGGCAGCTTCGATGGTTTCAATAACCATGTCCTTGGAAATTCCTTTTTCCTGCGCAATTTGCATAATTGCACTTCCAAACTCTCCTAGTCTTCCGCTTTGACTTTGTTGCTCCTCTTCTTTAATTTTTTTCTTTGCCATAATTATTGATAACTGATTTTCACGGATGTCCAACAGATTTTCACCAATCACAGATTATCCATGATTTGCGTGAAACAGTTTTTCGCCAGTGATTATCTATTAATTACAATTTACATTTTTAAAATTTTCTTATTACATCTTTGTCATACTGAACTTGTTTCAGAATCTCTTAACTTTAATTCACCAACCTTGGCACAACTAGGATCCTGAAACACGGTAGCCATGCGGCATCGCTATGGAGGGAGTTCAGGATGACACATTTTATTTTTTTTGTTATTCGTAGATTCGTATTTTATTCGTAGATTCGAATCGGCCTTATTAAAACAAAAAGTCCGCATTCCTGCGAACCCATTTCAGCCCTATCTTCCTACTAAGATGTTAGCATTTCCCCAGCCAATTGTCAACTTGGCTCAAATTGTTACATTGCTAAACTGTTGTATTGTTTATTTCACTTAAATGTGGCCAGTATAAAAACAATGTAGCAATTCTGTCGGTTCAATGTCTCCGACTTCAGCCGCATTTTGTTTTAGACTTTTATTGCCATATACTAACTCAAGTCCACCGTATTTCCCTGAATCTTGGGATCACCTTTCTCTTTGTAGCTGGAAGGGACAATCACATATGGCGAATAAGTTCTTTGAGCAGTCTTTGGCGCCTGCTCTTCATAAACATTGCCCTGAATTGAATCAGTTTGATTTTCTTTCAATTGAACTGCCGGCGAGATTTGTCTTTTGAAATCTGGAGAATTCCAAGTTTTGGCGCCTCCTGATGATTCCATTGTTGGAGTTGAAATTGAGGGCTCAAGCTTTTGACTGACGTCTGTTGCAGTTTTTTCAACTGGCAATTCTTGCGCTGAAGAAAAACTTAGCGAGCCAAATGACTGTCTTTGGGGCTCAACCTCTGTCCTTTCGTTTGACTTGTTGATTGAAAAAGTCCCAAAATCTGATTCATGCGTTGAATTGGCACTAATCTTTTCTCTCAATCTGCTGGCATAATCGCTATCTTCAAAATCAAAAACTTTGGCCGCCTCTGCTTTTTTGACGCCTTGCTGAGATTGCAAATTTGAAAAATTCAGTGATTGCCTGATTCTCGCTTGCGCAACGTCTTCTGATTGCTTACTCTTATTGTTAAAATCATTGCTAAAATCACTTCTAACCTGAGGTGGAGTTTGCACTTTTTCAACTTGCGAAATTTCCTCAGCTGTTCTTGCCCCCTGAACTGAGGGCTGCCCAAAACTGATTGCTTGCCTGCTTGACAATTCTTCTCGCCTTGCCACCGGCGCAAATTGATTGGTTTGTCTTGCTGGCATTTCCGCAAGGGATTGACTTCCTTTGACTGGCGTTTCAGCGCTAGCTGTGAAAACAATTTTCTGCTCTTCGCCGTCAACATCCAAAGGGGTCTCTTCGTCCAAAGATTTGAGCAACAGAGAAACTTTCTGCCTTTCCACTGGAGTCAGTTTTTTGCCATTTTCACTATGGAAAAGATAGTTTCCACGATCCATTGTGCTGTGTTTTCCTGCCCCGAGGCAGTCGTGATAGTCAGTAATCCAATTTTTGATTGAAGATCGCACTGGTGTTGGGAAATATCGCAGCTTCAAAGGA
>CAIJXA010000013.1 GCA_903824515.1 uncultured bacterium
CTTTTCCGAAAGCTTCACTGTTGGAGCAAGCTCATACGCTCCAATTAGCGCTCTATCGAAACCATAAGCACCATCATCATAAGTCGCTGTCAACTTTTGACTTACTGAGAAATTTGGTGACAACTCAGCATTATGCTTCAGTGTGAAGTGAACATGCAGACCTTTCAGTCCAGGATCATTTCCCACTGCGGGCATCGCATACTCAAGTTTAACCGACGACGTGAACTTTTCCGCAACCTCTTTGCTAATCTGAACATACGGCTGTAAAACATCACCGCTTCTCGAACCGCTGAAAACACTTTCTCCAGCAAGATCAAAATAAGCGGCACCCACTTCAAGGTTAAGCCCATACATGTCCCAGGCACGACTCAAGGTAACATCGAACTCATTACCATAACTGCCTTTAATGGCAGGCTTCTTGAACGAGTTACTACCCCAGAAATCAAGAGAAACTCCTGAAGAAATATGAGTAAACGTAAATTCATTATGAAGGGCAGCACCTTTGTAAAAAACCGCACCAGCATCACCAACGTACTGCGAAACCCACTTCGATGATGCAGCAACTTCGAAAGTGTTCTCTGGTTTTTCATCAGCCGCATAGCTGACGTTTCCAAAACCCAAAGCAACGATAATCGCCGCAGCCACAAGAGAAAGCATTTTTTTCATTTATTCATTATTTGCTCGCCAATCTGCAAAATGCAGCGACGAAGGTTATTGTAAAAAAACTGTTTTGACACTATCAATAAATGTTATAGTGACCTTATATCATACACCAAAAAAAGACACTTGTCAAATGCAGAAATTCCCACAGTGTGGATAAGTGTCTCTTTTGGCTCAAATAAAGATAAAACAGAAGATAATTTTCACCCACCCCGATTTGCCGATTTTGAAAACCTTGCCATCAAAATTTTTCAACTTTTTTTGCAGCGAATCCGTAAATATCTTGATATGATTTTTTTCCAAAAAGAATTGGATAAAAATTCTTTTTTGCCTGTTCGCTTTTCCTCTTATTTGAGGCAATTAAAGCTCCTTTTTTTACAAATTTAAAATTTTTAACTTCATCATTAAGGTTAAATCCTTTTTGTTTTTTAATTACTCCTTCTATCTTATAAAATTCGGGCTTATAACTATTTTTTTTAAATTTATAATCAATCATATCTAATTTGGCAAGCATAATCATGATATCCCTAAATACCTTCCTTTGCACTGTCATATTCTTATCTTTTCCATATTCCAGAGAAATTCCAGCCTTACAATAATATGTCAGGGCTTTTTCTCCAATATCAGGCGTCATCAATGCGACTCTTCTGGGAGCAAAAAAGTTCAAAAGATCTAAAATTTCACTATTGACCTTGGTAATAATTACCAAATCTTTTACATCTGTTACTGTAGAATGAATATCAATAACGAAATCAGCTCCGCACAAGTTCTCTTTCAAATCACAGGCAAGACGCTGTTCATAATTACCGTCACTCCTTCCTGGAAATGACCTATTTAAATCCTGATCTACAAATCTACGCTTCATCCTTAAGGCTTTTTTATTTCCTATAATAGTTATCAATTTACCTTTCTTTAATTTAATTCTTTTTAGCTCCTCCATCACCCTTTTTCCAATCAATTCATCTCCATGAATACACCCAACAATTGCAACGATTGGATGCTTTTCAATACTCTTACTTCTTTTCTTGTTTTGATTCATATAAATTATTTAAATAGAAACATGTTATAAAAATTGTGGGAGAATAAAAAATTATTATTCTCCCACAATGTCGTCATTTGATAGCAAGACTGCAAAGCCTATGACATTCTTGAGCCCAATCGACAATTTTTTCAAGATCGTTTGTTGCTCCAAACATTCTAAATTCAATTGTCCCATGAACTGAAATTCTTATCAAATCCCAACATCTGCGCGGATCAAGCACGAAACCTTTCTGGGAGGCGTTTTCATAAAAGTCCTTCCAGTTTTTGTATTTTTTAGGAACATAGTCAGGTGCCATCAGTTCGTACATTTTAAGTCTCTCGCCATTGGAACCATCTCCCATAACACAAAGCCTTTCACAATCATCACAGACCTGATTATAAACTCTTAAAGCCGTATCAGCATTTGGCATTCCGACATGGACATGTGTTCCAATAACTCTACACGCGGCTAGCAGAATATCTGCGGATATATTCTCGGCAATTTTTTGATATCTCCCCGTTGGATCCGGATAGATATCAAGCGGAATATCTACAGGGGCAATCTCATAATGATTTCTGCGAAAACCCAATCTCCTTTCAGCGTCTTGGATTTCAACTTTATTCATTATTAGTTTTTCTTTCACTTCGTTGATTTTACAGGGCCCAATCCTGTCCTCAAGTTGACAAGCTGATAATTCATACCCGAAACGCTGTCTGTCAACTAAAATTTTTAATACATCAGAAGCAATTGGAACAATCTTTCCTTCCAGATTTGTCAAAAAAGATTCACGTTCAATGCCGATAAACATGCCAAGCTCTTTCCTGAAATCAAATTTCTTCATGAACTTATTCATGATTTTGTCTCCTTTTTAAAAATTTGCCGTTGTTTTTGTGCTTGAAATTTTAATGAACTATCTTTTCAAACTGACTGAGAAATTTTAATAAAAAACCTCTCATCTTTTTTCCCAAGCCAAAAGCTTAGAAAAAAGGACAAGAGGTCATCTCGTGGTGCCACCTTTCTTTTGTTCTGAAATTTATTCAGAATTCTCATCGACTCATTTTCTGTGCAAAGCAGCAGACATCGATTTTTCCATGATTACGGAGAATGCCGGATTTCCACTAACGCAGAAATCATCCTCTGCGATTGTTCGCAGGAAACTGGACCCAGTCCCGAATTGCTTCGGGATCCAGCTATGGATTTTGCAGTTTTCAAATGTATTTCCATGATACGCTGAAACAAAATACTGTCAAGGGCAAGCGAACACCAAACCGCACAACGGTCAGCTAATTTGACAATGTTTCTTATATAGCATAAATTACATGGGAACTTAACAGATCTTTGATAATTTATAAAAATCCAGAGAGGTGTGATATGCTTTTAGGAAAACTTGATCTTAGGCAAATCGGAGACAGACTCAGAAGGGCTGATGAATTTCTATTTCATGTCCTTTCAGTCAGGTTGTCGCATGGTGGATTGTCCGGATGTGTTGCAGAAAGTAAAAGAAAAGGAACCCGGGATGGAATATTCAACACAAGACGGCAAGATGTTGAAGATCACCGCATTGAACTCGCGAAAAAATGGTCCGAACAACTTGGTATAGACCCTAACTTCGCAGCAGCTTTGCAGTATCAAAACATGACAGAATCAAGCAAGATACAGAATGAAATAATGATTGCTGCGTATCAAAGACATGCAGCAATTATTGATGAGAATGATCCAGCAGCTGTTTATGCTTATCAGCGGGATAACCTATTGAACTTAACGAAAAAAATAGCGCCCTATTATGATGAAAACTACGGCAAAGGTTTTTTTGGTTCAAGGAGTTATTTTGATTTTGAGAAAAAAATTATCCAGGAGCTTATCAAGGAAATCCCCCACCACAATGTGGCAATTGATTTGGGATGCGCAACTGGAATAATATCTTTCGAAATAGCTCGTGCATTCAAATCAGTTTATGGCTATGACGTGAGTCCTGAAATGGTTGATTTCGCAAATAGCAAGCACACCGAGGAAGATTCAGAAATTAGTTTCCTTAATGTTGACATCGAAGAAGGATTGAACTTGTCTGAAAATTCAGTTTCACTTGCAATTATGAATATGGGTACTGCCAGTGAAATCAAGAACTTCGACAATTTCATTAAAGATCTTCACAAATGCCTCAAGCCAGGAGGGAAATTCTTTCTTTCTTTTTACAATTCAGAAAGTCTCCTTTCAAAAATCGGTTTCATCCCTTGGCCAACGCCCCTGGCAGCTTCAATTGATGTAGAAAAGCGTTGCCTTGAAGTCCACCACGACAATGAACTCTTCTTTTTGTATGCACGATCAAGAAGCGTCAAAGAAGTTAAGGATTTACTATCAGCTTTCAAGATAGACAAGGTTTTTACTTTTCCAACACTCAGCTCTTTGCTGCCCGGCATTCTCATGAAAAATGAAGATCAAGATGGAATTGTCCATCAAAACGAAGTGGCTCAGGAGGCTATTAGAACAATAGACTCTGAACTTTCAAGTTCGGCATCAAACTGCGGCACTTACATAATCGTGACCGGAGAGAAAAAATGATAGCCGAAGATGATAAAAGCCTCATTCTATATTTAATACCTATGATCAGGTAAAATAGAATGAGGCTTTTTTGTTTTTTCGTTAAAAAAAATTAATATAAAGGAACTCCCATTTTCTCCTTCACATTTTCAACTGTGGCAACAATTTTTTTTCTTGCCCTTTTCCCGCCCTCATGCAAAACCTCCAACGCATATTTTGAACCTTTTTCATTAAGTTCAAATCTTTTTACTTGAATAGGTGCAAGGAGCTGGTTGATGTTTTCAACAAGAATTTTCTTGCAATCGACGCATCCCATTTGAGCACTCGTGCAACCAGCATAAACTTCCATCAATTCTCCGTCGGAGCTCAACAATTGATGAAGGGTGTAGAGGCCACAATTGAGTGGGTTGCCAGCATCACTCTTTCTAACTCTTGCAGTATCCGTGACGGCCTTGCCAATTTTTTTCAAAACTTCTTCTGGTGAGTCCATGAGATCAATAGTGTTCTGATTACTTTTGCCCATTTTACCTTTGCCATCAAGTCCGGGGACCCGAATGGCCTCTCCTTCAAGCAGCTCAGGTACAGGAAAGGTTTCACCATACAAAGCGTTGAATCTTCTGGCAAGATCCCTGGCGAGTTCAACGTGCGGATGTTGATCTTCGCCAACAGGCACTTTGTTCGCAAGGGGCCCAAGAATGTCAGCAGCCATAAGTACCGGATAAGTCAAGAGACCAACGTTCACAGTTTCATGAAGAATTTCCTTCATATCCTTTTTCTCTTTGAAATGTGGCATCTTCTCCAGTTCAGCCACTGAAGTCAAGCAAGCCAGCAGCCAATTCAATTCACTTGTCTCTGGCACGCTTGATTGAGCAAAAATCACTGATGATTCAGGATCAATGCCAATTGAAATGTAGGTCAGAACAATCTCCTTGAGATCACGCAAAATGTCGTCAGGATTAATTCTGGTTGTCAGCGTGTGCAGATTGGCAATGAAAAAATAACAACTATTTTTTTCGTCTTTTGATAATTTGACAAAGTATTTCATCGCGCCCAAATAATTCCCAAGATGCAAACTTCCAGTTGCTCTTATGCCGGAAAGTACCACTTTTTTCTCTATCACTTTAGCTCCTTTTTAATTTTAGTTGAACAATTCTGACAAGCTATCTCCTGTCCAGGATTTTTGGTAAAAACAGCATCACAAGTCAAACACTTAAAAGTGTTTGCCGAAAGTTGGTTGAAATTATCATTTCTCACATATTTGCAAATAGGGCATTTAGCCTTACCCTTTTCATCTACAGTAGAAAAGGAAATTTTGCATCTTGGGCAATAAAACTTATCATCAATTCTATCGTGTCTCATGCTTCTTACCCCTATATTTTATCGTTATCAAATGTTTGCCACCAAATTTTCAAAAAACTAGACTTCGACGAAGTCTATAATAAACAACCCAAATATGTCAAACGATTCTAGAACTTCACCTTCACCCACCCCAATTTGCCGATTTTGAAAACTTTGTTGTCAAAAGAAGAATCGACAACAAAATTTTGGTCAAGAATTTTTTCACCCTCAACACTGACCCCACCCTGCTCGATTTTGCGACGAGCGTCGCTCATGCTAGTAGCGTTGCCAGATGAAACCAACAGCTCAGAAAGTTTTATTTCCTTAGCTTCAACTTTAAACTCAGCCACTTCGGTTGGAGTTTCTTTGTTGGAAATTGTTTTGACGAAATGTTCCTGAGCTTCTTGAGCAATTTTTTTTCCATGAAAAATACTCACAATCTCAAAAGCTACTCTAATTTTGGCATCTCTGGGATTAGAATTTTTCAGAATTGTTTCAATTTCATCCAATGACAATCTGGTATTATTCACAAAGAAAACATTTATCATTTCATCTGGCTGAGACATAATTGCTCCAAACATATCAGCAGGACTAAAGTTAAGGAATATTCCCGTACCGTTGCTTTTTGACATCAATTCACCAGTCGTCGGATTTTCCATCAAATTAACCGCTATCACAAATTTTTCTGTTTTGTTTATTCTTGATTGCAGCGTTCTTCCAACCAATGCATTAAAAATTTGGTCAGTTCCACAAAGTTCAGCATCAACATTGAGTGCCACACTGTCATATCCCTGCATAAGAGGATACAAAAATTCGTGTAAATATATTGGCTTTTCTTCCTTCATTCGTTTTTCAAACATGTCCCTTTCGAGCATTTGCTGCACTGTAAAATTTGAAGCAAGACTTATTACCTCCTCCATGGTTAATTTTGAAAGCCACTCATGATTGTAAACTATGTGCGGAGGATTTTCAGTTGTGTCAAAATCCATCAAGGGTTTTATTTGCTTTGTCCATTCTTTAACATTATCCATCACCTCATCTTCTGTGAGCTGTTTTCTGGCCACAGATTTGTCTGTTGGGTCACCAATTTGAGCAGTAAAACTTCCAAAAAGCACATAAACTTCATGTCCAAGCTTTCTAAATTCTTCCAGCAGCATGAAATTCTTTGCATGACTCAAATGCAAAGACAAAGAAGTTGGATCAACTCCAATATATATTTTCATCGGATCTTCGCTCAATAATCTCTGTCTGAATTTTTCCTTACCAGGCAATATCTCTGCAATCACTCCTCGCGCCAAAATTTCATCCACAATTTGTTCTTTAGTTTTCATTTTTTTATAAGACTTTAAAAATCTGTCATCTTGAGCGCAACATGGTGGAGTCGAAAGATCTGAGCCCAGATTTCTCGATTACGCTGATTTTCTCTAAAATCAAATCAGCTCCACTCGAAATGACACTTTAATAATAAGTTAAAGTTATTAAATACAATTATTTTCCTATTAAATAGTATCATTTCACCATTTCAAGGTCAAACAAGAAAGGTCAAACAAGAAAACAGTAACTAGCAATCGGTAATCAGTAATCAGGAAAAGACATCTCATTAACAACTAAGCATAATTACTAGTTACCAGTTATTGATTACTAGTTACTTTCCCAAGTATTGGCGCCTTTTCCCTTCTTCAAACCTCTCAATCGCATATCTAAGCATCGTGCGAGGCATCACCTTGATATATTTTTGAAGGAATTTTTCTTCCTCTTTTTGCGAGCAACGCTTGCCGACTTCGCGGAGCATCCAACCAACTGCTTTGTGCATCAAGTCTTCTTGATCGCCCAGCAGTTTTTCTGCAATTGCCAAAGCAATTTCACTGCGACCATTTTTGATTTCATGAAAAGTTGCCAACATCGCAATGCGCCGCTCCCACAAAAGTTTTGATTGGGCAAGTTTGAAAAGAAGGTCTTTCGGTTTATCCGCTAAATAGGCGCCGACTATCCTATCAGCCGTCAAATCAACCAAGTCCCAATTGTTGATCCATTGAGTGTTTTTCAAATAGGCCTGAAAAATTTTCTTTTTTTGTTTTTCATCGCCTTTTTGATATTGCTCAACCAAAATGAGCAAGGCCGCCAAGCGCTCTTCATGAAAAGTTGATTTCAAAAGCTCTTGAACTTCTGCCAATGAAAGTTGCCAATATTTTTTCACCACTGCCCGCGTCTGCGGCACCGTGATGCCCAGAAATTTGTCACCTTCGCCATACTGCCCCTTGCCCGTCTTGAAAAACCCCGCCAAAATTTTTGCCTTCTCAGGATTTACCAATTTTCTGATTTCTTTTTGAATTTCTAAAGTCATATAGATTGTTCGGGAATTAACTTATCCATAATCCCATAAGCCGCTACCCCAGCCGCAATCGAAACATTGAGCGACCCTTTCATTCCCCGCATCGGAGTTGCCACTGCGCAGTTGCATTTTTCCAAAATTTCCAATGAAAGACCGTCGACTTCATTGCCCAAGATCAAAGCCACGGAGCAGTTTGGCTCAAATTTTCCAAGCTCAATTGCGTCTGTTGTTGTTTCCAGCGCTACCACTTCGCATCCTTCTCCCTTGAGTTTTTCGATAAGCTCAAAAATATCGCCGCATTTTTCCCATGAGACGCTTTTTTCTCCGCCCAGTGCAGTTTTTTCAATCATCTTGTCCGCCTTGCTTTTCAAATCTTGATTCTCTTCATGAGACGGTGCATGTGAATATCCAGTCAAAAAAATTTTAGAAACCCCTGCTCCATCGGCTGTGCGAAAAATGGCGCCCACGTTATATGCGCTCCGAATATTGTGTAAAATCAAAAAAAGTTTCTTTTCCATTTTAGCCGATGCGAAACTACGAATTAAATACGAATCTACGAATTTTAAATGCATGCCTAGTTGAAGTTTATCTTATCATCTTTTTTTGAGTGTGCCCAGTTAGTATTGCAAAATACATCGAGCCGTTTTATAATTGAACTGAAAGAGCCTTCAGAATGGCCAAGCGAAAAATTGAAACCCACCTGGATTATCAGGGAAAAAAAATATTTTTTTCCGATACTTTTTTCAAGGGATTCACACGCTTGCTGCCTGCATTGAGGGCTTTTTTATATAAAAAAAGAAAAAGGCTATCCGCATTTGCAAATAGCACAAACATTTATCATAAAACAAATATTCAGGAAAGATGCAGGGATGATTCACCCATATCTTTCCTGAAAAACTATTTTCGTATTTTCTTTCTAGTACGACGATTTTCAACTATTGCAATAGCATCTTTTATACGATTACGCAAGCTCGCATCTTGCAACCACCACATGTTTTTAAAATGACCAATTGCAATCAATTTATCTTCTTTGAATTGAAGTTGGCGCTCCAGGGTTGGACCAATGCCATGCCACCAATCAACTTCTGAAACATATACACCGTCACAAACTTTCTTTTTTCCAGAAATAGGATAACTGCGACCAGGCAATATCCCCGTGACTATCTCAATTACTTTCCTTGCTTCATCAGAAGTGAATTTTCGAGCAATGATTATTCCTTCAACCCATTTACCGCCCCAATCCTGATTCTGGCGATTAATGAAAAAATTTCCATCGCAAGCAAGAAAACATTCTCGATCCATTTCATACAAATCAAAACCAATATCCGGATGGATGAAATTATTGAGAAAAAAGGCTTTCAACTTTTGATCTGAATCATCCAGTGCATCTTGAAACAGAGCAACATAAGCCAACTTAATTATGTCTGCAGCTGTACATTGCAAATTCTTTTTGTTAGGCATAATAGTTTACTCCTTTTTCATTTTTGTTATCGAAGATAAAAAGAACAATCATTTTACTAGTTTCAAATTATAAACCCGGGACGACAAAAAATCAAGTCACCCAAGCAAACACCTTGTCACAAAGCCAAGTTATCGATAACCACAGCACTTATCCCCTTTTCTTTTTTGCAATTGCCATCCTGATTTGTTCATAGCTAATTTCTGCCGGCAAATACTTTTTGATTGGGCTGAGTTTTTCCATACTTCCAGCTTTTTCAATCGCTTTGAGAATTTGAGCCTCTTCCTTGTGGCTCAAAAAGTCCTCAATCCTGAATTCTCCCCCAGCGTCATACCACTCCACCAAATGGTTGAAAATTGTGCTGACTCCAAGGCTTCTCATTTTTGCAATTGCCTGAGGAGCATAGCCTTGCTTATAAAGCTCGGCGGTTTCCAACACTGTTCCAAAAATTTCTCCAGACGCTCTTTTCACTCTTTTCTTTGAAGTCTTTTTTTCTCCATCAACTTCTGATTGAGTTGCCCTGTCCCACTTATAATTCATACAAACATCGCAACCATTGCAATTTCCGCTGTGATTTTTGACAGCAGGGTCTCCGAAATATTCAAGCAGCAGCAATCTTCGACATGTCTGAAGTCCAACATATTCTTTCATTTTATTAAGTTTGGCATATTTCACATCAATAACTTTTTTGCAGTCTTCCCAGTTTTTTCCCTGGGCCTGCATGTCGCCTTTGCTTGTCATGATGAAAAAATTATGCAAACTCGCATCACTTTTGCTATGAAGCAAGATGCAAAATGCCTGTTCTCCATCACGCCCAGCTCTTCCCGCTTCCTGATAGTATCCTTCCGGACTTGCTGGCATTCCAACGTGAATCACAAAGCGAATGTCAGCCTTGTCCACGCCCATGCCAAAAGCCACCGTTGCCACAATCACTTTGAACTTGTTTTCCATGAAATCATTTTGAATCTTGCCTCTCTTGTCACCTGCCATTCCTGCGTGATAGGCTGAAGCATTAACACCATTGACTTTGAAAAATTTTGCCAGCTCTTCAGTCTCTTTGCGCGTTATTGCATAGATAATTCCTGAGCCTTTGATGGACTTGGCAATTCGAAGAGCCTCTTGCGCCCGCTCTTTTTTTTTGAGATTTGCGCGCACAAAAAATTTCAAATTTGGACGATCAAATCCACGCACAAAAACTGCCGGGCGTTGCAGAGCTAATCGTTCAATAATATCATCTTTGACTTCTGGAGTTGCGGTTGCTGTGAAGGCTGCCACAATGGGACGTTTCGGCAATAGCGCAATATATTGCCGCACATTCAAATAGTCGGGACGAAAATCATGACCCCACTGCGAAACGCAATGCGCCTCATCAACTGCCAACAAAAAAACCTCCAATGACGCAAACATTTTTTGAAATTGGTGATTGCCAAATCTTTCTGGCGCTATATATACTATTTTTATTTTTCCGGCTTTGATGTCGGACAATCTTTGAGAAATTTCGTCAAAGGAAAGCGCACTGTTGATATAGGTAGCAGAAATTCCTCGTGCCACCAATCCATCAACTTGATCCTGCATCAGCGCAATCAGGGGCGAGATGACAATTGAAATTTGGTCACTCAAAATTGCAGGCAGCTGAAAACAAAGAGATTTTCCTCCACCTGTTGGCATCAAAGCAACCACATCCCTTCCAGCCATGATGCTTTCCACGATTTCTTTTTGACCTGATCGAAATTGTGAAAAATTGAAATATTTTTTGAGACTAGTTTCTAACATATGAATCAGCTTTTTAGGCATCAGCTTCTTAGCTTCCCATTTTTACGAGTTTAAAATTAAATCAAATTTTCAGCGTTTAAAAAAATCTATAAGCTATAAGCTATAATCCAAAATCTATTTAACCATTATCTCATAGCTAAAATTATATTGCCAGATTAATCTTTTCTGCACAATCTTTTCACAATCTTTTCAGCTATTGACAAAAAAGATATAAAGTGGTACGCTACTCCAATGTTCTTTCAGCATCTTAACAATTTTTCACAACCTTCCAAACAACAACGTCATGGCACAATTAGGATCTTCCAGAAACAATCCAGCAGTTGAACCATTAAAACTTGTAATATCAGACCACAATCCGCAAAGAAAACCGCCGGTCATTTCTTTTGAAAATAAGCCAGGAATCAAGAAAAAGAAAAATATTTTTATTGTCACTGATAATGCTGCTGTAACTGAACTTTTTCAAAATTATTCCAAAAATAAATTGCGCTTCAAAAAGTTGATAGCTTTAACTATCGCAAGTAACATACGGGATTTTGCTTTTCTCGAAACCATAATCAAGGAAAATAACAATCAGCAATATGAATGCATCTCAAGACGCAGAACCGGAGAAGATTACTATCTGATTTATTTAAATTTTTTTGAAACTGCGTCATTATTTGTTGAAGATGAAATGCAAACATATAAACTATTATCAAATGGATTTTTGGTAGAAATAATTCAATACAAGACCGAAAAAGGAGCCTTACTGGAAGAAGCCGAGAAATGGTTTTCTGAATTTATAGCAAATCTATGACAAGACATTTTAAAAAGCTCTGGCAAATTGAGTCTTCAATTGCAAATTAGAAACATTACATTTTTCAAAACCTAAAGAAAGCTGCAGATGAAAAAAAAGAAGTTAATAATCGGACTCAATGATGCGGAAGTGTTGGAAATGTGGCAAAAAGAAACATGCTCAATATTCCCTGAGGATATGCATTTAGTACTTTGCAAAGCAACTGAGACAAAGGAACACATCACAGATGATAGCATTGTGATAGTGCTTTACTTTTATGGCGACGAGGGCGAAGAAGACCCTGGCAATGAAATAGCGAGATTAGAAAATGAATTCAAAGCGAAATCATTTACTAATTTCTTCATAATAACTTCGGAAAGGAAAAGGGGTTACTTCATAGCGGCCCTTTCCAGGGTTTGCAGGATTATACAAAAAAAATAGGAATTAAGAATTTTTAAAAGCCATCAATGCAGCAGCATTAATGGCTTTTAATTTGTCTTTTGCCTAAAACAAAGGCTAATTTTAGCAATTTTGACAAGGCCCTCAAAGAGTAGTAATCTACAGATAATAAGTGCTACGATTAGAGTTAAGAACTTTAAAAATTTTTATTAACTTCTTCAAAGTGAGGTACCACAATGACGCCCGCAAACGATAGACTCGCCGACCTTGAAGCAACTGGGCACAAAACCACATGTATCCCAGTTTTTATAGTTGTGCAAGATAACACAGCAAAAAAAATAATAATCAAAATTTTCAAAGAGGGGCAGTTTCCTTATGCAGTGCAACCGACCATTTCAGTAAATATGCCAAAAAAGAAACGCCTAGATCAAACGATAATCATCGTTTTTGATGTGAACCGTGATGAAAAAAATCGTTTCAATGGTTGTAAGACAATGTCCGAAGCACAACCAATCTGCGAAAATTCTGCAATCATCGTAAGCTGCGAAGTTGGACAAAAAGAAGATTTAAAAAGAAAGGTAACCATAATAATCCTTGCCGCTCTTAAAAATTTAGTTTCTAAATTTGATTAAAAAATCAACAATATACACTTTAAAAGCCCCATCTCGTGATGGGGCTTAAATTCTGCCCAATTGTCAATTCTGCCTTTCCGAATCCCCCGCTAACAAGCTTACCTATTACCATTTAGCTCTTTGTCAAAACGTGTGGTGGTTTTTGTCATTGCGAGCGTAGCGAAGTCGAAGAATCTGAGTTTTAGCGCTAAAAGGAGTAAATACTGGCTCAGATCCTTCGACTTCGCATCATTGCTATCGCAATTCTGCTTCGCTCACTTTGCTAGATAATAAAAATTTAACTTATCCACCACTCTGTTTATTATAGAGCCAACCATTTTTGACAAGAATTTGGAACAATGCTAAACTACCTGTTGCATTCTAAAAATGCACTTTGACAAAAACATACAAATATCTTTTCGTGAATTTAACGAGGAGCACTATGCAAAACAAAGTACCGGCTGAAAAACCCACAAGAACACGCCATGCCATCAATGGATGTAGTCACAGCAATAAGAAGAAAATTTTTGTTGTGAATGATTTGATTTTGCACTCACATCTAATGAAGGATACCGAGTTGTCGCAAAACATTGGACAGCATGAAGTTTTGTTAGAAAAACAA
Organism: uncultured bacterium; assembly: GCA_903824515.1. Taxonomy (GTDB): domain Bacteria; phylum Patescibacteriota; class Minisyncoccia; order Moranbacterales; family GWC2-37-73; genus CAIPMZ01. Next base: position 13,526 of record CAIJXA010000013.1, read on the forward strand.
CTTAGTGAAAAAATCAGTAAAAAACTTATTCCTGTTGAAACCTGCATCATCTTTATTCACCTGCATGAAGGCACTCCCAACGTCAAAAAACAAGTCAACACCCTTGCGATGCGACAACTCAATGAAAAAGGTTTCCAAAATATATCTAGGAAAAACATTGAGCACCACAATCACAGACAGGCTGTAACCATCCGGGCAATTAAAGATCTAATTATCCCCAAAAAAATCCAGGCCAGAAAAGTGGCATAACAACCATAAAAACAACGATTTTTCAACAAAAACCCCAGTCACTGCGATTGGGGTTTTTCAATTGTTCGAATGCAAAAAATATTCAGCTCACCATATTTACCATATCAAAATCCACTATAAAATGACTTTGCGAGAATTGCTGACTTTCACTTTACATTGAGGAATATTTGATTTTGATTCAAATTCTGAAGCTACCTGCGCTGGTTGTTCTTTGTGTCTGGCACTAAAAAAGAAAATGTACAATATTTCCAAAATTCCTAAAGTATTAAGCACTGTCATCACCAGAAACCAACCCAATTGAGCTCTTCGCGCACTGCGCCAAAGGGCAGCTGCTTTCCATGGCAAAGTCCAAAACAAGATTAAAATAATTATCCAAAAATGATTAGCCATAATATCAGTGATATTTTTTTCCATATAAGTTGCATACTAAATAAATAATTATTTGACTATTATAGCACACTAATCTTGAACTTATTTGCCCACTTAAATGTACTACGTATTATCTTTGAAAAATTTACTAATTCGCTGTTGCACTCCAAGATAAAATAAGATATAATATTTATAAGAAAAGATAAATTATCGTTGCTCGCTTAATCCGCTTAAGATTGATGCTTGCTTCGCTAAATAATAAAAACAAAAATTGCGGGAAATCCTTGAGAAAAAATACTCAAGATTTTCTCCGAAAAAAACAAAATGACAACTCAAAATTCGCATGAAGAAATAAGCGAGAGCGAAAAAGCTCACAAAATCGAAATGCTTCGGCAAATGATTCTAAACGCTGAAAAAACCATGCAAAGCGCAAAAGCCATGCTGCTTCAAATGGAAGGAAAGAAAAAGACTGGACGAAAAAGAAAGACAGAAACTGACGACGGAGATGCAAACATCATTGAAGGAACTTTCGATGGACAAATTATGCACGGAACAGATGGGAAACAATATCCCGTTCCTGCCAACTATGCTTCAAAATCAAAACTCGTTGAAGGAGATTTGCTCAAGCTCACCATCACTCTTGACGGATCTTTCATATATAAACAAATTGGACCGGCAAATCGCAGGAGCATTATTGGGATTGTTAGTCAAGATGAAAAAGGAAATTATTTCATTCTTTCAGAAGGAAAACCTTACCGCGTGCTTCTTGCCTCAATCACATATTTCAAGGCTGAGCCAGGCGATGAAGTTGTGATTATGATTCCTCGAGATTTGGATAGCACCTGGGCTGCAATTGAAAATGTGCTGGCAAAAGGTGGGGAGTTCACACCAGTTCAAGCGCAAGCTCAACCAACACACGTCCGGACTGACAGCCAAGAACAAGAATCTTTTGAAACGCCACAGACAACTAGCAGATTCCCTTCTGATGGAGGTTTTAATTCTTGGAAAAAAGATTTGACCGAAGAGCCTGCAGAAAAGCCATCAATAAATGCAGCCCAGCAAACTGAAAATATTGAAGATGAGTGGACATCCGACATCGAAGATCTTGAAAAAGAAATTCAAGCTCAACAGAAAGCTTCGTTTTTGAATTAATGATAATGCAAAATTGATCAAATCAATCTTGTATCTTGAGAGGCTAAACTTCCCCTCGGAGGCTTAGTTTCTTGTACATAAAATTAATATAAAAATTAAAAAAGAAATTTTGTATGTCAATCAAAAAAACAGAAATAAGAATAACACAAAGAGACTATGCATTTGCTATCGCAGCAGGACTTTTGATCGGGCTTTTATTGCTGCCAATTTTAAACACCAACTATCCTGCAGTTTTTGCAAAATTCTGGATTGTGGTTGTGCCATTTTTCTTACTTGCCACACCGCTTGGACTGCGAATTGCCTTTATGATTGGGAAAAAAATCTCGATTGTTTATCAAATTGCGAAATTTGGCATAATTGGTGTTTCCAATGTGCTTGTTGATCTTGGGGTGCTCTCGCTGGTTGCAGTACTTTTTTCAACTCAATTCAGTATCACAGCCTCTACCGCTATGTTTGGCGCAGTGACTTTCTATTCCCTCTTTAAATCAATCTCCTTCATTGTTGCTAACATCAGCAGCTATTTTTGGAATAAATACTGGACTTTCAATCAGCGTGGGAAAAAACAAACCAACTCTGAATTCTTGCAATTTTTCGCAGTAAGCATCGTTGGTTTTTTGATTAATGTTATTGCAGCCTCAACTGTCTTTAATTTGATCGTTGCCGCAAGAACCGGACTGAGTCCTGTTCAACTCGCTCAATTTGGAACTATTGGAGCCGCCGCCGGATCCATCATTGGCCTTGCCTGGAACTTTGTCGGCTATAAACTCTGGGTCTTTAAGAAATAATCGAAAAAACATGGAGCATAAAGCATGCATCATGAAACAAACAATCAGATACAACAACACAAACTCCCCCTTTTGGGGAGTTTTTTTTCTTCACTTACTGTGATATAATGCCTATTGTAATCCTGAATCAATTCATTGTTCATGTTCCATGCTGCATGTTCCATGATTTTCATATATGTCAATATCCTTATATAGAAAATATCGCCCGCAAACATTCTCGGATGTCATCGGACAAAAACACATTGTGCAAACTCTTTCAAACTCGATTATGAGTGACCGAGTTGCGCATGCTTATCTTTTCACAGGACCGCGCGGAACCGGAAAAACAACCATGGCTCGCATTTTTGCCAGAGCGGTCAATTGTGCCAATTTGTCCAGCAACAAAGGAGCTGCTGACAAATTGAGCATCCGCCATAGCGAAGCGGGGACGAATACGTCAAGCAGGGAAACCAGCAATAGCTTCGCAAATATAACCTTAGCAAGCCCCTGTCTCAAATGCGATATTTGCAAAAACATCACTGAGGGCAGGTCTTTGGACATTTTCGAAATTGATGCCGCTTCAAACACTGGCGTAGACAACATTCGCGAACTGCGCGAGAACGTCAAATTTCCACCTTCACACGCAAAATATAAAGTATATATCATTGACGAAGTTCACATGCTTTCAACTGGAGCTTTCAATGCATTGCTCAAAACTCTCGAAGAGCCGCCAGCTCATGTGATTTTCATTCTTGCCACCACAGAAATTCACAAAGTTCCCGAGACTATCATCTCGCGTTGTCAGCGCTACGATTTCACTCGCCTTTCACTTGAACATATCATCGAAAAACTTTCAACTATTGCAGCAAGTGAAAAAATTTCTATTGAAAAAGATGCCATTGAAATGATTGCTGTTGCATCCGAAGGAGGCATGCGCGACGCCGAGTCTCTCTTTGCGCAAGTCATTTCTTTTGAAGAAAAACACATTACCGCCAGCATAGTTGAAGAAATGCTAGGCACAACCAAGCGCCAATCCTTGGAGGCGTTGGCTACTGACATTTTCAGCAAAAACACCACCGCTGCCTTGTCACTCATCAATCAACTTTCCCAAGATGGATATGATTTGGATGTTTTCAACAAATCTTTTTTGAATTATCTTCGTCAGATTATGCTCGTCAGTGTGGATGAAAAACTTGCCAAACTTTTTTCCTTTGAACTTACCAGCGAACAGACTCAAGCTCTTTTGGCTCAAGCCAAAGGTCACCAGGCCAAAGAAATTCTCTTTACTGTGCAATGTTTCACAGAAATCCAAGGAAAAATTAAATCAGCCTTCATTCCGCAGCTTCCTCTTGAAATGGCTATCATCAAAGCAGTCTCTGATCAGAGTCAACGACCCGAAGTCGCAGCAATGAAAACCCCATCTGCACCAATCGCAGCTGCTCCCTTGCCAACTGCAGTATATGTCTCGCCGACAATACAAGCAGCCCAAGCAATCCAGCCTGAGCCAAAAATTGACTCCCCAACGATTCAACCTCCAATAAACGCTCCGACGGTACCCCTTATTGGAAACAAGAATCCTGAGCCAAAAATTGAAAACATTGAAATCACAAAACCCAGAGAGATCAAAAACGAAGCACAAATCGCGGATTCAAATTTCACCCTCAATGACATCAAAAAAAATTGGGGTCAATTCGTGAAAGACACAAAAGTTTTGAATCATTCCATTTCGGCCGTACTACAAAGCTGCCAACCGGTTTCAGCTGAGTTTGGAATCATCACAATTGCCACAAAATTTCCCTTTCATAAAGACAAGCTCAATGAGCATGCCAACAAATTGACAATTGAAGGAGTTTTTGCTAAAATTCTTGGGTTACGTTTGCTCATCAAAATTGTCACTGCTCAAGAAGCAGGCATCAGCATTGCGTCAAGTCTGAATCAACACCAAGGAGCAAACAGCAATCCAAAAGCACCCTCCGAAACCAGCTCCCTGCTCTCAAATGCAATCGGAATCATGGGCGGCCAAATGGTTGAATAGCGACAGTTCATAAAGTTTTAAAGTCCATAAAGTTTTAAAGTCACACGAATTAATTCGTATTTTTTGCTTTATAACTTTATAACTTTCAACTTTATAACTCTATCATTGGGGATTAGCCAAGCGGTAAGGCAACGGGTTTTGATCCCGTCATTCCGGGGGTTCGAATCCCTCATCCCCAACAGGTCAGAAAAGTCACCATTTTTAGGGTGATTTTTTAATGCCTCATAAGGCATTTTGTAGCTTGCATTAGCCAAAACTTGGTCTTTAATTTCAAGGTTCCAAAGTAGATTTTCCAGCACTAAACGTTTTTTATCATTTTTGGAATTTACAAATTCATCTTTGGCTCTATTGGCTTCCAAAAAGATATTTTTTGTCGGTTCCAAAGTTAAAACACGGTTATTAAAAGTATTTTCAACTTTTTTGTATTGAGCTTTGAGTGATATTTCCTCATTGGCTAATTCTCTCATTTTGGACTCATAGACATCATTTGTGATAAGTTCGGACAAATGACTATCCAAAAGCTTTGCCTGCCTCCTAGCTACAAATTCAAGCTGTTTAGTGATGTTGTCCAGTGAGCTTTGACGGTAATTTTCATTGAGGTTAGTTTTTTCCTTGCTTGCCTTGTATGCTAATTCAATAATTTTAGGGTCAAATTTAATATCATCAAGAGAATCTGCTATAACATTATCCAAAATTTCAGACCTGAGATATTTTTTGTGTTCTTCACAGCCACCTTTGCC
>CAIJXA010000014.1 GCA_903824515.1 uncultured bacterium
ACTCAAAGTTTGAAAATTTGGATTTAAGTCATTTATTAGTCATTAGGATTTAGTCATTAGACATTAAAAACTAAATTTGAATCACTACTCCATATTAAAAATCCAGCAACATTAAAATCAGTCTATCTTAAGATTATGTCTACTATGATGTTTTTTGGCAACGCGGATGCGGGCTGATTCTCTTTCGATGGCGGCAGCGACTCGGGCATATTCTTGTTCACTCATGGAAACTTTTTCATTCTTCAAATCTTGCGCCCTTTTGACTGCCTCCTCCGCTCTTTGCAAATCAATTTCCCCAGCTGCTTCTGCTGTGTCAGCCAACACCACCAATTCATTGCTGCTGAATTCAATAAAGCCTCCCGAGGTTGCCATGGCAATTTCCTTGTTATCAACTTTAAACGTAATTTCTCCAGGCTTGAGCGATGCAATATAGCTGCAATGACCAGGCAAAATGGTCACTTGACCATCCGAAACCGGCAGCGTGATCTGGTCAATCTCCTGCTGGAAAAGAGTTTTTTCTGGAGTAACGATTTTAAATTTTATTTTTTGCATAAACAGATAAACACAGAAATTAACAGAAACACACAGAAACACAGAAAAACACTGTTAATTTTTGGCGCTTAATAATAAATTTTTTTTATTGTTAGTATAAATAATTCTTTTAAAATAAAGTGGCATCACACCAAAATTAATCAAATAACCAACTTCGTATTGCGTAGTCTTTATATATTCAGAAAGTTGAATCTCATCACATTTGAAAACTACTGCTTTCGCTTTTAGCTCAACCATAATTTTATTCTCAACAAGAAAGTCAGGCACGTAATATCCTAATTTATTACCAGTTCCCTTGGAAAAAACTTTTACCATAGGCTTTGACAGGTGAATAATATTTTCTTTTTCGAGCTTTTCTTTTAGCACATTATGGTAAATACTTTCCCGATGAAAACTTCCATATTCTTTTTGAATTTCCATACAAAGACCGATTAACTTGTAACTCAACTCTTTATATAAAAATTCTTTCCCTGCACTTTCCATAAATCAATTTTATTTTTATTTTTTATATTCTGTGTATTTGTGTTTATTCTGTCTTGTTCTGTGTTATTTCTGTAATGGACCCTTTCATGTAGAAGTCTTGCTCCGCCACTTCATCCAACTGCCCATCGAGAATCATTTTGAAGCCGCGGATTGTGTCTTCCAGTTTCACATATTTTCCAGGCGCGCCGGTAAATTGCTCAGCCACAAAGAATGGTTGGGAAAGATATTTCTGAATTTTGCGAGCCCGAGCCACAGTGACTTTATCTTCATCAGAAAGTTCTTCCATGCCCAAGATAGCAATGATGTCCTGCAAGTCTTTGTATTTCTGCAAAACTCTTTGCACTCCGCGAGCCACGTTGTAATGCTCCTCGCCCACAATATTCGGGTCAAGAATCGTTGAGCTGGAATCCAAGGGATCCACCGCTGGATAAATTCCAAGTTCAGAAAGTCCCCGCGAAAGCACAACCGTTGAATCGAGATGTCCGAAAGTCGTCGCTGGCGCTGGATCTGTCAGGTCATCAGCTGGCACATACACTGCTTGCACCGAAGTGATTGAGCCGTTTTTGGTTGAAGTAATTCTTTCCTGCAATTTTCCCATTTCTTCAGCCAAGGTTGGTTGATATCCCACCGCTGAGGGAATGCGTCCCAAAAGTGCCGACACCTCAGAGCCAGCCTGCGTGAAACGAAAAATGTTATCCACAAACAAAAGCACGTCCTTGTTTTCTTGGTCTCGAAAATATTCTGCCATTGTCAGAGCTGAAAGTGCCACCCGTTGGCGAGCTCCCGGCGGTTCGTTCATTTGTCCAAACACCAAAGTTGTTTTGTCGAGCACGCCAGATTCTTTCATTTCATGAAAAAGGTCATTGCCTTCACGCGTGCGTTCACCCACCCCAGCAAACACGGAAAAACCGCCATGTTCCTGCGCAATGTTGCGAATAAGTTCCTGAATCACCACCGTCTTGCCCACGCCGGCACCACCAAAAAGACCAACCTTTCCACCTTTCACAAAAGGACAAATCAAATCGATAACTTTGATCCCAGTTTCAAAAATTTCGGCTTCGGTTGCCAACTGCGAAAATTTCGGCGCATCTCTGTGAATTGGATCTCTTTTCGGATTTTCCAAATTTGGCTTGCCATCAATAGCTTCACCCAAAAGATTAAACATGCGTCCCAAAGTTTCTTGTCCCACTGGCACTTGAATTGGAGCGCCCGTGTCAACCACTTCCATCCCGCGACGCAAGCCGTCAGTTGTTCCCATTGCCACCGCTCGCACTTTCCCAGAGCCCGTGTGTTGATGCGCTTCCAAAACTAACTTCTTAGGGACTAAGTCCCCAATTGGGGACTTAGTCCCTTGCTCGGCTTCCTGATCAAAATCAAGATTAATTTCCAGTGCATTATAGATTTCCGGTAACTTGTCCTCGAATTGCACGTCTACGACCGGGCCGATGATTTGGATAATCCTGCCAATGTTTTTATTCATAATGTTTTATTAATTTCTAATTAAAATTTTAGTTAAATATATAAATACTAAGCAAAATCTAAAATCTAAATTTCCAATGACTAATAAAATCTAAAATCCAAATGTCAAAAATTAGGATTTAGGATTTGGAACTTTATTGGAAATTGGAAATTAGGATTTAGAAATTCTTGGTTATTTGCCTCAAGATTCCTCCCCTATCTGTGGCCTTCTTAAGCCATAAACAGAGCAAGAATTTCGATAGCCTGCCCGCCACAATATTCCATTTCGGGTGGGTGCTTGACAAAATGGTAATTTGGGAGTATAATTAAATGTTAAATTGAATATAAATTAGCAAATCATCTTGTTCATTCTAAAAAAAGGAATTTACTATGTTACCCATCGAAGTCAAAATCATTTTGTCGTTAATAGTGGCCGCTATTAACACTGGAATTTTCCTCAAATACCTACCCATGACGAGGGGTGAGACAGAAAAAACACTGAGGGAAGCAAGTCTAACCATCTGCGTATATCAGATATTGCTATTCTTCATCACCCTGATTGCTTTTTTCGGTCAGTAACGCTTAGTGTGCCATTCCGCTACCTACAAGTCAATGACTTGCAAGGGGCGATTTTTTTATCCACCCTCTTTTTTCAAATCTACTATCAGCATTTAATTTTTTCAAATTGAAGGCTGAATAATAATTTTGACTTTTTTCTGTCATTCTGAACTTGTTTCAGAATCTACTTTCTTTGTCTCACAACACTGCCCGTAACCGAGATCCTGAAACAAGTTCAGGATGACATATTTTAACTTCCATCATCTAGCAATGTACCTGCTAAATCTATCCACTGTGGATTAAAACTATTTATCAAATTTATCTTCCAATCTCTGTGCCAATTTTTAAGTTGTTTTTCTCTTCTTAACGCACTATTTACATCTTCAGTTTGCTCAAAATATACCAACTTATCAGCATTATATTTTCCTGTAAAACCTTCAACTAATTTATTTTTGTGCTCATAAATTCTTTTTGGTAAATTACTAGTCACTCCAATATATAAAACTTTATTTTCTCTGTTTGTCGTAATATAAACACAATACTGTTTCATGTTTTTTTCTCTTGTTATTCTAAACTTGTTTCAGAATCTGCTTTCTTTGTCTCACAACACTGCCCGTAACCGAGATCCTGAAACAAGTTCAGGATGACATATTTTATTCAGGATGACATATTTTATTCAGGATTACAGATTTATTTTATTCCAACGCTGCCCTCCCCGCACTTATCTCAGCAATTTCTTGGGTAATCTTTCCTTGCCTGATTTGATTGTAAGCCAGCGTCAAATCTTCGGACATTTCGCCGGCGGCATCGGTGGCATTTTTCATGGCAACCATCCGCGCACTGTGCTCAGAAGCAGCCGACTCAAGCACGCCGTGGAAAAGTTGCATCTCAATCAGGCGTGGGAAAATAAATTCCAAAACTTCCTGTGGACTTGGCTCAATCTTGTATTCCACCTTCGGCTCGATCAATCCATATTCTTTGGCAACCACATCCATTTCGGCAATTTGCTTTTCAAGGTCGATTTTCGAAATCGGCAAAATTTGACGAATGCGATTTTGTTGATTGACCGCACTGACATAGTCAGTGTAGACCATCACCACTTTGTCATATTTTTTCGCCAAATAGGCTTCCATCACAATTTTTGAAAGAGGCCTGATGTCAGTCGCCACTGCAAAATCAGCGCTATCTGGAAAAGCAGCGATAATGGTCTTTTCCATTCTTTTTACTATCGCCTCACCTTTTTTTCCAATCGTAATAAAATCGATTGTCAATTCTTGATCAACAATTTCTGATTGAAGTTTTTTGTTTCCAATTCGATTTATTTTCAATTTTTCCGGATTGGCAATTTCTTCTCTGATTTTCTTGGCAATCTGAGTGTTGAATGATCCGCAAAGTCCCCTGTTTGAAGTCACCACAATCATCAACACATTTTTCACGGGTCTGATTTCCAAAAAACCAAAACCTGAAAAATCCTCGAAAGCCTTCGAAAGATTCGTCAACACGCTCCAAGCCGCATGAGCATAAGGTCTGATTGCCAGCACGCTCGCCACAGCCCGGCGCATTTTGGCAGCCGAAACCATCTCCATCGCTTTGGTGATTTTCTTGGTGGAGTTTATTGATTTTATTCGACGTCTGATGTCTTTGCTATTTGGCATATTCTTACGATAACTAAATTTTAAAAAAGTTCTTAAAATATAATAAACAAAAATACAAATATCAAATTCCAAACAAATTACAATCTTCAAATATTAAATTTACAAATCATTTGGAAGTTTTTTTATTGTTATTTGGTTATTGCTTGGTATTTGGTTATTGAAATTTGTCATTTTTTACTTCTGATATATTTCCTTAAATTCCCTAATCGCTTTTTCCAGCGCCGCCACAACCTCATCTGACAATTCTTTCTTCTCGGCAATCAGGGTGATCACTTCTTTAGCGGATGAATCGAGATATTTGTGAAAATCTTTTTCCCAGTTACGGATTTCTGCAACTTCCACGTCATCGACAAAGCCGTTAATCAGGGCATACAAAATTGCGACTTGATGCTCGACAGCCATCGGTTCATATTGTCCTTGCTTAAGGATTTCCACTGATCTTTGCCCACGCTGGATTTGAGCGCGAGTTTTTTCATCAAGATCTGAACCGAATTGGGCAAAAGCTTCCAGTTCGCGGAACTGCGCCAACTCCAAGCGCAATTTTCCGGCCACTTTTTTCATAGCTTTAATTTGTGCGCTGCCTCCAACGCGGGAAACTGAAAGCCCCACGTTTACTGCCGGACGGATTCCCTTGTAGAATAAATCTGATTCCAAAAAGATTTGACCATCAGTGATGGAAATCACATTGGTTGGAATGTAGGCTGAAACATCGCCGGCTTGGGTTTCAATGATTGGCAAGGCCGTCATTGAGCCACCTCCGAAATCTTCGTTGAGTTTGGCACTGCGTTCCAAAAGTCGAGAATGCAAATAAAAAACATCGCCTGGATAGGCTTCACGTCCTGGCGGTCTTTTTAAAATCAAAGAGACTTGGCGATACGCCCAAGCGTGACGGGAAAGGTCATCAAAAACCACTAACACGTCCTGCCCCTTATCCATGAAATATTCTCCCAAAGCGCAACCTGAATATGGCGCAATAAATGAAAGCGCTGCACTGTCTGAGGCTCCAGCCACAATAATAGTGGTGTATTCCATCGCACCTTTCTTTTCCAATTCTCCCACGATGCGAGCAATCTTGCTTTCCTTCTGACCAATCGCCACATAGATGCATTTCATGTTCTGCCCTTTTTGATTGATGATAGTGTCCACCGCAATCGCAGTTTTTCCAGTTTGACGGTCACCAATAATAAGTTCACGCTGTCCACGTCCAATTGGAATCATTGCGTCAATCGCTTTGATTCCAGTCTGCACTGGTTGATGAACTCCTTTTCTGGTGATGACACCAGGCGCTATTTTTTCAACAGGATAAAATTTTTCAGCCACAATATCACCTTTGCCATCAACCGGAATTCCGAGCGGATCAATCACACGTCCAATCATTTTGTCTGAAACCGGAATCGACAAAACTTTGCCAGTGGCTTTCACTTCGTCGCCTTCTTTGATGTCAAGATAACTTCCCAACACCATAGCGCCCACGCGGTCTTCTTCCAAGTTCAGCGCCACGCCAATTTCTCCATTAGGAAACTGAACCATCTCACTGGCCATCAAATCGGATAGTCCAGAAATTCTGGCAATTCCATCTCCCACTTCAATCACCTTGCCAACTTTTTCCGTTGACACTTCATTCTTGAAGCCTTCAATTTGTTTTTTCAATTGCTCGACAATAAAATCTTTATTCATAATGTTTATTTAAGTTTAGTTAAATTTATTTCTTTTATTTCCCACTAAATTACTAATCTCTTACGAATATACTAATTACCCCCACAAATATACAAATCTGCTACAAATCTACAAATGGGAGCTTGTCACTGCGAACTTGTTTCAGAATCTACTTTCTTTGTCTCACAGTACTGCCTGTAACCGAGATCCTGAAACAAGTTCAGGATGACATATTTTTTTATTGTGCCAATTTTTCTCTTCGAATCCCTTCCTCTATCTGTAGCTTTCTTGAGCCATAAACAGAGTAAGAATTTCGAAGGATTGACAAAATGAGGATTTGGGAGTATAATTTAAAGTCGGTAAAAATCAACGAATTTTACTAACAATCCACATTAACAAAAAAATACTATAATGACAACTAAACTTTTTGTCGTAACGTCGCTATTAGCAACTTTAAACTCGCTATGCGCTGGCGCCAGTTTTTACTATGCGACTAAAAACCCTGAAATAATTTCCTTTGGCTTGGCAGCATCTTTTATTACAATGACAGCAATGAACGCTGGCATTGCAGTTAAACTATTTATTGCAAATTTAGAATAACAGTTTGCAATATGACCACCGTCTCTCAGAATTTCTGGGAGCGGTGTGTTTTTTTATCCACTCAAATTTCAAATCTACTATCAGCACCCAATCTTTTCAAATTGAAGGCTGAATAATGAATTCGAATTCCTCTCTTATGTCATTCTGAACTTGTTTCAGAATCTATTTTCTTTGTTTAACAATACTGCCCGTAACCGAGATGCTGAAACAAGTTCAGCATGACATATTTTTACTAATCTCATACTAATACACGAATCTGAATTCTATTTTTACATCAGTGAAATCATTTTTATCAGGTGATAATCAGTGGTTCTGACTTTAATTTCGTCTCCGCGAGCATTTCTGTACTCGGAAATGCGTGGCGGTCCAGAATCTAGCAACGCCCTGGATTGCTTCGGATGATTACATCCTCGCAAAG
>CAIJXA010000015.1 GCA_903824515.1 uncultured bacterium
AAAATGAAAGAAGACAACACAAACAACAAAATAATTCTCTATAAAACCGAGGATGGCAGAACGGAGATTGAAGTAAACCTGGAAGGTGAAACTGTTTGGCTTTCGCAAAAACAAATGGCGGAGCTTTTTGACAAGGATAGGAAAACAATCACGGAGCATATTCAGAATGTTTTTAAAGAGGGCGAATTGGTTGAAAGTTCAGTATGCCGGAAATCCCAGCATACTGCTGGTGATGGGAAAAACTATGTTGTTAATTTTTATAACCTTGATGTGATCATCTCGGTGGGTTATCGAGTCAAATCTTTGCGAGGCACGCAGTTTCGCATTTGGGCAACCCAAAAATTGCGAGAATATATCGTGAAAGGTTTCGTGATGGATGATGAAAGACTTTCGGAGGGCGGGGTGCAGAAAAGTTTTTTCGCAGAATGGCTGGAGCGGGTCAGAAAAATCAGAGCTTCGGAAAGAAATCTCTATGAAAAAGTGAAAGATGTTTTTGCAACCAGTGTTGACTATGATCCGAAAACAGATTTGACCAAAGAATTTTATGCCACAATGCAAAACAAATTTCACTATGCCATCACAGGCAGCACGGCTGCTGAGTTGGTGGTTGAGCGGATTGGTGGGGAGAAAGAAAATTTGGGGCTGACCAATTGGAGAGGGGCAGTGCCGACCAGAAAAGAAGCTGAAGTGGCAAAGAACTATATGTTGGAAACCGAACTGCGACAATTGTATCTTTTGGTGGAACAGTTTTTGTCTTTTGCAGAATTTCAAATTGAAAGAAAAAATGTCATGCATATGAAAGACTGGATCAGATATTTGCATGATATGCTGAAATTTAATCAGTTGGAGGTGCTGTCTGGCAAGGGCAAAGTTTCTCATGAAAAAATGGAGAAAATTGTGAAAAAAGAATTGGCAAAATTTATCACCAGAAATCACTTATCCACAGGGAAGGGTTGCAGTGATAAAACATCAGTGATAGAATGACAGTAAAGAGGGAAAAAGTTTATAAAGTTCTAAGGTTCATAAAGTAAAAAAACTAATTCTTAATTTAAAAATTACAAATTCGTACATTCGTACAAGTTCGTAATTCGTAGAAAACATTATGAAACTAACATCAAAACAAAACACAATTCTCCAGTCGCTGCGAGAATTAATTGATCAGCGCAAGGACAATCCAACCAGTTATCGGTTGCAAAAGTTTTTGGCAGCTAAGGGAATTGAGGAAAGTATGAAATCAGTGATGCAAGTGATTGAATCTTTAGAGAAAAAAGATTTGATCACGCGCGACAAGCAGCATCGAGTTTTTATGGTTGAAAATGAGAGTTATGGCGATGCGCAAAATATCTTTTCCATTCCACTTTACGGCTTGGCATCGTGCGGGGAAGCGCTCGCCTATGCTGACGAAGGGGCTGATGATTTCTTGCAGATTTCAAAAACTCTTTTTCACAAAAGTGAGCCGGAAAAACTTTTTGCAGTCAAAGCTTTGGGTGACTCAATGAACAAGGATGGCATTGCTGATGGCGACTATGTTATTTTCGAAAAAACTCAAGTGCAAGCTGAATTTGAGGGTAAAATTGTGGTTGCAGTTATCAATGGAATGGCAACCATCAAGCGCTATAAGAACATGGGCAAAGGAATTGTAGGACTTTTCCCGCACTCAACTAATGACACGCATCATCCAATATATATTTCTGAAGCCGATGTGATTTTCGTGGCTGGAATCTTCAAGAAAGTTTTGCCAGTGAAATTCGTGAGCCTTTAGGAAAAATTTTGAATTTAGAATTTTAAATATAAACGACAAGTTCCTTGAAAACTAAATGCAAGTAGTAATTGTTTGAAAATTTGAGATGCGATGATTAAGGAAAATAAGTTCGTTTTTCAAATCAAAATATTTCATGGTTGCTTTTTGTTAGTATGAATATTCCCAAAACAGCCACTAGTTGCAAGGGATAATATGTGGTAGAATGAGGACATAGAAAATTGGCGATCAAGATGCTCAAACTGTCTGAAATGCTTGGCATTAAGAGGCCAAAATTAATTACATATTATTAGATCTGGATGGAATTTTTGTGGTTTTTGAGCCGCTAAAATTTCTATCGTAACATATGGGAAAAAATAAAAAAAAACAAGAAGATCAACCTAAAGATGAACCAGAGGCAACAATCAGTGGAGATGTTAAGCGTGGAGTTGTGGCAATATTTTTCTTTGCGCTTGCCGTTTTGTTCGTTTTGGGATTTTTGTCTGAAGCAAAAATTGTTGATGCTGGAATTTTAGGAAAGTTTCTTAATTCTTTTGCTGGCCTTATGTTTGGGGTAGGAAAGTATATCTCCCCAATTGTGCTGATTGCAGCCGGAGTTATTTTGCTTTTTCGCAAGGAAACCTTGTTCTATGTTTCTAAACTTATCGGGCTTTCAGTTTCATTTATCAGTATGCTAGGGGTAATTCACATTTTGGCCTATGATGGGGACAAAATGTTGAAAGTTGCCAAAGCTGGGTCAGGAGGGGGATTTTTGGGTTATGGACTGGCTTTTTTGTTTTTGAAATTGGCTGGAAAAATTGGAGGTTCAATAATCCTAATTGCCCTTGTTCTGATTGGCATCACTGTAGCTTTTAATTTTTCCCTGGTTAAGTTTTTCAAGAAATTTATTCATCAGAAAGTTGAAGACGAAGAGGTTGAGGAGGACGAGGAATTATCGGCCGAAAACGAAATGCTTGAAATCGAAAAAGACAAGCCAAAGAAAAAAAATGCTGAAGTTGAAGATGAAAAACTTTCAAAAAAGACTGAATTTGTTCAGGACCCAAATGAAGAAAATGAAAAGGAAAGTGTTATGGATAGCGTGCTTAAAAAGGCAGCTGCTTGGAAACCAAAGGGGGAGAAAGAAAAAATCAAAAAAGCTTCTCACGTAAGCAAGCCGCAGCAAGAGCAGTTCGATTGGGAGCTCCCTCCAATTTCACTTTTGGATTCATCGTCTGAAAAAGCTCAAGGTGGGGATGTTGAGAAGAATGCAAAAATTATTCAAGATACCTTGCTTACTTTTGGAGTTGAGGTTGAATTGGGAGAAATCAAAACCGGTCCAACGGTTACTCAGTATAGTTTTCGTCCAGCAGTCGGAGTAAAGCTTAGTCGCATCACAACGCTTAGTAATGAGTTGGCGCTGAGATTAGCAGCTCGTCAGGTTCGTATTGAAGCCCCAATTCCAGGAAGATCATTGGTTGGAATTGAAGTTCCAAACAAGAAAAATGCCACAATTAGACTGCCGGAACTTTTGCAAGCTTTGGAATTTGAAAACAGAAAGTCAAACTTGCTTTTGGCTCTGGGAAAAGATGTGAGCGGAAATTATATTTTTGGTGACCTCAAGAAAATGCCCCACCTGCTGATTGCTGGCTCAACAAATAGTGGAAAAAGTGTTTGCGTTAATGCTTTGATTTTGTCGATGCTGTATCAAAATTCTCCTGCCGATTTGAAAATGATTTTAGTAGACCCGAAAAGAGTCGAATTGACGCCCTATAACGGCATTCCACATTTACTCACGGACGTCGTTGTGGAAAATGGTAAGGTTCTGAGCGCACTTAAATGGGCTATTGGCGAAATGGAGCGTCGATATAAGATTTTGCAAAAAGTAGGTTCAAAGGATATTGCTTCTTTCAACAAGAAAGCTGAAAGTGGCGAAGTGTTCAAGCATGTAGACACTGAAACAGGTGAAATTACCGAAGAGGCTGTCGAGAAAATCCCATATATTGTCATTGTGATTGATGAAATGGCTGATTTGATGGCATCGCATGGCAAGGAAGTCGAAGGTGCAATTATTCGTTTGGCACAAATGGCTCGAGCAGTTGGCATTCATTTGATCTTGAGCACTCAAAAACCAATTGTGACGGTCATAACCAGTCTTATCAAATCAAACATTCCAACGCGGATTGCTTTTCGGGTGCCATCATTAATGGACTCACGTACGATTCTTGATGCTAGTGGAGCGGAAAAATTGTTGGGCAATGGTGATATGCTTTTTTCTGCGGCGGAGGCAGTCGATTTGCGAAGAGTTCAAGGAGTTTTTGTTTCTGAAGATGAGATTAAGCGAGTTGTTGAATTCATCAAAAATCAAAAATTTGAAAAGATCGAAGAGAGTCTTAATGATGAAATTGACATTGATGAGGCCAAATCAGCTGGAAACAAAAATGGTCAGGTCAGCACAGTTCAGCATCCTGACAAAATTGATTTCGAGTCAATTGAAACAGATGAGCAGGAAGACTCACTATACGAAGAAGCAAAAAGTATTGTTATTCAGGCAGGGAAAGCTTCGTCCTCGCTTTTGCAAAGACGTCTTCGCATTGGATATTCAAGAGCAGCTCGCTTGGTGGATATGCTTGAAGAAAATGGAATTGTGGGCGCTTCTGATGGGGCTAGACCAAGAGAGATCCTCGTTGGAGAGCAAGGTCAAGCAGGGCCGGATTACAACGACTCGATGCAAGATCAAACAGCTCGTGACAAATGGCAAATGTAAACCCAGAGCCTCGCTTTGAAAATCCGAAAGCTAAATGATAAATGTCAAATAAAATCCAAAATTTAAAAATCCAAAGGGTAATTCATTTTTGGGAATTAGGATTTGAGTCATTTATTTGACATTAGGATTTATAATTTTATGGTTAAATTTACACGAAAAAAACTGGATTCATTGACGCTTGGTGAGCGAATGAAAAAAATTAGAGACGAACGTCATCTTAGTCTTGCTGATGTCTCAAAGGGTACAAAGATTCAAGTGAAATATTTGCAATATTTCGAAGAAGGTGAATATATGAAATTGCCGGCGGATGTATATGTGAAAGGTTTTTTGCGAAGCTATGCGCTATATTTGAGCTTGTCAGAGGTTAATTTGATTCGGCAGTTTGAAAGGGAAAAGGATATTCACAAAAATATCAAAAAAATTGTTGAGAATGAGAAAGCAGGTAAGCCAATAAATTTTTCAATTTTTGTAATTTCGCCAAAAATGATTTTCATTAGCCTGATTACTTTTTTGGCACTTGGTAGTTTTATTTATCTGTACTTGCAAGTTAATAATTTCGTCTCAACCCCAAGGCTTATAATTATTAAACCAATTGAAGGCTCAGCTATTCAGGAAAGTTCAACGCATGTGGTTGGTGTGGCAGAAAAAGATGCGCTTGTGACAATAAATGATCAGCCAGTTTTGGTCAATGAAAAAGGCGAGTTTAGTGAGGATGTTGGATTAAAAGATGGCTTAAACGTTATTAATGTGAAAGCTAAAAACAAATTCAGCAAAGAAACTACCCAGTCAGTTTCGGTTAATGCGAATTTTCAAACAGCAGAAACGACAGCTGCAACGGATGTTTCATTGTCGTCAGCAGCTGGTGCTGATTTGCAAAATTTAGCGATAAATGCTGAGATTTATGTTAATCCAAATTCAACTTGGCTTTCTGTAGAAGCTGATGGAAACTTGGTCTATAATGGGGTATTGCTTCCGGAATCGACTCAGAAATTTCAAGCTAAGGAAAAAATCAGTGTGAGCGCTGGCAAGGGAAATGAAACTTTCGTGAAAATCAATGGAAAGGATTTGGGACGGTTGACTTCAGGCTCTGCCCCAGCCAAAGATATCGTGTTTGATGTAAATGGTAGAGTTTTAAAATAAAATAACAAAAGCCGATTCGAAACAACGAATGAAATCCGAATCTACGAACATATCTTCCTACGCACTTGGAAAAGGAGGATTGTGGGGGACTTGAAAGACTGGTTGAAATAAAAAAGTTTTTCAAATCTTTCCCAACCCGCTTCGACTCAATGAGACTTTCGTCGAATCGAGGCGAGCCTCTCTTTTTCAAAAAGAGGAGTGATGAAAATTCGTAGATTCGTATGAGTTTCGTAGTTTCGCATCGGTAAACTAATATGGCATACGCAGCAAAAGAAAAGAAGCCTCCGAAAGAGGCCGTTGAAGAAATCAAGAATGCAGGCAAAAAAGAAATCGATAAACTAGTGGAAGATATTCAGGAAAAATTTGGGGAAGGAATGATTATGAAATTGGGGGATGTGAAAAAAGTTGATGTGGAAGCAATTCCAACCGGTTCAATTTCTTTGGACATTGCAACGGGAATTGGCGGAGTGCCACGCGGACGCATTATTGAAGTTTATGGGCCGGAGTCTTCTGGGAAAACCACTTTGACCTTGCATATTGTGGCTAATGCCCAGAAAAGTGGAGGCACTGCTGCTTTTGTAGACGCTGAACATGCCTTGGATCCTGAATATGCCCATAAAATTGGCGTGGATATCAAAAATTTGCTGGTTTCTCAGCCAGATACTGGTGAGCAGGCCTTGGATATTGTGGAGTCTTTGGTGCGCAGTGGAGTGATTGATGTGATTGTGGTTGACTCAGTGGCTGCCTTGGTGCCACGGGCAGAAATTGAAGGCGAGATGGGCGACCAACATGTCGGAAGACAAGCCCGGCTCATGTCGCAAGCCTTGCGCAAGCTGACAGCCATCATTGCTCGCTCCAACACGACCGTGATTTTCATTAATCAGATTCGCATGAAAATCGGGGTGATGTTTGGCAATCCGGAAACGACGACCGGTGGACAAGCACTCAAGTTTTATTCTTCGGTGCGTATTGAAGTTCGCAAGGCCGCCCAAATCAAAAAAGGTGAAGACGTGGTTGGAAATCGCGTGAAGGTCAAAATTGTGAAGAACAAAGTTGCGCCGCCATTCAAAACCGCTGAATTTGACATCATGTATAACGAAGGAATTTCTTTGGCCGGGGATTTGCTTGACGCGGGCGTGAAATTCGAAGTCGTCAAAAAATCTGGCAATTCACTTTCCTACGGCGACATCAAGCTTGGAGCCGGCCGCGAAAGTGCCAAAGCCTTCTTGCGTGAAGACAAGAAAACCGCCGAAAAGATTTTCAAGGAAATCGCCGCCAAAGCAAAGATCGTGGCTTAGTAAGTAAGATTTAGTTGTTAAAAATCCCACGCAAGTGGGATTTTTTGATGTATGTTTGCATTTTCTAAAAGTTTTTCCTGTAAGGTAATAATCTCTTTGTCCTACGGACATCTCTCCTTATTAAGGGAGGGAATAATAATGAAGGAAACTTCTTAGGCTCGGGAAACATATTCTCCCTTGTCGGTATTGATAATCAGTTTATCTCCTTCATTGATGAAAAGTGGAGTGGAAACCTTCAGGCCTGTTTCCATGATGACAACTTTGCCGCCGGTTCCAGATGTGTCACCTTTGATTCCTGGGGGAGCTTCGACCACGGTCAAAGTCACCTTGATTGGAAGTTCAATGTTGACTGGCAAATCATTGAAGTTAAGCACGGTTACTTCGGTTCCTTCGAGCAGATAAAGTGGGGCATTGCCAATAGTCTCTTTTGAAAGTGAAAATTGGTCGTAGGAGGTCATGTCCATAAACACAAAGCCATCTTGCTCTGCATAAAGATACTGCGCTTTAGATTTTGACATGTCAGCTTCATCAGCCTTGTCAGATCCGTTAAAAGTTTTTTCTAGCACACTGCCGTTGAGCAAGTTCTTGAGCTTAGTGCGAAGCACTGCTCCAGCTCGACCGGTTTTGGAATGTTCAGCAGAAAGCACAACATATGGTTGCCCTTCCCAGAGAATATTCTTTCCGCATTTGATATCGCTTAGTCCTAGCATGATTTTTATACCGATACGAAACTACGAAAGAATTACAAATCTACGAACTCGTACTGCTCCTCTCTTTAGAAAAGATAGGGAATGCGAGCGAGTGCAGCATTCACGAGAGATTTGAAAAACTTTCTTTATTTTAGTTAGTCTTTCAATCCCCCCTCAATCCCCCTTTTCTAAAAGGGGGAAGAAAATACGTTCGTAGATTCGAATGTGATTTGTAGTCTCGTATCGCTGTTTTTATTTAACGACAAACGGTGCCAATGCCATTACTCTGGCGCGTTTAATTGCCTGAGCAAGTGTGCGTTGATGTTTGGTGCAAGTCCCATGTCTCTTTGGCGGATAGATTTTTCCTTGAGAATTCATGAAACGGCGAATTAGATAAGCATCTTTGTAATCAATCTTGTCCATCTTTTGATCACAGAAATAGCAAGTTTTCTTTTCCATAATAATTAGTTATAAAGTTTATAAAGTTATAAAGTTTATAAAGTGTCCAAGTGGAAATCCTTTTTATGAACTTTCCACTTTTAACTTTATGAACTTGTTTTAAAAATTATTAAAATAATTTTTAAAACGGTACATCTTCAAGTCTGACTTCGTCGCTTTCTTCATCGAGGTTAATGGTTGGAATGGCTTCTTCTTGCGCTGGAGCTGGTCTGCTGGCTTGAATTGGGGCTGATTGTTGAATTGGTCGTGGTTGGTAGTTGCCAGTGTTTTGTCCACTTCCTTGTGCACGAGAACCCATTTGCATATTTTCAGCCACAATGTCAGTCACTTTTTTCTCAATTCCGTCTTTGCCAGTGTAAGAACGTGTTTCCAATCTACCTTCGAAATATGCTTCTTGACCCTTGGTTAAATATTGACCAGCAATTTCAGCTAGACGTCCCCAAATCACAATGTTGTGAAATTCAGTTTTTTCTTGCTTTTGTCCCGCCTTATCCATCCAGGTTCGATTTGTTGCGATGCCAATAGTGGCAACAGTTTGTCCTGAAGTGGTGGTGCGGATTTCAGGGTCTCTCGTAAGACGTCCGATGAGTTGAACTTTGTTTAAATTCATAAATTTATATTGTTATATGGCCATATTGCAATATGATTGAAGTTCAAACATATTTTTTTACAATATAACAATATAACAGTTGAATTATATATTTAGAAGATCATCAAGTTGCTTATCAATATCCTGGGTAGTTTCTTTTTTGGCTATTTTTGTAACTTCCTTTTTTTCAATCGTTGGCGTGACAACTTCTTTTACTGACGCCTCCACTACTTTCTTTGGAGCAATCGGTGCAGACACGGTTGGCGTCGGCTTTGTGAATTGTCTTGGCGCATCCTTTCTTTCAGGACGTTGTGGCCTACTTGTTTCAGGACGCTGAGTTTTCATTTCTTGCTCTTTGCGACGTTCTTTCGCTCCAAGCTCTGGAATGTCGTCAGTTTTGACAATCAAAAAACGAAGAACATTCTTCATGAGATTAAGTTTTTTGGTGATGCTTTCAATTCCAAATTCTTTTTCGCTGTTTTTTTCATCTGCCCAAAAGTCAATGTCTTCTAATTCAAAACGACGGGTGATATATGTCCCCTTGTTTTGATGCTTGATCTCATAGGCTAATTTTCTTTTTTCGGTTAGCTCTGGATCAAGGAGTTTTGCTCCTTCTGAAGTAAGCATTGCGCCAACTTCTTCTCGAATTGCATCGAGAGTTGCTTCTTGGCGTTCGCCAACGAGGTAAAACAGTTCGTACTGCATGGATTAGTGTAATACAAATGATGCGAATTTAATGCGAATCTACGAATATGCGAATTATTTGCATATTTGCGTTATTTGCATAGATTTGCGTAATTTGTATTGTTAAATTAAAAATTAAAAAGAGCCACCAAACAAGAAAAGTCCTTCTTCTGGTGGAAGCTTTCCAGCCTATCCACTTTTGGCTTAGTGGCGGGCTAGATTAGGACTTTTTTAGTTGTATAAGGAGTATAGCATGGATTTGAGATTAGTCAACGCCAAGCTGCTTAATTGGCCGGAAAGCAAGAAACAGTGAACCCTTTTTTAAAAATGAAAAACATGCTATGCTTAAAGACATTAAGCCTAAAAATATTAAATTTTCGTTAGTGGGATAAATTTGTTTTTCGAGTCCGCGTTTTAATTTGTAGATTTGCCTGCCTCGACGGTAGGCGGGTAGCCAATTTAGGGGTAATTATTTTGGCGCATTGATACTTTACGACAAAGGCTCGTGACTTATTTATAAAATTACGAAAATAAAAACATTCACCCTGCTAAATAATTTTAAATTTTTACTAAAATTAAGATTTGAATTTTTTATTATCTAGCAAAGTGAGCGACGCAGCAAAAGGTGATTTGCCTACGAGGCTTGCCTTGTGAGCCCGAAGGGTCCAGGGCTTGCCCTGGGGTATTAATACCCTTTTATTAAAATGGGTAAGTGAAGTTAAGATAATAATTTATAACAAGTAGGATGTCTTCTATTATTAAAATAGAATTCAAATCTTATTTAACATGGTAAATGCAAAACGTTCAAGAAGTTTTCAACAAAATCAGGGAGATGAAAAAAGAGCAAAAAGATTTGCGAGACATGTATAAGGATGCACTTGCCCAAGCAGACGAATATGAAGAATTAGTTGAGGAAATTGCTACGCTGCGGGAAAAGAAAAAACAAATCGAAACTAGAATCCAGGCTGAGCTTGGAAGGGCGTGGGAGAAGTTTGATGATTTGAAACGCGAGGTCGAAACTGAAAAAGAAATGCTTAATGACATTGCCCTGACAACTTTGATGAAAGGTGAAACAGTTGAGGTCAAAGATGAATATGACAATCCATATGAACCAGCTTGGAAAGTTAATTTCAAGAAAGCTAATGGTGGAACGACAACGGGGAAATAAGAATGTATGATGTATAATGCGTGATGCGTAATGTATAAGGTATAAGGTATGAGGTGAAATGCGTAATGTATGAGGTATGATGTGTGATGCTTGATGCATGTATATTATGCGTCGAAGACAGAAAGTTCCCGAGAGGGGACTTTTTTGTTGCCTAAAAAGCTTAAATGCTGTTAAAATTGTTTTATGATAAAAAAGCAAGAAAGTTTTTGGCAAAAGCTGGCGGCAAAGAAAAAGCCGTTTTTTGTGTTGGCGCCGATGGCGGATGTGACGGATTTTGCGCAGCGGCAAATGTTGGCCAAATATGGCAAGCCGGATGTTACTTACACAGAATTTGTCAGCGCAGATGGCTTGGTCAGTGAAAAGGGTCGCCAAGTTTTTCTCAAGGAGCTTCATTTTGGAGAAAATGAGCGTCCAATTGTGGCGCAAATTTTTGGTTCCAAACCTGAGACCATCAAAAAAGCGGCGGCTTTGATAGCTGAGCTGGGTTTTGATGGGGTGGATATTAATATGGGCTGTCCGGACAAAGCGGTGATCAAGCAAGGATCTGGTAGTGCACTGATCAAAAATCCACAGTTGGCTCGCGAGATCATTCGCGCTGCCAAAGAAGGCGCAGGGCGACTGCCAGTGTCAGTCAAAACTCGCATCGGATTTGGCAAAAATGAAATCCAGACTTGGCTGCCAGAAATTTTGGCTGAAAATCCAGCAGCGCTCATTGTACATTTGCGAACCAAAAAAGAAATGTCGCAGGTTGCCGCTCATTGGGAATTGGCGCCAGAAATAGTCGCAATGGCGAAAGCGAAAGGAGTTGTTATCTTGGGTAATGGGGATGTGACAAGCTTGGCTGATGGCAGAGAGAGGGCTACTGATTCGGGTATGGATGGTATTATGATTGGCCGGGGAATTTTTGGCAATCCTTGGTTTTTTAATGAAAAAAAAGACATCAAAAATATTTCTTTGGCTGAAAAATTTCGAGTGGCGATCGAGCACGCTAATTTTTTTGAAAAAGAACTTTCCAGCAAGGGGATAAAAGGTTATCACGTGATGAAAAAACATTTCAAGGCTTACGTCAGTGAATTCGAAGGTGCCAAAGAACTGCGCGCCAAATTGATGGAAACTGAAAATGCCGGGCAGGCTGAGAAAATTTTGAAAGATTATCTGAAAGAGAATATTGTGGTATAATAAGGGCGTTAGTAGAGTATTTAAGAATTTAGTTTTTCGAAAAGTTCCTGTCTGAAAATCCATATTTTCTCTAAAGTTTTTTGTTTCTTGTTGTGACCACGAAAAATTTTAGTTAGAAATTATAAGATTTGAGTTAACTTTGCAGAAAAATCAAATTCTTAAACAGTTCGCAATGCAAATAATAAAAAAATTATTTTTTAACTTCAAATCTATGAAAACAATCGTCCATTGGTTTTTGAGCGGCTTGGCAGTAGTAATCACGGCTTATCTTTTGCCGGGAATAGTTTTGAAAGGTTTTTTTGCAGCCTTGGTGGTGGCAGTAGTGCTGGGATTTCTTAACACCATCATTCGTCCGATTTTGGTCGTGCTGACTTTGCCAATCAATATTTTGACGCTGGGACTTTTCACTTTGGTAATCAACGCTTCTTTGGTTATGCTGACCAGCAGTTTGGTGCCAGGCTTTCAAGTGAAAGATTTTTGGACAGCCATCTTGTTCAGTTTGATTCTCTGGCTGGTCAACTCCGTGCTGAATGTTTTTGAGCCAAAAGAGGAAAAATAAGACGATGCGAAACTACGAAATCAACACTAGTATACCGATGCGAAACTACGAAACAGATACGAATCTACGAACAAAAAACTAGTATACCGATACGAATCTACAAACGAAAAAACGAGAAATCAATTCTCGTTTTTTTAGTTCTTTTTTGTGGCTACTAGTTACTGATTACTAGCCGTTATTTTTGAGCATCCAGATCATTCAGCAGCTCCTTCACTTTTTGCAGTTGCTCCCAATTGTGAATGGAAATTGGCATGACGTGTTTGCTGAGTTTTTTGGCCTTAGTGAGAAGCTTTTTGAGCTGGCTTTCGTCGACTGTGTCGGAGCGGGAAATGAGGATATATTCTGGCTTTTCTAGTAGGGCAGGATTGTAAGCCTCAAGTTCTTTGCGAATGGTTTTATAGTCAGTCAGAATATTTTCACTGTCAGCAGCCAAAAAATGAAAAAGGATCTTGGTGCGTTCAATGTGTTTGAGAAATTTGATGCCAAGACCCTTGCCTTCGGAAGCGCCTTCAATCAGCCCAGGAATATCAGCCAAAATGAGACTATAGTATACTCCAAGATTTGGTTCAAGGGTGGTGAATTGATAGTTGGCAACTTTGACGCTGGCGTTGGTCAGCTCATTGAGCAAACTTGATTTGCCAAGATTGGGCAGGCCAACAAAGCCGATGTCAGCAATCATTTTCAGTTGCAAATGCAAATTGGCATGCCCACCTTTTTTGCCGAATTCAAATTCTTTTGGGGTGGTGTTTTT
The DNA here is from genome assembly GCA_903824515.1 of uncultured bacterium. Lineage (GTDB taxonomy): Bacteria > Patescibacteriota > Minisyncoccia > Moranbacterales > GWC2-37-73 > CAIPMZ01. Next base: position 13,019 of record CAIJXA010000015.1, read on the forward strand.
GGCTGAGCGAAAAAGAAAATTTCCGCGGCCGCCTTTGCCACCTTTGACCGCCAAAACTTGCTCACCAACTTTGGTGATTTCAACAGCCTCCTTGGTTTCGGTGTTGGTGATGACCGTGCCGACAGGCAGCTTGATGATCAAATCTTTGCCGTCTGGGCCGTCACAAAATTGGCCTTTGCCGTCGCGTCCATCTTCAGCAAAAAGTTGTTTTTTGAAGCGGAATTGATTGAAGGCATTGAGGTCCGAAACACCTTCAAAATAGATGCTGGCACCCTTGCCACCACTGCCACCGGCTGGCCCAAGACTCATCAGGTTCTTGTTGAAGCCCGCACAACCTTTGCCGCCGTTTCCGGCTGATATTTCAATTTTGACGTCGTCTAAGAGCATATTGTTTTATTAATTTCTCAAGCAATAAAATGTTGTATTTAAGGATTGTATCTTTATTTTAAAATTCCTAGAGCGTATCTTTTGGGTTTGATTTGGCTGCTCCTGGTCTACTTCAAGTCTTTTTCACTAAAAAAGTTGTCTGTAAGTAATTTTTAAATAAAAATACAATCCTTAAGCAATAATGTAGTATAACTCAAAGAGTTAAAAAGGGCAAGGGTTAGGTTTGCTAAAAATGTGAAAGCGTGTCATGATTTAATTTATGAAAAAAATAATTCAGGAACAATTTGACGTGTTGGTGATTGGCGGGGGACCGGCGGGACTCATAGCAGCAGGAAGAGCAGCTCAGAAGGGCGCGCGCGTGGCTCTGGTGGAAAAAAATGATCGCTACGGCATCAAACTTTTGATGACTGGCAACGGACGCTGCAACATCACCCAGGACGCTAGCGATATGTTTGAATTTGTGAAAGCCTACAAGAATGGTAGGTTTTTGCTCAATGCCTTCAATCGCATGAGTCCAAAAAATTTGCGGGATTTTTTTCGTGGTCGCGGGGTGGAGACAAAAGTTGAAAAAAATGGGAAAGTTTATCCGGTCAGCGATCAAGGAAAGGATGTACTCGACAGTCTTTATCAATATTGTCGAGAAAATATGGTGACTTTTTTTAATACGGAAGAGGTTATTGATATTATTAAAGAAGAAAATAAAATCACCAAAATTATCACCAAGAAAAAAGAAATTTCAGCTGAAAAATATATTTTGGCCACGGGTGGAAAATCATATCCTCAAACGGGTTCAAACGGCAAAGCCTTTGATTGGCTTGAAAAACTGGGGCACAAAATTGTCGAGCCAGTGCCAAGTTTGGTGCCGATTCTGATCAAGGAGCAAGCAATCAAGGATGCTCAAGGACTTTCTGCGCACAATGTTTCAGTTGTGGCTATGCAGGCGGGCAAGAAAATTGTCACCTCGTCTGGCGATTTGATGTTTGCGCATTATGGTTTGAGTGGCCCATTGGCGCTAAACCTCAGTCGAGATTTGAGAAAAAAAATTGCAAAAGGAGAAATTAAACTGCTGCTTGATTTGAAGCCCCAGCTTTCATTTGAGAAAGTTGATGAAATTATTCGCAACGATTTTGAAAAAAATGGTCACAAAAATTTGAGCAATTGTCTGGCTGATTTTGCCAGTCCGAAAATGTTGGATTTGATTTTTGCGCTTTCAGAAATTGACACGCATAAACATGCCAGCAATTTGAGCAAGCAAGACCGACTGAAAGTTGTTTCACTTTTCAAAAAAATGGAAGTGACGGTTGAAGGACTTTTTGGTTTTGAAAAAGCAATGGTCACGAGTGGCGGAGTTTCAGTTAAAGAAATCGATTCAAAAACGATGCAGTCAAAAATTGTGAAAAATCTTTATTTCGCAGGAGAAGTCGTTGACGTGGATGGTCCGACGGGTGGCTATAACCTGCAAGTTTGTTGGGCAACTGGCTATGTGGCCGGTGAAAGCTCTGTTTTAAGATAAAAGGAATTAGTCTTGATTTTTTTATGAAGCAAGCAGTAGTAGAAAAAATTTTAAATGAAACTGAGCTTGGCTATGACTTGATTAGTCAAAAGTTTTCTCAAACCAGGAAACATTTTTGGCGAGGCTTGGAATTTATCAGTGATTATTGCCAAGAAAATGACAATGTTTTGGATTTTGGTTGTGGGAATGGACGCTTGTTGGAATTGCTGGCAGAAAAAAATGTTCGATACTGCGGTTTGGATGTTTCCAAGCAGCTGATTGATTTTGCAAAGCAAAAATATCTAAATGTAAATTCTATTAAATCCGATAAAATCGGTGCAGGGCAATTAAGCAGGGTGAATTTTTTTAAAATAGACCCTATTGAAACAAAGCTAACCTTTGAAGATAATTTTTTCAACGCTATTTTCAGCATTGCAGTTTTCCATCATTTTCCTTCGAAAAAATATCGGCAAGAGGTTGCACAAGAACTTTTCGCAAAAACAAAAAAGGGCGGGCATATTGTTGTTACTGTTTGGTATCTTTTTCAGGAGAGGTATTTCAAAAATATCTTGAAAAACTGGCTTGAAAAGATGGGAGGAAAGAGCAAGCTTGATTGGAACGACTGCTTGATTTCTTTCACGGATAATCATGGAAACAAATTCCAACGTTTTCATCATGCTTTCACAAAGGGAGAGCTTAAAAAACTTTTTCAAGATGCTGGGTTTGAAATTGAAAAATGTGAAATTGTGAATGAGAGGAATATTTTATTGGTGGGAAGGAAATAGATTGAGAATATAGTGGAAATATGGTAGAAATAAAGTAGAAATACGGTAGAGATATAGTAGACATAAAATTGTAAAACTAATTTCAATTATATTTCGCGAAGCATATTGCTATAAATCTCCGAAGTGTTTTGTAGATTTTTAATTAATTTGTAAATTTGTAGGGAGTATGAGTATTTTCCAGGCTATTGTGCTCGGTATTTTGCAGGGTTTGGGGGAATTTTTGCCAATTTCTTCAACGGCTCATTTGATTCTTGCTCCTTGGTTTTTTGGTTGGAGCGATCCTGGGCTTTCTTTTGACGTGGCCTTGCATGTGGGAACTTTGATTGCAGTGGTTTGGTTTTTTTGGAAAGACTGGCTTATTATTTTTCAGCTTGCGCTTCAAAAAATTTCAAATTTCAAATTTCAAATTTCAAATTCTGCGGAGAAGTATCCTTCGCAGTTGCTTTGGCTCTTGGTCATCGCTTCTGTGCCGGGCGCAATTTTCGGAATGCTTTTTGATAGCAAGGCGGAAGCGGCTTTTCGCAATCCGCTTTTGATTGCACTAACTTTGAGCGTGGTCGGTTTGATTTTATATCTAGTGGATAAATATGCGGCCCATCGCAAGGAGCTTGGCAATCTGACAAAACTGGACGCGTTTTGGATTGGTCTTTCTCAAGCCGTGGCAATTATTCCTGGCGTTTCTCGTTCTGGCGCCACAATGACTACCGGACTTTTTTTGGGTCTTTCTCGTGAGCAAGCAGCCCGTTTTTCTTTTTTGCTTTCCACTCCGATTATTTTTGGGGCGGCCATTGTGAAAGTCCCACATCTCTTGAAAGATGGAATCAGTGTGGCAATTATTTTTGGAATTTTAGCTTCGGCCATCACTGGCTATTTGGCTATTAAATATATGCTTCGTTTAATTCAAAAAGTTGGCTACGCTCCATTTTTTTGGTATCGTTTGGCCTTGGCTGCGGTTGTGGTTGTGGTTTATTTCGTGAAATAAGTTGACTTTTTTTAGGTTGAATTTAACTCGCATACCTTTTTCTTTTTATCCCAGCTAAAGTGTTTCTCAACTCTTGGGTTGCCAGTTTTTTTATTTTTAAAATTTGACGCGTTTTATTTTTATGTTAAAATACCCCTAGGAGGTATACTCAGAAAAATCCTAAATCCTAAATCCTAAATATATGGCTACAAAAAAAATTGTTTCACAAAAAGACAAAGAAATTGTGAGGGAAAAAATTCTTAATCGGATTTCAAGAGTAGAAGGACAACTCAAGGGAATCAGGAGGATGGTCCAGGAGCAAAAAGAATGCATTGACATCATAACGCAAATCACGGCTATCCGTGAGGCGGTTTCAATGTTGGGCATTGAACTGCTCAAAAATGATTTTGTTTGCAATTGGGAAGGTGGCAAAAAAAGTATTGACGAGAAATATTTGAAAAGTTTGTTTAAGATGAAATGATTTTCTGGGGAATTTTTTATTATTTAATTAACGAATTGCGAATTAACGGATTTGATTTTCAATTCGTTAATGCTTTAATTTTTTAATCTTCCAATAATTAATATGATTTACGATTTGGCTATTATCGGTTCTGGCCCGGCGGGACTTTCAGCTTCGGTGTATGCTTCGCGCTACGGCATCAGTAATGTGGTGATTGGTGGGATTGCTGGAGGACTCACTACCCAGACCCATGAAATTGGCAATTGGCTTGGCACGGAAAAAATTGCCGGCTATGAATTTGCGATGAAGGCCAATGCTCATGCGGAAAGCTATGGTACCAAGAACATTGTGGCTTTGGTGGATGCGATTGAAAGCAAAGATGAAAACTATCTTTTGATGTTGAGTAACGGCGAAAAAATTCAGGCCAGGACAATTTTGCTAGCTATGGGAACCAAGCATCGCCATCTCGGAGCGGTCGGCGAAAAAGAATTTACCGGTAAAGGCGTTTCCTATTGCGCCACCTGTGATGGATTTTTTTATCGCGGCAAAACTGTGGCGGTGGTGGGTGGCAATGATAGCGCAGCTGGAGCGGCGGTTTATCTTGGAGATTTGGCAGAAAAAGTTTTTGTGATTTATCGCGGAGAAAAAATTCGCTGCGAATCTTTTTGGGCCAACGCACTTGAGAAAAATCCTAAGATTGAAATTTTGTATAACACTAATGTCAAAGAAATCAGAGGCGACGGAAAAGTGCAAGAACTTTTGTTGGATAATAATGCATTTAATAATTCAGACATTTTGAAAGTCGACGGTGTGTTCGTGGAAATTGGCTCTGATCCAAATGTGGAGTTGGTCAAAAATTTGGAAATTGAAATTGATGAGAATGGATATCTTAAAATTGATCCTAGCGGCAAAACTAGTCGCAAAGGCATCTGGGCAGCAGGGGACATCACGACTGGTTCTGACAAATTCAAGCAAATTGTGACAGCTGCTGCTGAAGGCGCTATCGCTGCGCACAGCATCCATACCTATTTGAAGAAGTAAACCATTTTTGAAAATATGACACATCTTGACGGCCGTCAAGATATGTCATATTTTTTTTGGATAAAATTTGAGCCCAGTGTTTTTGCACTGGGCTCTTGTTTGATTGTCTATTGCCAGGATAGATAGTAAATGTTGCAAACATTGTTTTTTGTCTCTATTTGCTTTGTTTGGATTGCTATCATTAGCCATCCACTATTTCTATCAATCCAATTTTCATTGAGTTCGTCTGCGATTTCAGGCGGGAGATTGTTTCCATGCAAAGTGTGAAATGCGCGATGCTTGGAAATTGGAACTTTGATTATATTGCTCTTGCTAAAGTCGCCACCTCTAGACTTGGCAAGTCTGTGGTGCTGGTCAGTTGCTTGTGGAGATTTTGGAATTTTTATTTCGGCAGAAATTTCATCGCTACCGATTCTGTTATGCGAACTCATTTCTTTGAAAGGGGGAGCAGCGCTGGTTATGTTTTCTTTTTGAATGGGAACAGTAATTCTTTTTTTCTGGGTGGCAATTATTGATTGCTTCGCTACTTTTCTAGCTTGTTCTCTTCTATGTTTATGAGTGCTTACGTGAACGTGATTCAAACCCGCCATATATCCTCCAATTTTTAAGTTACAAAATATTAGGACAAACACTTCAGGGCGCTTTTTTTATGGTATATTTTTAGCATAGTATGAGAGTAATTTTGTGTCAAAATTGACATGAAGTAACATTAGTGGTGCTGATAATTGATGAAAAAACAAAAATATTTTGGATAAATTTAAGGCCCAACAGTTATGTTGGGCCAATTTTTGGGTTAGAGGGATGTCCGTTAACTATCACAAATATTTTTTAAATATTTTCTTAACCGTCTTTTCTAGGTCGATAGTCATTAGTTTCAAAAGTTCTGTTGTTTCTTCTTTTGACAAAGGCATCTGGCTTGCCGATGCGTTGTCGTCTGTCCGTAGCCAAAGACTTCCCGCATTGTCTGCATCAGGATAAAGTGTCATTGTCCATTTGGTGCTTGGCGTTTTGATTGAAACACTAATAGCAGCTGAAGACATCTCGCACTCCTTTTATTGTTTGGTTTTTTGAAAAACAAAAAAATCCATAAGAGGATTTGTTGTTATTTATTCTCTTGTGGGCGTGCCTAGATTCGAACTGGGGACCTCGTCATTATCAGTGACGCGCTCTAACCAACTGAGCTACACGCCCGTATAATTCTTTTTCATCAATGGCTGTGCCGCGTGATGAGCGAAGCGAATTTTACGCGGTGGACCGGACAGGACATTTCACGTCGCTGCTGCTCCTTGGAAACCCACGGTTTCCAAAACCTTCCTCTAACGGAAAACTCCCGTTTTCCGACCCTTTCCCGTTCAAGCTGAAAAAGAAAAGAGTTTTGTGGACCGGACAGGACTTGAACCCGCTACCTCCTCAGTGCAAATGAGGCGCTCTACCAGGTGAGCTACCGGCCCATAATTTCATATTTAAGCTACAAAATTCATTATACAGAAAGGAAAAAATTTGTCCATAGCTGTTTGTGGATTTGCTTGTTGACAAAAAACCCGACATAGTGTAGTCTATAAACATAAAGAAAGCCCCGAGGGCTTTTTAAAAAACCTCAAAATTATGAATAAAGCTGTACAATTTTTTCAGGAAGCAAGGGCTGAGCTAATGAAGGTGAACTGGCCAACCAGAAAGCAAACCTTAAACTACACCGTCTTGGTGGTTGCGGTCAGTGTTGCAGTGGCGCTTTTCCTTGGGGGATTGGATTCCTTTTTTGCTTATATATTGAAAACATATATTATTAAATAATACGCATAACGCAAAACGTGTAACGCATAACGTGAAATTTCACGTTTCACGCTCCACGTTCTACGTTTCACGACAAAATGGCGAAGCAGACACAACATCACGGACTTGCCTGGTATGTGATTCACACTTACTCAGGGTATGAGGATAACGTTGCTAGGAATCTTAAACAACGTATTGAATCAATGGACATGCAAGATCTTATTTTTGACGTAATGGTTCCAACAGAGAATAAGATTAAAATTAAAAATGGAAAAAGGACTGTCATTGAAGAAAGAATTTATCCTGGATATGTGTTGGTGCAGATGATGGTTACGGATGCTTCATGGTATGTGGTTCGCAACACGCCAAATGTGACTGGGTTTATTGGTCTTGGAACAACTCCAACGCCTGTTGATCCTCGTGAGATTGAAATGCTCAAGAAAAGAATGGGCGTTTCTGAACCGAAATATAAAATGGATATCAAAGCTGGCGATGCAATCAAAATCAATGATGGACCATTTAAGGATTTTGATGGAAAAGTTCAAGAGTTTGATGAGGAAAAGGGAAAAGTGAAAGTTTTGGTTTCAATCTTTGGACGAGAAACTCCAGTAGAATTGGACTTTTTGCAAATTAAGAAAATCTAAATTAAAAACTTTTTAATTTTCCTGTGTCTTTGACAGCTTCCCTGGAAGATTAAAATTTAGGAGAAATTGTTATATTGCTAAATTGTTATATTGCTAAAATGCACGATTAACAATATAACAATATGACAATATAACAGTATAAATTTATGGCAAAGAAAATTAAGACAGTTATTAAGCTTCAAATCGTTGGAGGTAAAGCGAATCCAGCGCCACCAGTAGGACCAGTCTTGGGTCAACATGGGGTTGCAATTCAAGAATTTTGTGTTCGTTTCAATGAAGCAACGAAAGATAAAATGGGAGAAGTTGTGCCAGTTGAAATTACCATCTTCGAAGACAGAACATTTGATTTCATTATGAAGACTGCTCCTGCAGCAGAACTTCTTAAAAAAGCTGCTGGCGCTGCAAAAGGTGCTGCAAATCCGCTCAAGGAAAAAGCGGGAGTTGTTAGCAAGGCTCAGCTTGAAGAAATTGCAAAAGTCAAAATGGTTGATTTGAATGCTAATGATATCGAAGGCGCTATGAAAATTGTGGCAGGCTCAGCCCGATCAATGGGAATTAAAATCGAAGGATAGTCGCGATACGAAACTACGAATTACATTCGAATCTACGAACGTATTTTCTTCCCCCCCCCCAGAAAGGGGGGACTGAGGGGGATTTGAAAGACTAGCTTAAGCAAAGAAAGTTTTTCGAATCCCTCCCAACCTCCCTTTCCCAAAGGGAGGAGTAATTATGATTAGTATATTTGTGTAAGATTAGTAATTTAGTGGGAGTGATCGTATTTAAAAAGTTAATTTATTTTTTGTGGCAGATGTGATAGTTAAATATCATTTCGCTATGACCACAGCAAACTTTATGAAACATGGAAAAAAATATCGCGCAGTAGCGGAAAAGATGGATTTGAAAAAGGTTTATGCAATTGAAGAGGCGCTCACCCTCGTGCGTGGCGGTAAAATTGCAAAATTTGATGAATCTGTGGAAGTTCATGTGAAGCTTAATATTGACCCTAAAAAAGGTGATCAGCAGGTTCGCGGAACAGTTGTGCTTCCATATGGAACCGGAAAAACTTTGAAAATTGCAGTTGTGACTTCAACAAGAACTAAGGATGCTCAAGAGGCTGGGGCTGATTTGATCGGCGGCGAAGAGTTGATTGAAAAAATAAAAACAGGAAAAGCTGAGCCTTTTGATGTTTTACTTGCAACACCTGAAATGATGCCAAAGTTGGCCAGTGTTGCAAAAATCCTTGGACCCCGAGGGCTTATGCCAAGTCCAAAGACCGAAACAGTCACTGAGAAAATTAAGGAAGCAGTGGAAATGCTCAAAAAAGGAAAGGCATCATTTAAAAATGATAACACTGGAAATGTCCACCAAGTTTTTGGAAAGATCTCTTTTGACGAAGCTAAATTGAAAGAAAACTATGAAGCCATTGTTGACGCACTTGCCAAAGCTAGGCCAGCTGGCGTAAAGGGAAAGTACATGGTTTCAATTTCCATTTGTTCAACTATGGGACCGGGACTGAAGATTAGCTTTTAGCTTTTAGGGAAATGCAAATACTTAGAAAAGGCACCTGCGGGTGCCTTTTTTTTGTGGTGTAGTATACTCTTTACGAGAGCCAATTTAATGTATACAATAAAAGAAACAGAGGTTAAATTTTAATGCCATATTCATTATATGACAGAGGAAAAAAAATACGTGCGGCCGTCCTGGGATCAATACTTTTTGGATATTATTAAAGTTATTGGTGAACGTGGTTCTTGCGATCGAGGAAGATCTGGCTGCGTAATTGCCAAAGAAAAAAGAATTCTTTCAACCGGTTATGTTGGCTCCCCGGTTGGCACGGCGCACTGCGACGAAGTTGGGCATGAAATGCACACAGTCAGGCATGAAGATGGACATGAGACTCGTCACTGCATCAGAACAGCCCACGCTGAGCAAAATGCTATTGTGGCCGCAGCGCGTTTCGGAGTGGCCTTGGAAGGGGCAACGCTTTATTGTCATATGACGCCATGTTACGCTTGTGCCAAAATGATTATCAATGCTGGAATAAAAAAGGTTGTTTGCCAGTTGGATTATCATGCTGGCGAGCGCAGCAAAGAAATTTTCAAAGAATCTGGGGTGGGATATGAATTAGTGCAAGATCAAATGCAGAAATATGCAGATATGTAGGTTTAGAGTTTCTTTGTTTACTTGTAATTTCTCTAGAAAATTAAAATTTAAGTAGAACTTTTATAGAAATTGTTAATTGCTAAATTGTTATATTGCTAGAATGCATTATTAACAATTTAGCAATATAACAATGTATCAATTTAAATTATGGCAAAGCTAATACTGGGAATTGCAGGAGAAATGGGCTCCGGAAAAGGAACCGTTGCGCAGCATGTTATTGCTGAGCGAGGGGGGAGCGCACATCGGTTTTCAACAATTTTGCGAGATGTTCTGGATCGCTTGTATCTGGATCAATCACGAGATAATATTCAAGTCCTTTCGATGATTTTGAGAAAAAACTTTGGGGAAGATATTATGGCTAAGGGTATGTATCATGATGTGCAAAATGACACACATGACATTGTAATTGTCGATGGCGTGCGAAGAATGGCTGACATTTTGTATTTAAGAGAGCTTTCTCATTTTAAGCTTGTTTATGTTGAAGCTGAGATGGAAAATCGATATGAGCGAATTTTGAAAAGAGGAGAAAATACTGATGATGCAAACAAAACTCTCGAGGAGTTTAAGGCTGAACATGAAGCTGATTCGGAATTGCAGATTCGCGATTTGAAAAACTATGCTGACTACGTGATGAGTAATGATGGCACTTATGTGGATTTATATAAGCAACTCGATGAAATAATAAAAGAAAATCTACAATAATTTTACAAAAAAATGGAAAAAAATATTTTTGAAAAACATGCCGTAAGGCATTTAAGCAATGGAGGTTTCGTCATGGCACTTAATGTCGAGGCTAAAATTGATGGTCAGGCGGAAGCCATGCTTCAGGCACTTCACTCGCGTTCAACAGGCGGAATTGAAAGTCATTTAAAGGTTTTGGAAGAAAAGGGTGCGGAAAATTTCATGGAAAAATTTTATGTTGGTTATGGCCACAAATCCATCGGTGATTGTGGCAGTGTAACTGTTTTTGTTGAGGGAGTTTCAATGTTGGCAGCTAAGGCTATTCAGGATTGGCGACTGTATTCTGGGCAAGAAGCGTCCACGAGATATGTTGATTTTTCCAAGCAGAAATTTTTGAATCCTGCTGGCATCGCAGAAGGAGAAGAAATTATGGAAAATTGGAGAAAATTTTATTTGGAAGCGCAAGAGCCGTTAATTGTACATTTGAAAAAACAATTTCCAAAGCAAGACAATGAAAATCAAGGAGTTTATGATAAGGCAATTATTGCCAGAGCTTTTGATATTACGAGATCATTTTTACCAGCAGGTGCGACAACGAATTTATCTTGGCGAATGAATTTTCGACAGTTTGCCGATGAACTGATGCTACTTCGTCATCATCCGTTGGTGGAAATCAGGGATATCGCCGAAAAAACAGAAGAGGCACTGCAAGAAATGTATCCTAGCTCTTTTGGACAAGAAAGATTTCCGCACACGGAAGCATATAATAAAAATTGGATGAGTAAAGGTTATTATTACGAAAATGATAAATGTCAGGATTTTACTTTGCTGTATGATGGTGTGGATAGAAAAATGTTATCAGCCTATGAAAATGTCTTGAAAACTCGCCCAATGAAAACTGAGTTGCCAACAGCAATAGGCGAATGCGGGGTTTTGGCATATGAATTCTTGTTGGATTTTGGTTCTTTTCGCGATTTGCAAAGACATCGGGCGGTTGTGCAGAGAATGCCATTACTAACTCGCACGCATGGATTCAACAAGTGGTATTTGGAATCTTTGCCAGTTGATTTGCATGAAAAGGCTGAGGAATTCATAAATTTGCAGGCAAAAAGAATTGAAAAACTAAATATCAAAAAAGAGGAGCAACAATATTACAACGCTATGGGTTATCGAGTTGCTTGTCGCTTGGCTGGAGATTTGAAAGCTATTGTATATTTGACAGAGCTTCGCTCAACCAGATTTGTGCATGCTACCTTAGTGGAGCAAATGCTTAAAATGATAGAAAGCCTGAAAGAGCTTTTCGAGAAAGATGGTCTTGCGCTTCATTTAGATGCGGAGCCAAGCCGGTTCGACATTCGAAGAGGAGAGCAGGATATTACAGAAAAATAAAGTGGTGAGTTACAATCCCAAAATCAGCATCATTTGTGCCATTGCAGAAAATCGGGCGATCGGAAAAAACAATCAGCTGCTTTGGCATATTCCGGAAAACTTCAAACATTTCAAGGAAAAAACCATGGGGCATGTGATTGTGATGGGACAAAAAACTTTTGAATCAATTGGTAAGCCTTTACCAAATCGGACGACCGTGGTGCTGTCTAATGATCCAAATTTTAAGGTTGAAGGTGTTATTATCGCTCGGACATTTGAGGAAGTTTTTCAGAAAGCGCGGGAAATTGAAAAAGAAGAAATTTTTATTTGCGGCGGTGGCAGTGTGTACAGCCAAACGATTGGCCTGGCTGACAAGCTATATTTGACCGTGGTTGAGGGAAATTTTGAGGCTGACGTTTTCTTTCCGGAATATGGAGAATTTACAAAGATTGTTTTACAAAGAAAAAGTAACGACGAAAATTTTAAATATACTTTTTTAGAATTAGATAAATAGTTATGAAGAAAGAAAAAAGCCTGACTGTCGGCAGACAGGGAAAATTTATTGCTATTTATGGAATTAATGGAATTGGGAAAACAACCCAGGTCGAGTTATTGGTGGAGTATTTGAAGCAAAAAGGCTTGAATGCTTCGCGGCTGAAATATCCGGTCTATGATTTGGAGCCTGAGGGTCCTTTTATCTATAAATATTTACGAGATCCGGAATTTAGAATTAAACATGAACTCCCCACCCATAAATTGCAAAAAAAATATGCTGAAAATAGGTTGCGCTATGAGCCAATCTTAAGAGAAAGATTGGAAAGTGGTGAATGGATTATAGCCGAGGATTATACTGGAACAGGAATTTCCTGGGGACTGACCTGGGGAGGAGAACTTGATTATCTTGAGGACATTAATGAGGATTTGCTCAAGCCGGATTTGGAAATTTTGATGCATGGCAGCAGATTTTTGTCAGCCATTGAAAAAGATCATCGCAATGAAATGGACAGTGAGCGCATCACTATTTGCAAGAATTTTCATGAATTGTTGGCTGATCGCTGTGGTTGGACAAAGATTAATGCAAAGCAAAAAATTGAAAAAGTTCAGGAGGATATTATTGAAAAAATCTCTGTTTTAAATTAAAAAGTTTTTTGCATAGTTGTCATCCTGAATTTATTTCAGGATTTCTAACGCACCAGACTGACTGAAATAAAGCGAGTAGATGCTGAAACAAGTTCAGTATGACACGAGAAAGAATGTAGCAGTAATTAAATTAATTCGGTATAGGTTTAAAATTATGAGCACTAATTCCCTTTTATATTTACACAAAAAAACAATTTCCAGCAACGAAATCAGAAATGACGTTGATTTTTTGCTTGAGTTGCTTTTTCAAGAAGGTTCGAAACAAAAACGTTGGGAGGTATATTTGAATGAGAATGACGCTGCCTTTGAAGATGAAAATATCCACTCGCATTGCTCGTTGTTGGAATATTTGGCCTATCGAGAAGCAGTAGTGGAGGGTTTGAGTGAGGAAAAAGCACTTTTATTGATGTGGACGGCGCGCTTTTACAAACTTGGAGAAATGGAAAATGGCGACACACTTTTTAATTTGAAAACGAAAAATGATGGTGGAAAAAAATCCCACTATGTCCGAAAACATATTCACAGCAAGCTGCAAAGTGATTACGCAAAAAACATGCTGGAAAAAGTGTTGGCTATTTCTTTGGACAAGAAAAATTTGCTCGATGAAAATTTTGATTTTGTTGATTTTTTTGATTCACTGAAACGTCGAGGCAGCATCAACACTGCGCTTAAGATGATTCAGCAAAAATCAATTTTGCGCTGGGATGTGCTGGCGGCAAATGTGCTTTTCAATCAAATTGTGCCACTTGTTGAACACGGCAAAAAATATCGCAGTGTGCGAGTTTATTTGCAAAAAAATTCTAAGCAAATTTCACATGCTTTGGAAAATCACTTTACTCATGAGCAACTCATTCGGGGTTTTGAAAAAATTTATGGTCAAGATGATTTTGAAGAAAAGAAAAAGTTTTTGGATATTTCACCCGAAAAAGTGCTGGGGATAAAAAATGTTTGGTTCAATTTTGTTCAGGAAAATTAAAATATTTATTATAAAAAATATGGGATTGGAAGAAGATATTTTAGTTGTAAAAAAAGATTTGCTTTTTGCTGATGGTGAGTGGCAGGGGCTTAAGACTGACAAGCTTGATGAATTCTACACCTATATTCGGAAAAATCTTGAAGTGATGAATCGCGGAAAGGCTGAACAAGATGAAGGATATAAGCAGATAATTCCGTACATCTTATTTAAACATAAAAAAAATTTTTTTTTGTATGAATATATCAAAGGTGCCACTGAAGTGCGTCTGCATCATAATTATATTTTGGGAATTGCTGGGCACCTGAATCCAATAGTTAATGAGGGGGATGCAATTGAAATTGGGATGATGAGGGAATGGGAAGAAGAAGTTCATTTTGAAGGTAATATAAAAAGCAGAAAGTTGGTCGGCATCTTAAATGACAATCGGAGAGATGTTGAAAGAGTGCACTTGGGGTTGGTGTATGTTTTTGAGGGAGATAGCGACAAAATTGAAATAAAAGAGGTTGAAAAAATGCAAGGAAAAATGATGACGCCAGAAGAGATGAAGCTGCTGATTGGCAATCAAGAATATTTCGGATGGGCGCCGCTACTTTTTCCTTATCTAGACAATTTTTAAGGATAAAACACATATGTCAAAAAAAATCTATTTTGCTGGCTCAATAAGAGGCGGAAGAGAGGATAAGGAAACTTATTTTGCTTTAGTTGAGGTCTTGTCCAAATATGGCCATGTTTTAACGGAGCATGCCGGGGATAAAAGCTTAACTGAATATGGAGAAGATGGCTCGTCAGATGAGTATATTTATCAGCGTGACTTGGCTTGGCTTCGCGAAGCTGATCTGGTTATTGCAGAAATTTCCACACCATCGTTAGGTGTTGGATATGAAATTGCCAAAGCCGAGGAAATGAAAAAGGAAATAATTTGCTTATACAAAAAGAATGCCAACAAGCGGATTTCTGCCATGCTTTCAGGAAATGCTAATTTGAAAACATTTGGATATACTGATTTGCAAGAAGCCCTGAAAATAATAGAAGCATATTTATCTAAAAAAAATACTGAAAATTTTAATATGTAATTTTTAAATACATGACTAAATATATTCCCGTAATTGGCATGGAGGTTCACGTGGAACTAAAGACTAAATCAAAAATGTTTTGCAGTTGCAAAAATGGACTTGGGCAGGAAAGTGCTCCCAATATTCACATTTGCCCGGTTTGCACGGGTCAGCCCGGAACACTGCCGGTGCCAAATCAACAAGCGATTGAATTCGTGCAATTGGCGGGCTTGGCGCTTAACTGCGAAATTAATTTGAAATCAAAATTTGACCGTAAGAACTATTTTTATCCTGATTTGCCGAAGGGTTATCAGATTTCGCAATATGATCAACCCCTCTGTCAGAACGGAGTTCTGGAAATTTCAATTTCCAATGAACAACTTCCAGGCAATAATCAATTATTAAATTCAAAAATTCAAGAAAAGCGGGTGGGGATTACGCGTATCCATCTTGAGGAGGATACTGGCAAGCTCATTCATCCTGCGGGGGCTGATCATACACTTGTTGATTTTAATCGTGCTTGTGTGCCACTGATGGAACTTGTAACGGAGCCAGACATCGAAAACGGAGAAGACGCCAGATTGTTTTGCACAAAATTGCAACAGATTTGTCGCTATCTTGGAATTTCAGATGCTGATATGGAAAAAGGCAATATGCGCTGTGAGGTTAATTTGTCTTTGCATAAAGTGGACGAAGAAAAACTTAGTGGCACAAAGGTTGAAGTGAAGAATATCAATTCTTTTCGCTATGTAGAAAAGGCCATTAACTATGAAATAAAAAGACAAACGGAGGCCCTTGAAAATGGAGAAAAGATTATTCAAGAAACTCGCGGTTGGGACAGTGTGAAGAATATGACGGTTTCTCAGCGCAAAAAAGAATCAGCGCATGACTATCGCTATTTCCCAGAGCCGGACATTCCGCCGATGGAATTTTCGCAGGCTTATGTTGAGCAATTGCGCTTGAAATTGCCAGAACTTCCAAGGGCTAAAGAGCAGCGATTTGCAAGTCAATATGGGCTTAGAATTGATGATATTGCTGTGCTCACAGCGCAGCAAGATTTGGCTGAGTATTTTGAGGATATCATGAGCGAGTTGCGAGAAAAAATAACTTCACATGAAATTTTGGCATCGGAAGAGAAAGCAACGAAACTTGCGGTTAACTATATTATTTCAGAACTAAGAAAACATCTTGCTGAGAACAAACATGATGTTCGAGATTTGAAAATTAGCCCGGAAAATTATGCCGAATTGATTGGCATTGTGGCGGATGGAAAAATCAATTCCAGTGCCGCTCAAACTGTGCTTAAGGAGATGTATCACGCTGGCGGCGACCCCTCTCAAATTATTGCAGAAAAAAATCTTGGTCAAATGGAAGACGATGGCGAGCTTGAAAGCGCCGTGGACAAAGTGCTCGGCGACAATGGCAAATCAATTGCTGACTTCAAAGCTGGCAAAGAAAATGCCCTCAAATTTTTGATGGGGCAAGTCATGGCAGCAACTGCGGGCAAGGCAAATCCGCAAGTCGTTTCGGAGATGTTAAAAGAAAAAATAGCCCAAGGAAAATAGGCGCTAATTTTTAACTTTTTGTTTTAAGAAAATAGGAGGCCTAAGTTGCAAAAAAGAGCCACTGCTTGGCTTTTTTTTGCTTGCAAATAGCGACTATATAGGCTGCTCGAAAATTTTTTTTTAATCTTAATATTTTCTATGTATTATATCTGAAAAATATGATATAATTCGCTTATGCAAAATTAGTAATTTTTTCTATAAGGCAAGGAAAAAAATAAGCAGAATTATTGCTGAAAATACTGGGGTGAAAAAAATTAAAAACAAAATTAAAATATTTTTTGTTACAAGTTTAGGCTTGCTGTTTTTTGTTGCGCCATTTTTTGTCAAAGCTGCTCCAATTCAGACTTCAGCTCAGTTGGCTGTCTCCGCCTTTGTGCTTTCCAGTGATAACAAAAATTTACCCAATGGACAATATGATATTCGTTTTTCTATTTATACTATTGATCGCCAAAATCTTGATCCATATCCATCCAATGCGGATGCCAGTGCTCGAGTGTGGCAGGAAACTCAAACTCTCACAATCAGCAATGGACTTATCACAGCTTACCTTGGTAGCATTACACCTTTTCCAGCGAGTTTGACTTTCAGTGATGGTGATTATTATCTTGGGGTGATGATTGGCGATGACAGCGAAATGGTGCCGCGCAAAAAAATTGCTTCAGTGCCAATGGCTTTTAACTCAAATTTTCTGCAAGGGAAAACCCTTGGCAATCAAGCGGACAACATTCCTGTGCTAACTGTTGGCGGAGCTTTGGATCAAGCTATTCAGCAAAACATCAACCAAGTCGGGACTGTCACCGCCGGAACCTGGCAGGGAACTGCTGTGGCGGACAAATATATTGCCAATACTTTGACTGGCAAAACTTACAACGGGGTCAATTTATCAGGCAGTAACACGCTGACTGTTTCCGCTGATGCAACTATTGATCAAAATCTTTCCACAAATTCAAACGTTTCTTTTATCAGTTTGAACTTGATCAGTGCCTTGCCGATTGCCAGTGGCGGGACTGGTCAGACAACTGGGCAAAATGCGCTTAATGCTTTGACCAGTGTAGCTGCAGCTCCAGATGAATATGTCCTGACCAAAGACACCGCAACTGGTAATGCTATTTTCAAGGTTGCTTCAACTGGCAACACCTATGTCGCTGGCGGATCTCTGCTTAATCTTGTTGGCAATACTTTTTCGCTTCGAGAGGGCACTATGACTGACACTAAAATTTGTGCTTATTCAGCTTCAGTTGGAATTGTTTGCGACACAAGCGCTGGTTTAATAGGTGCTTCCTATGATGCAGGCACGGGACTACAGCTGGTTGGCACAACTTTTAGTGTAGCTTCTGGAGTGATGTTGGAGGGTGAGAATATTTCATTACTAAACAACAATGCTGGCTACATCACTTCAGCCGGAACTGCCGCTAGCCTTGCGGGCCTAACAGCCTCAACCACAAATTTAAATTCAGTCACTGGATTGCTTGGAACCGCAGCCTTCACGGACTCCTCGGCCTATTTGGCCGCCGGCGCTACCGCAGTTAATTCAGCACTTTTAGAAAATCACAATGCAGCCTATTTCCAAGTTGCCGGATCATATGTCACTGGCACTCCTTGGACGGCAATGGGCTACATCACTTCAGCCGGAACTGCCGCTAGCCTTGCGGGCCTAACAGCCTCAACCACAAATTTAAATTCAGTCACTGGATTGCTTGGAACCGCAGCCTTCACGGACTCCTCGGCCTATTTGACAACGCTAGCTGGCGCAGTTCTCACTAATCAAGCAACGCCGCAAACTATCGGTACAACCACAAACAGATTGGCTAAGCTTTGGGCCACTGACATTACTGCTTCTAATGCAATTACTGGTTCAGTCACTGGCAATGCTGGGGGACTTTCAACAACACTTATTGTTGGAAGTGGAGGGACTGGCTCGACAAATGGTTCAATTACTGGTACTGGCGCATTGGCTCTTGCTGCTGGCGGAAGCAACCAAAATGTCACCCTGACTCCATCGGGATCAGGCTACACTTTGCTAAATGGAAATGTTGGTATTGGGACAACT
>CAIJXA010000016.1 GCA_903824515.1 uncultured bacterium
AGCAAAAAAAGCAAATTTTCTTCAATATTTTTAGGCTTAACTAAAGACATAAGGTGTTATTTTGATGCTTAATAGTAAAAAATAATTTTACTCATAATTAAAATATAACACAAAAATAGCAAAGTTGTCAAGGTTGGTGTAAAGTTGCTTGTTATAGTTCATTTCACAATCAATCATAAAACAAGGGAGTCAACATGCAACACACGCCATTTTGTTACACATATGGTCAATTGAAGAGGCTTATTAACAGAGTCCACAAGAAGAATGAGGTTGGCAGGGCGGAAAGCTTGGCACTACTTAAAAATTTTAAAGAAGGCGATAGTCTGAAGTTCGCTTTAATTATTGGCGGGAAAGCGATGCTTCGGTACGATCAGATGGCCTTGAGCATACTCATGGATAATGATCCTCTAATAAAAGAGCATCAAGAAAAGAGTGAGTTTACTTATTTTGTTCCCTAAAAAGTTTAGCAGATTTCTGACAAATCGCCGGAAACATGAAAAATTTCATGTTTCCGTTTCTGTCCACAAATGTAAAAAGTTTGTGCTGATGAGTCCAAAAGGACGAAACAGAAAAAGAACATCGTAATTATCGTAATTAAAGTAAAATTTTATTTTTATGCGCAATTCAGATAAAAAAATCATTATAATAAATGGAGTTATGGGTGTAATAGGCTCACCGATTTTTTCATATTTTGCTGAACAAGGCGAGCATATTATTTATGGGATAAGCAGACGAGGTCTTTATTTTGAAGAATATTTAAATACAAAGAGTGGAAAGCTTTTTGAAAAGAATCTAGTTTTTTCTGTGGCAGATTATAAAAAAGATAATTATGAAATCGATGTCGATAATTTTATCAAGGCACTTCCTGATTTGCCAATAGTTTTTATACACACAATGGGAGAATATGTTACTGAAATGAATAGAAGCGGAGAAATAAAAGTCAGCAATGACAATGATGGTGATGGAATTGATGATAATGTGAAACGCTTGACCTATGATGTTTCAATGTCATTTTGCAAGAAATTGTCGCAATTGAAATCGCAGGTTACTTTTGTTCAAATAGGTTCTCTTTCGGACAAATATCGGATTGATATTCATGGATCATGGTTAAGGTCTATGGACTTATTAAAATGCGACTTGAAAAATCTTTGCGAGAAGTATCAAAATTTTAATGCTTTAATTTTGAATGTTTCTTCTGTATTAACCCCGAAAGAACTTATTGATAGGCCGTTTGTTTCCTTGAAAACAAACGCTGATATGCGTTACTGGTTACCCCCAGTTGAAATTGCAAGATTTATTGATGGATATACTGGCACAGAGAAAAAAAGGCTTAATGAGGAAGAGCTTTATAGGAAATGGCCAAACATAACTCAAGATCATTTTTCTTTAGAGTCTTATAAGATTAGGCGCAGTAAAGAACTTTTTAAGGACTAGAAAAAATAAGCAGGCCGACTATCGCGACAGTCATTGTCGGCTCTATTTTCAAGAATGGATAAGAATGCATTTTTGAAAATGGATAGTATTCCATTGTTGATATTTTGGCGTAGTTGTAAAGCAATTTATGACAGAATATTATAGCTTAAATAAAGCATAAAAGTCCAATTAAAAATCAAAATAGTATAACTACCTTTGACGGTTTGTCAAAAGTGTAGTATACTAGCTTGTTATAGTTCATTTCAATCAATCACAAAAAACAGGAGTCAATATGTATGAAGAAGAGAGGACCTCGGTGAGAATAGGAAAAATCCTATTCGTTCGCACGCAATTGCCTTTTTTGATTCAACTGGCTGATTTAGAAATCTTTTTAAATCAGCCCCATCCTTGAAGACATAAAAGTTTGTGCTTTCAAGAAGTGGAAAAGTTAAAAATTAACAAGTTTTGTAGCTTAAAAAATAAACAAGGAGATTAACATGGTAGACATTAGAAGAGAAGTAAGGCTTATTAAAATTATTACAATCATTTGCTTGTTCATGATTTTAATTTGTATAGTAGTCTGTCCCGAAGTAATTGTTTGGCTGGCTATTTTGATTTTTGCCGGGTATGTTTCCTGGCTAATCGATATGAAAGTTTGGTTGGAGGATAAAAAAATTTGGCTTGGTTATGATGAAGAAGCATTTCCTAGACCAGATGAAACCTGGGGAGAAG
>CAIJXA010000017.1 GCA_903824515.1 uncultured bacterium
ATTGGAAAGATTATTGATCAAAGTTTTGCGCTTGGCAGAAAATCCAGATTTCACAATTCGAAAAAACTTTTTTGTTTCTTCTTTGCTGAACGTTTCACGTTCCACGTTACGCGTTACGCGAATGATCGCACTATCCACTTTTGGCATCGGTTCAAAAGACTCTTTGAAAACGGTAAACAGAAATTCTGCTTTCGCGTAATATTGAACTGACACAGCCAAAATACTCATCGCTCCCTTTTTTGCTACAATCCTTTCGGCGACTTCCTTTTGGACCATCACCACCATTTCAGTTGGCGGATATTTTGTTTCAAGTAACAGTCGAACAATCGGCGAAGTAATATAATAAGGCAAATTTGCCACGACTTTATAACCAGTTTTATCTAAACCATGCTCAATAATTAATTCCGGCAGATTAATTTTCAAGATATCACCGGCAATTATTTCAATATTTTCATTACCTACGAATTTAGTATGCAATAACTCAATAAGCCTTTCATCCAATTCAATCGCAATCACTTGCTTGCATACCGCCGCTAACTTTTCCGTCAGCGCCCCATGCCCTGGCCCAATTTCAAGCACCACGTCGTCTTTCGAAAGATTGGCAGATTCAATAATATGATTTAAGACAAACTCGTCTTTCAAAAAATTCTGCCCCAAGGACTTTTTAGCTTTGATATTTTCCATATGAATACTTTATGAACTTTATAACTTTACAAACTTTTAACTAATTCAAAACCACTTCCATTTTCACATTGGCCGTACCTTGACCAAGCGAGGCAATCTTCTCGAAAGCCGCTTTGTCCAAATCAACAATACGACCATTGCCAAAAGGCCCGCGATCATTGATTTTAACCACAATTGATTTGCCATTGTCGCTGTTGGTGACTCTAACATAACTTCCCATTGGAAGCCAGGGATTGGCCGCGCACATTGTTCCAGTGTAAGCATACCAACTTGAAACGCCACTATATGATTTGCCAGTTTTAACATAGGTTCCTTGGATTACGATTTCATCCACAGGGTCTTGGGTCACATTCTTTTCCAAAACTTTGCGTGAAATTTCCTTACCGTCATAAAGCACCACTCTATATTTAACCTGCCGATTGCCAACCACACCTTTTTGTGTGATTTTTTTGATTCTCCAGCCCAATTTGTCATCTTTATTTGTTGTCGTCTTGAAAGCAATTGGTTCGTTTTTAATTTCTTCCTTGATACTCACGTGAGTAACCACAATTGTCATCCCATCCTTGATTAGGGTGCTTCTTTCAGGTTTTGTCTGATCTTCATTAGCCAATTCAATGTCTTTGTTTTCCCAAATTGCTTGCTCGATTGTGCTTTGCAAAGAATACACTTCTCGGCTTTTGCCACCCTCTTTAATGATAATTTTTTTGGCTCGCTGAATAATAATTTTTGTTCCGCTGAAAATCTTTTCTTCTGATTTAGGATAGACTGCGTCAAATGGAGAAAGTGCTATTTTCTGCTCAATCAAAAAATCACCGACAGTGCTCGCATTTGAAACTGCTTCAAACATAAGTCCTCCGTCTGAAAAAAATATTTTTTTCTGTGCAGAGTCAGCAAATAATTGCTCTCCTTTGGCACTTTTCAAAAAACCATGCTGAAAAAAAAGAGCTCCAGTTAAAAGCAGCAGCATTGAAAAAAATATTTGTTTTTTTGTGAATCTTTTTTTTGAAAACATATTTTATGAAACAAAATTGGCCGAAAAATACAATTGTTAATTTGAACGAGCAAACTTTTTCATTTTTCGCTTGAAAGTGGTTTACTTTGGTGTTAAAAAATCTGATAGTTAAGAGACGCTTTTACTGGGATAAAAAAAGGTATGCGAGTGAAATATGTAAACTAAAATTCAGCTATTTATTCAAAAAAGTAAAACTATTCCGCCTTAAACCGATATTGAATAGCTTCGGCAATATGCATCTGACCGATTTTTTCCTGACCTGCAAGATCAGCAATCGTTCTGGCAATTTTGATAATCCGATGATAACCGCGCGCACTAAGCTTCATCGCCGTAACAGCGCTTCGTAACAGACTTTTTGACTGCTCATCCAATTGACAAAATGTTTTGATTTGATCTGAAGACATTTCACTATTGGTGATGATGCCAAGTTTTTCAAATCTCTTAGCTTGGATTTTTCGAGCGATTTCGACTCTATTGCGGATATCCAAACTTTTTTCGCCTTTATTTTTTTCATCAAGTTTGTCAAAACTTAGTCTCGGCACCTCAATGTGCAAATCAATCCTATCTAAAATCGGTCCTGAAATTTTCTGCCGATACCTGACAATCTGCGATGGAGAGCAAATGCACATTTTTTCTGGATCAGTTGCGTTTCCACAATAACAAGGATTCATCGCTGCAATCAAAACAAACTTAGCCGGAAACAATAGTGAACCCTTTGCCCGTGAGATTGTTATAATACCATCCTCCAAAGGCTGGCGCAAATTTTCCAAAACGCTCTTGGGGAATTCTGCAAATTCATCCAAAAAAAGCACTCCTCGATGAGCCAAACTAATTTCGCCCGGCCGTGGATAGGTTCCGCCACCAACCAGCGAAACACTACTCGCACTGTGATGTGGTGATCGATATGGCCTTTCAACAACAAGCCCCTGACTCCTTTTGAGTTTTCCAGCCACTGAAAATATCTTCGTTATTTCCAGTGATTCAGCAAATGTCAGCCGCGGCAAAATTGTCGGCATCGTTTTAGCCAGCAATGTTTTGCCGGATCCCGGAGGACCGTTAAGAATCACATTGTGTCCTCCAGCTGCGGCAATCTCAAGCGCGCGCTTAGCATGCTCTTGACCACTAATATGTGACATGTCAGCCTCTTGCTCAATGCAGCGAAAAAGTTCATCACAGTTCATGGTTGGAAAATATTCAATCAATTTACTGCCCACAAAATGATCTGCCAAATTATACAGATTATTGACTGGCACAATTGAAATTCCGCTGACGACACTAGCCTCGCTGGCATTTTCTGATGGCACATAAAGCTCTTTGAAACCTCTCTCTTTAGCAAGTAGCGCAATTGACAGGATGCCTTGCACTGGACGAACTCGACCATCCAGGGAAAGTTCGCCGACAACCATTTTGCCCTTATAATCAAACTGTAATTGCTTTGTTGCAACCAAAAGCCCGACCGCTATTGGCAAATCATACATCGAACTAGCTTTCGGCAAATCAGCCGGGGCAAGATTAACCGTGATTCTTCCGCATTGATGAGGTGGCTTGAAACCACTATTCTTGATAGCACTACTGACTCGGTCGCGAGATTCTTTCACGGCTGTGTCAGGAAGTCCCACAATGGAAAAATTATGTAGCCCTGACCCCAAAACATCAACTTCTACCTCAACCACCTCTCCCTCAAGCCCAATTGTCGCTGCTGAAAAAATTTTTGAAGACATATATTTAACAATTTCCAATAATCAATTTCCAAATTCCAAACAAAGCACAAGCTCCAATAATTCAAATACTCATTTTTAAGATTTGGTCATTGAAATTTGTTTGGTTTTTGTTTCTTGCATTTTGGTTTTTAATGTATCTATCCTTGCGCTGCATCCTTTCTTTCAACCAAAGTCATGTAGTAAACAGCTAGCACCGAGATGGTCTCTATCGGTAAAAAATCAAGACCAGGTATGCTATCAGCTATCCCGCCACCCAAAATGGCTAAACCTTTTTGAATGAATTTGCTTGCACCTTTTTTCTTTCCACTAGACCCAGCCAAAAGTAGCATCATAAAAATAAAAATTGAACAAAGGGCTGAAAAAAGCATTGGCAAAATGACGGTCTCAGAGTCCACAATATCCAGCAAATCTTTCGTAAGCGCTCCCCCAAGAGCAGCAACAAAGGGCAGATCTCCAATAACATCTACGTACTTCCAAAGCGAAGCTGCAGATGCTATATTCTTTACTGTATTAACTGCATTTTTTTTGTTTAGGTTGTTTAACTTTGGAACTGAGCTTTTACGCGCCTCATCTAGTCTCTCAGCATGATCCGTTTGATTGCCGTCCTGCGAATGATTCTCTGGTTTTTGTGGCACATGAAAATTAGCAGGACTCGTTTTCTGCTTCCTAGCCGCCGCAAGATTATCCTTTTTTTCGTAAGCTGCTAATTTAACATCAGACATAATCCATAATCGCAATTTAAAATCAAGTCTTTTTCAACCGATTTCAAATTTCAAGTTATTGGCAATTTACTACACCGTTTCATCAAAATCTTTTTTGGCTTGTTCAATTTCAACAAGTTGCCGTGGATCAGAGGTGATGATTTGATCTTCAGTATAAGAAGCAACGACCTTAATGGCCACATGTTTTGCTCCAGCGAATAAGATTCCCTCTCCCACATTGCTCTCTAGTAGCAAGAACTTTTCTTGCTCAGTCAAGTAAAATGTTTCGGAAATCGTGTCAATTGCTGCTGGCGATTGCCTCAACAACAACTGTAAAGATGAGTTTGTTACAATTGGCTTTCCATAGCGAGATGACATAAAGTCAGCAATATCCTGAGTGATTGTGGTTAGTCCCGTGTAATATTTTCGACATCTTTTTGCTATTCCAAAAAGAAAAGAAGCCGCATCTTCATTTTGCATCATAACCCAGGCCTCATCCACCACAATGATTCTTTTTTTCAAAGTGCTGCGCATTTCATTCCAAATAAACTGCAAAATGGTGTACATTGCAATCGGTCGAAGCTGATCTTCCAAATCGCGAATATTGAAAACCACCAACTGATTGTTGATTTGGACATTTGTCGGATGATTAAGCACTCCTGCAAAAATTCCTTCCGTATATTTTTCTAAACGTTTAGCCAGTGAATCCCCGCCTTCCGAATTTCTAATAACTTCATACAAATCTGACATAGTCGGAAAAGAACCTGAATTAAAAGCCTTGAAATTACTTTGGGAAGTAATATCACGCATGGCATAGGTTTCCCTGATGGCCAAATCCAAAATTGAATCTTCTTCTGGCGTGACTGCTCCGAGCATCAAATGTAGCAAACCAATCAAGCTGGCAATATTGCTTCGCAGCACATCTTCGGTGTCCTCATCTTCACCTGTCTGAGGAAGATCAAAAGGATTCAAGTGGTATGGCGAATTTAAAGATAATTTAATAAAGGTTCCGCCAACCGTTTCGCACAAATATTTATACTCATTTTCAGGATCAATAACGATAACATTGATTCCAACCATCAAGGATCTGAATAGCTCCAATTTCACTGTGTAACTTTTTCCGCCCCCAGACTTAGAGAAAACAACCATGTTGGCATTTTCCATCTTGAAACGATCAAACAAAATCAAACTATTATTGTGACGATTAATGCCATATAAAATTCCTTCATTAGAGGACAAATCTGCCGAAACAAAGGGGAACGTTGTCGAAAGTGGCGAAGTGTTAAGATTATTCGCAACATCAAGTTCATCATTAGCCAGCGGCAAAGTTGAAGAAAAACCTTGTTCAACCTTAAGAACAGCCGGTTTTATATAAACTAACTGGGCTTCCAAAATTGATTCGATTTCCATGCAAGATTTCTCGACTTCTTCCAATGTTTTGCCGTAAACAGTCATATAAATTCCAAAACGAAAAAACTTTTCCGTGCCTTGCTGCAAACGATCACGCAAATCTTCAATGTCCTGCAACGCCGTTTCCAAAATAGGATCACGAATTTTTCCACCTTCTTCTTCAATATGAATCTGGGACTGAACTTGCGTTGAACTTTTTCTGAGATTTTTCAAAATCTCAGCAGTGTCAATTGGATGAACAAACATCGAAACATCCATGGCAAAATCAATGTTGATGATTGGGGAAAACCAATTGGTGTGCAAATAACGAGGATAAGCAACAATAAAAGAAGTGCGAGCAAAAGTTTCGCCGACCTGCAGATAATTGGCTCCTATTTTCATAGCTGCCGGTGCAATCAAATCTTTTATTGTTGCAACGCCTTGCTTATACAAATCTTCGCTTTGTAAAAGAGCATCTCGCCCAATATTTGAATTTTTGTTGTTATCTAGTCCAAACATTTTTTTATATTTTAATATTAAGCTTAAGCAACGTCCGATTTAATAAATGCCTGGGCAGGGATATCTTTTCTTTTTTTCGTTTGAAAGTGGTTTGCCTTGACGTCAAGAAACCAAATAAATTAAAAACACTTTCACTAGGATAAAAAGAAAAAAGTATGTGAGCGAAAAACCTCCAATACTATCTTAACTCAATCTTATCAGTATCCTTAATTATCATATTATTATGCGTTGACGGATTGTAAGAGTTATACAAGAGTTCAATGATCTCTTCGGTGCTGAGTGGGGCAACATGCACCCCAGTTCCAGATAGTCCTGCGCTAATATGATCCAATCTTTGCCAAAGTTGATTTTTATAGGTATCAAAAAGTTCTCTTCTTTTAGAAACAGCCATCTTTGAGTTTGTAGCTCCGAATAATTTGTCAAAAATTCCGCTACTAGTACTTTCTACTGGATAAAAAGGCACAACCACATAAAAAAACTTAGACATGATATTAGAAACATCAGTAAGGTTTTTAATAAAATTTTGATATTCAACTAACTGCAAAATTAATAAATCGTTTTTCAGCTGAGTTTCCTTCTTTTTTAAATAATCCAAATATGGATTAATGTTAAGCTTGCGGGAACTGATGATTATCTGAATTGGAAAATCCAAAGAATTTAAGAAATTTTGATATTGACCCACAATTGAATCTTGCTCTTCAGTTGCCTTCAAATCAAAGTTAATCGAAGAAACCAGCAAAACAGCTCGCAGCGATCCGTTTTTCAAAACGATTACTCCGTCGCGAACTTCTTCCACGTCAACATATTTTTGAGTGCTGAGTCCATCACCAGACGAGGTTGTGAGACTTTTTGAATGCAATGATTCCATTTGCGCTGTTAAATAAGACTAGCATCCCTTAAATGCTCAAGAGAACTAACCAAATTATGAATAATTTTTTTATTTTTATATCACCTTTCCAAATCCAATTATAGCACACTTTTCAAAAAAACATTTTTTGATATCCAGCAAAGTATGCATCCCAATCTTCATTAAGGCAGACTCAGCAATAACAAGCAATAATATCTACGCGCCTCTATTTTTTTGTGTGGTGTCTTTTCAAAATTTCATCAATATCTTCACTATGCGTTGTTCCTTCGCTGTCCAGCAGCTGCGCCAACCCGTGCAATGTTTCAGATGTCAGTTCACTATTTGTGGCATGAACATTGCTAACCTTAACTGCTTTTGGAGCAACTCGTTCTCTTTCGGGCGATCTTTTCCAGGTGTATATTTTTGGACGAAAATAAAACATAACGGCAAAAACAACAAAACTACCCAGCGGTTGCCCATATGGTTTATAGAAAGTAAGTGCCAAAAATATTAGCACCACTGGCAAACCAAGGATAAAAAAAGATGGGCCCGATAAGGTGTTCCACATGATTAGCAAGATTATACCAAGTGCCAGCATCCAACCAAGCTGCTTAACAGTCAAGGGTCCAGCAACCTTGTCTTCAACATCAATATATTGTGGTACGCTTATCAACATATTTCTTACATTTTTTAAAAATAATAACTACGCACCTACACGAAAAACTTGGCAATCTGACGAACCAAAACCATGGCCGACATTGCGATAATAATACCAAGCACGGAATACTTGAAAATATCCTTACCCTTATCGAT
Source organism: uncultured bacterium (assembly GCA_903824515.1). GTDB lineage: Bacteria > Patescibacteriota > Minisyncoccia > Moranbacterales > GWC2-37-73 > CAIPMZ01. Next base: position 7,687 of record CAIJXA010000017.1, read on the forward strand.
ACGGTCCTCATCGCCAGCCGAAGTCAAATACATGCCGGCTCCAACAATCATCATAATCAAAGATAAAACGCCAAAAACTCCCAACAAGAAATTCAAAACATTAATTGCAATTGCCGAAAGCGTCAATGCCTTGTTTACAGCCGTATTATCCGTCGTCCAGCCCAAGATTGTCGAAATTTCTTTCAGCAATGATGGCGCTGCAATTCCAAGGGCCAAACCAATCATAGCAGCCCCAATTGCATCTTTTGCCCAAGTTACCAGCTTTTCAACACCTGCAGATGTCACATAAAGCACTGCTCCAATAACCATTGAAACTAAAGCCAACGTGACGATAATTTTTTGCAAGGTTCCTAGGATATTACTCAATAATTGCTCAACTGAGTCATAACCCAAAGGATTAACAAAAGCTGTGCCATTGGAATCTGCAGATGCTCCCGTCGTAGGCGTTGTTGCCCCCGCAGCCTCACAACAAGCAGTGCTTCCAGCACAATCAGAAAATAGTCCAGCAACTACCGTGCCAGTGCAATTTGCTTGACATGTTGCGCCAGCCGTATCAGTACAATTTGCTGCAAAAGCAACCTGTGCTTGAAAGAAAGTTACCAAACTGAAAACAATTCCTAGAAATAAATATTTTATTTTCATATCTAATATTTAAAAATTAGTTTATATAACAACTATTTTAATGGGCAGCTGCCGCGCATTCAAATTTGCCCCAAACAGTCACACCAGTTATTCCCAAGTCAGTTCTGGCGCCAATTACAAGTAGCAGCGTATTTATCATCAGCCAGGCTGCCAAAATGATCACAAAGCCAAGGATTGCATTTTTCATTGCTCCCTTTGCCAATTCAATCATATTAGAATTACCCACTGAAACAATATACATAACCCCGGCCACTGTGAAAATCGTAAGCGCAAGTCCAATTGCAATTTTCAAAAGATAAATAATAATTGCATGTATGCCAATTATTAAGTCGCAAAGAGTGCACATTGGCTGCCCACCTCTTCCACATGAAATAATCCCCCCAGCCGCAGTTGTACCAGGAACCATATTATCTGCAGCAGTATTTGACCCAGTATTTGGCGTGGTTGGTGTTGTAGTTGCTCCAGGCACCACAGGCATTGCTGAACTTGGGACACAGCATTTTCTGCTTCCAGAACAAACACCATCCTGAACCCAGCCAGAACAGTCTGTACTATTACACCTTCCAGTAACCTTTGAATCGGAACCTAGACAAGCATTGTTTCCGGTTGTTTGAGTGCTGGCATCCTTCGTGCAGCAATATCCACTTGGCCAACCACAATCAGTGGCTCCGGCAATTGTGTATTCAGGAAGACAAGCGGAGCCGCATGTTCCATTCATGCTTGCACAAGTAATTGAATCTTGATAGGCAGTACACTTATAACCAGTATTAGTGCCAACAAGGACTTGTTGGCAAGCAGCAAGCGTATCATAAACAGTTGTCACTCCCTGATCATTTGAAACAATGGCTCCTGTTGTGCTTACCGTTAAGTGATACTTCACTGCCGCTGAAACGGACGGGACAAATGACAATGAAAGAAATACTGTAAAAATTATAACAGCAAATAATGAAGCCTTGTTTTTTATTTTAAATACATTCATCACAATGTTTCCCAACTTAAATTATTTATTTTTTGTTTGCATCAAGCTGTCCAAGCGATTTTTCATCAGCACCAAGGCTTGATGCAATGAAGTATCTCCTCTATTGATCGAATCAATACCTTCTGCAAATATTTTCTCATTGGTCTCTGGGTCAACTTGATACCAACTCTTGGCAATCAAATTTCCAGTTGCAAACGATCCCAAGAAAGTGTCTTGCCTCTGTAGATTTATAATATCACGACGTGCAGCTGGTTGATTAGTCTTTTTCAAATAATCAATTGCTGGATCGAAGGTAACTGCAAAATCTTTACTATTATTTGTGATAGCATTGTACAATGTGACTTTTCCTGAATTTTTCAAAGTTAAAAATCTCAAAAACTGCCAAGCTTCATGGGTGCGAATTGCATCTGTCACCGGAGCTACAGTGGCGCCCTTTTGAGGCGTGGTTGCGCTTGGTCGATTTTTTGCAACGGCATAACCCCAATAATTTGCAAAAGAAGCAGGCTTATTTGCATTAAGTTGAGGCACAGGAGCAACGGCAAAGTTCAATTTTGGATTCTTGTTTTTAATATTGCTGCCCTGCCAAGAATAGCCCAAAAACATGGCAACATTGCCACTCGCAAAAGCATCCATTGAGTTAATTTGTCTGCTATTCCAACAATAAACTGGATTTGGAATATTTGCGAGCAAACTTACTTTCGAAAATTGAGTATAAAATCCCAAGGCCTGCTCGCCCGCTTGAACAATGCTGCCATCCTGAGAAATCACACCTTGATCGATGTTGGTAACCATGCCCTTACTTGTTGGCAGCTGAGCCCCATTTTGAATCATCAATAAACTCAAAATGTCCATCGATCTGCTCACATTTTGTGATGTTCCCATTGCAATTCCGGATCTACTGATGTTTCCAACAGCGTCAACCCTGGTCAACATTTGCACATCACTACTAAATTCTTGCCACGTTTTCGGTGGCGCAGTTATGCCGGCCAAGTTGAAGGTATCTTTATTATAGTAAAGCTGCATAGAATCAACACTTAAAGGAACACCATAAACTTTTCCCCCGTCTACAAAATCAGTTGCAACGACATCTGGAAAATTTGTGTTAACATCTTGCTCGCTCACAAGTTTAATGGGTGCTGGTTCCAATTTGTTTTCAAAAGAAGGAAGCCAGGAATTGTTCATCAAAAAAATATCCGGACCTTGACCTGAAGCTAGAGCATCTAGCAAGTCTTGTTTATAGGTATCCTGACTAAATTTACGATATTTTATGTCAACAATATAAGGATTCAAATCTTTATATTTACTCACGGCTTCATTGTATATAGTTGAGTCATCAAGGGTTCCCCAGATTTCCAAACTCACGTGATACCCCTCGCTTTGAGTTCCGCAACCTGAAAAAAGCGGCACGACCAAAACAGTGACAAGTACCAGCAAAAATCTTCCCTTATTTTTAATCCAAGATAATATTTTTTTGTTTGTTAATTTCATTTATTTTTTTGCAATAAAGGCATAGTGAAAACTTCCAGCTTCAATTGATTTTTCGATTGAAAATTTTTCCGCAAGTAGCATTTCCTTGAGCCTGCTTTCAGAAATTCGCAGTTCCGAGCTTGGCCCTATGCTTAACTCCGCACTGTTCCATTCAATCACCAGAACTCTTCCTTCCGGCTTAAGGATACGGTAAGCCTCCTTAAGAATTTCCTCCTTTTTTTGATTTTGAAAAAGGATATCTTTTAAAATTACCCAATCAATGCTACCATCCTCCAATTTTGTTCCACCCGCATTTTCCAAATTAGCTCTTCTTGCGATAATGTTAACAATGCCTGAAAATTTTGCCTTGCTAGTCACGGTTTCAAGTATTTGGGGAAGAATATCAAAAGAATAAACCTTTCCATCTTCTCCAACTGCTTGGGCAAAAGGAAAGGTGAAATATCCTGGGCCACATCCAAAATCCGCTACATTGCAACCTTTCTCCAACCCGAGTTGCGTGATAATCTTCACTGGATCAAGGAACTTTCCAACTGAGTTTATAATATCTTCCATGTTAATTTATTTTTATTTTTCTTACTTAATTTATCTTACACCAAAAAGAAAGAAATGACAAAGTGAACTACTTAAAAAATGCTTTCCTGGAAAATTAAACCCATTGACGATACTTGATACAAAATACATAATACATAATGCATGAGTCCATGGAGGGTTGGCAGAGTCCGGTCGAATGCGCCGCACTCGAAATGCGGTAGAGGAGAAATCTTCTCGCAGGTTCAAATCCTGTGCCCTCCGCCTTCGCTATGCAAAAGTGCAGATTCAGTGTGACGCAGTCCGTAGAAAATGCGCAAAAAACGAATTTTCAATCTTATTTTTATATATAAAATGATAAAAACCAGAATTTGAAAAATTCGCTTTAGCGCCACTTAGCTAATTGAAGTAAAGGTATGACATAATAATACAGATTATACTTATTGTCAACATATCCTCCTTAAATTCTAATCTGAATTGCAATTTGCCTTTAAACAAAAGGACACCCCGTTGTGAGGTATAATAGTTACGCTACATAACTAATTAATATCACAAATAAGATGTCCCACACACAGCTTAACTTAAAACAACGTTTTCAGCTAGAAACACTCCTTGGAGCAGGCTGGCTTCAGAAGAATATTGCTCATCATATTGATGTAAATCCATCTACCATTAGTAGAGAACTCTCCTTGTTTGGATCTAGTACCTATGACGCTAGAAGTGCGCACAGTCAGTCAGCCAAGAGAAGAAAAGTAGGCAAAAGAAAATCAAAAATACTTTTGAGAAATGAAGATGTCAGAACTTATGTAGAGAAAAAATTAAAAAAAGCTTGGTCACCTGAACAAATTTCTGGCAGAGGAAAAACTGAGTGTCCCGGCATGGTGTGTCATGAAACAATTTATCAATTTATCTATGAAGAAGAAACGGAGTGGAAAATATATTTTAGACAAAAGAAAGGAAAATACCGCAGGAGACATGGCACCAAGGAGCGCGAAAAGAAGCGTGAGGATGCTAAAAAACAGCGCATAGACACTAGACCTGAAGTTATTGAGAAAAGAGAGCGTATTGGAGATTGGGAGGGAGATACGATTGTTGGTGGAGAAAAAACTACAGGGATACTCACGCATGTTGAGAGAAAAAGTGGATATTTGATTGCTGATCTTTTTTTGAAAAAGAATGCAGTTCTCATTAAAGAAAAAACAGTTGAAAGTTTTTTGAAAATACCAGATGATAAAAAATACTCAATTACCTATGACAATGGAGTTGAATTTTCGGAGCATGAAATTACGGGGAGAAAAACAAAAATGATAATATATTTTGCCTATCCATATCATAGCTGGGAGAGAGGTACCAATGAAAATACTAATGGACTGCTTAGGCAATATTTTCCTAAAAAGATGATGTTTGCTAAACTAACACAAAAGGATGTAGATGCTGTCGTTAAAGGCATCAATAATCGTCCGAGAAAGCGTCTTGGCTATTTAACTCCCTACGAGGTATTTGTAGAGGGCAAAATTGCAACTCAAGCTAGAATGTAGG
>CAIJXA010000018.1 GCA_903824515.1 uncultured bacterium
GCTTCTTCGCTCCGCCTCGAAGCTGGGGCGCTACACTCAGAATGCTCGCACCTGCTCGCATCCTTCTCGCGCCCGTCCGATTCTCTCTTATCGCTAGACAAACAAAAATCTCCACTTAGTGCGGAGATTTCTTATTTGTAGCGCTAAGGAGAATCGGACTCCTGTTACCAGGATGAAAACCTGGTGTCCTAACCACTAGACGATAGCGCCATATACCTATGCTACGCATAGGATTTTCAATTTTCAATTCACAATTTTAAAACTAAAAAGAGAACGGCTCTGTTTTATAAAAAAATAGAGAACCAGAAACTGATTCCTTATCAACAAACCACTGATATAATATAACAGAAACAAAAAATTAATCAAGTCCAATCCCTAAAGCCTGCCAGCAGCCTTCATTAAAGACATCCCTTGGATGCATTTTATTTTCCATTTTCTTCCTCTTTCATAATTACAAGCAGCTTCTTTTTGGCCCGATTGATAATTGTTCCAACTGTATTCACGGGTTTATCCAAAATCTTGCTAATTTGTTCATAAGAATATTCCTTAAAATATCTCATTTCCAAAATCTGACGATATTGTTTCGGCATTTTCTTGAGAGCTATGCCTATATTCTGAATAACCTCATCTTGTAACCAAAGTTCCTCCATGGGAATTTCTTCACTTGCCATATCAAGTTTATCTTTGCTAATTGTGACATCATCCCAAGAAACCGTGTACCTTTTACTTTTACGCTTCAAGTGATTAATGGCCTCATTGTGAGCAATACGATATATCCAAGATGAAAATTTGCGACTCAAGTCAAAATTTTGAATATTCTTATAAGTTTTCGTGAAAACATTTTGCAAAATATCCTCAGTTTCGCTCCGATCTCTTGTCAAGCGATAAATGTAAATAAACAGCTTTTTTTGATACCTCCTAAAAAGATCAAAGTATGCTTGATGATTCTGAGTTTGAATAACCATTATCAATTCATTATCATCCAAATCTTTGCATCTTTCGATGTCCGTTTTTCTGCGATAAAATTTTTTATTGAGAGTCGAGATTTCCTGCTCCATTTTTCTTCTGACATTCAAAAGGCTTCCGCCAAAATCTGTCTTACGACGAAAATACAAAATCTCAGCTACTGCGGCTGTATGATTTTTGGGTTTATTCTTTTTGGGTGTTTCCGCCTTTAACCCAGTGGAAACGCTTTTCATTTTAACTGCCATATGGTAATATCGGTTAACTATTGCAAAAAATAGACAACAAGTTTGCTTCTCCAAATAAGTTACATAATATAACAATATTGCATTTATGTCAACCTCAAATATTCTTAAACCCGCCCTGGCTAGCAGAAGACTGCCTAAAAAGTCTAAAACTGTGATTCTTTCCATTGAGACATCCTGCGATGAAACCGCTATTTCAATTCTTGCTTGGGAAAATGAAGCTCCAGTAATTCTTTCAAACAAGGTTTCTTCTCAAATAAAACTACATGCCAAATGGGGTGGTGTTGTGCCAAACCTTGCTGCGCGACAACATGTAAAAAACATTGACCACGTTCTCAAATCAGCTCTAGCAGAAACAGCCATGACGCCAGCAAACATTGATATCATTTCAGTGACTAATGGGCCAGGCCTCATTCCTGCCCTTTTGGTAGGTGTCAACTATGCTAAAACGCTTGCCTATCTTTGGGAGAAACCCCTAATTGGAATTCATCATATCGAAGGACATATCTACGCTAATTTTATCTCCGATAAGATTAGCGCAATTTCCAATTTCCAATTTCCAATTTCCAAACAAATTAAAAAATCTCAAATCTTAAATCTTACGCGAGCTCAAAATTCAAAAGAAGTAAAAAAAGATTCTTCTTCCATCACTGAAAATTGTGAATTGAAAATTGAAAATTCTGAAATATCCTTCCCAGCATTGACACTCGTGGTCTCTGGCGGTCACACTCAACTAATTTTAATGAAAAAACATCTTCAATATGAAATTATCGGTCAGACTGTGGATGATGCAGTCGGTGAAGCTTTTGACAAAGTCGCTAGGATTTTGGGAATCGGCTATCCCGGAGGACCAAATGTTGCCGCTTGGGCAGCAAAATTTCAAAATTCAAATGAACCAGAAAACGCCCTAAAAGCTAACGGAGCTATATGCTGTAAGCTAGTCTTCCCTCGCCCTATGCTCAACAAGCAAGGATTTAATTTTTCTTTTTCTGGACTCAAAACTGCAGTACTGTACGAAGTAAAAAAATTTGTCGCCGCCAATGGGAGTTCAGCTCCTACAAAGGAAGCTGAACTCCCCAGGGAATATATTACCGAAATTTGCCATGAATTTCAACAAGCCTGCATTGATGTTTTGGTTTCCAAAACAATCAAAGCCGCTCAACTGCATCAACCAAAAACAATCATGCTGGCCGGTGGTGTCAGTGCTAATCTGGAACTTCGCAAACAGCTCAATCAAGCAATTACGACTAATCTTCCAGGGGTGGCTTACCGAATTCCAAGCTTGTCCTTAACTGGAGACAACGGCGCCATGATTGGCAGTGCTGGGGCTTTTCGCTGGGAAAAGATGAGCGCTGCACAAAAGAAATCTTCGTTTGGAAATTGGAAAAATCTTCAGCCAAATGCCAATTTGAAAATGAAATAACCCTAAACTTAAACTGCAACCTTGCGAACGTCTATGTTCCCATTATTAACTCTGCTGAGCAGAAATTCTGAAATGATTATTACAACTTTGTGATTTCCTTCAAATGAAGTAACGCAAGGAATTTTGCTATCCTTGGTGAAGTGTGAGCCGCTGCAGAGTGTTATCATTTTTGTATCAAGGTGATTTCCGGTTTTCAAAAAGTAAGACATTTCAAGCAAAAGCCTTTCTTCAAATGTCATTGACGGAACTTTCCCACTTTCAATATCTTCCGAAGAAATGTTTTCATGCTCTGCATTAGCTTCAATATCATCAGGCGTCCAAACTGCGTAAGATCGCTCTTTGGTATTTCTATCTGATTTGATAATTTCATCCCAACTCATTTTTTCACTATCCTCTCCATCATTTATACGCTTTCGAATATCAAAAAATTTTTCGCATTTTTCAAAAATACTTTGAGCGGTCAACCCCTCCTTCATAACAATCAATCTGTCGAAGCCATCCGGCTTTTCAGGAATTTCAATGTTTGTAATATCAAGCTCCTCATTAAAAACTTCTTTATAAAATTTCTGCCAACCAACCAGTTGCTCTGCAATTTTTTCTTTTTCAGCTTCAACCTCAGCAACTTTCTTGTCACCCAATTCCGCTATTTCTTCACGAACTATTTGTAACATCTTTTCGTCTGCTGCTGCTTTTTTCGCGCAAGCTTCCTTAAATGAATTTGACTCAACTTGATCATTCGAATCTCCAAACTTCTGAACTTGGCTAACCGCATCAGGTTGCAAGCTCTCTGTGTGATTTGAGGGTGTTTCAGTTGTTTTAAGATTTTCAAATGTTTTCATAGGATTAATTCATATTTGCTAAATAATTTGATTCTTTGTGTTTGCTATTGCACTTGATACTATTATTGTAGCAATTTTTTCACCTTTGTCCACAAAATGCTCAAACTCCAACAGTTGAAATATCTCACCTTCTTTGCTAGGATAGAGATATAATTACAATTTTCCAGTTGCTGGTTACTGTTTTCAATTACTGATTACTGATTACTAGTTACTGATTACTGAAAAATGAAAGAACTTCCGAAAATATACGAGCCGCAAAAAGTTGAAAATGAAATTTACATGCGCTGGGAAGAGGGCGGTTTTTTCAACCCGGATAATATAGCTTCAGATGAAAAATATTGCAACATCCTGCCACCACCAAATGCCAACGGGGAACTCCACATTGGACACGCTAGTGGCTATACCGTGATGGATATTTTTGGTCGCTGGGCCCGCATGAAGGGCAAAAAAACCTTGCTTCTTCCTGGCAAGGATCACGCGGGCATTCAAACCCAGGTTGTTTTTGAAAAAAAATTAAAAGCCGAGCTTGGACTATCCAGACAAGAAATCGGCCGAGAGGAGTTTTACAAAAAAACCTATGATTTTTGCATGGATCGCTCTGGCTATATGCGCAGTCAAGAAAAAAAGATTGGAATCAGCGCCGATTGGTCACGAGAAAAGTTCACGCTCGATCCAGATGTACTCTCAAGCGCCCTGCAAACTTTTGTGAAAATGCATGAGGATGGCTTGATTTACAAGGGTAAAAGAATCATCAATTGGTGCCCTCGCTGCGCAACTGCGCTTTCCGACGTGGAAGTTCTGCACAAGGATACTCCTGGTAAATTATATTTCATCAAATATCCCCTAGAAAATTCGCAAACAGAATTTATAACTGTTGCAACCACTCGTCCCGAAACAATGCTCGGCGACACCGCTGTTGCCGTCAGTCCTGATGATGAACGCTTTGCCAAGCTAGTTGGAAAAAATGCCGTCTTGCCCCTTCAAAACAGATCAATTCCCATTATCGCCGACCAACGAATTGATTTGACTTTCGGAACAGGCGCTGTAAAAATTACTCCAGCGCATGATCCCCTTGACTGGCAAATTGGCAAGGACCACAAACTTGAAGAAATTCAAATCATCGACGAAAAAGCCTTAATTACTGAGTTTGGTGGAAAATATGCTGGCATGACAACTCACGAAGCTCGCAAGGCGGTTGTTAAAGATTTGGAAAAACTTAATCTTTTGGAAAAAATCGAAGACCTGGCCCACAGCGTTTCAATTTGTGAACGCTGCAAAACTATCATTGAGCCATTGACTTCTGAGCAATGGTTTATCAACGTCGATGCAAAAAAATATTCCCTCAGAAGACTAGCAAAGAAAGTCATCGAAGAAAACCTGATTGAAATTTTCCCGAACAACTTCAAAAAAATTCTCATTGATTGGTTCGACAATATGCGCGACTGGTGCATTAGTCGTCAAATTTGGTGGGGACCACGATTCCCAGTTTGGTATTGTGATAATTGTGGTGAGCAAAAATATCTTGTCTCATTGGAAAAACCATCCAATTGCCCACATTGCAATGGAACCAATTTAACCCAAGATGAAAACACCTTTGACACTTGGTTTACTTCTGGTCAATGGGCTCACACGACTCTCAAATCACGCGAAAATGATTTTGAAAATTATTATCCTTCCGACATGATGGTAATGGGTCGCGACCTATTGTTCTTTTGGTCAGCTCGCATGATTATGCTGAGTCTTTATGCCACGGGAAAAGTGCCCTTTAGAAATTTATTCTTCACCGGCCTGGTTCTCGACAAAGAAGGCCACAAGTTTTCCAAATCTCGCGGCAACGGCATTGATCCACTGACCGTGATTGAAAAGTTCGGCGCCGATGCGCTCCGCATGAGTCTCATCATGGACAGCGCTCCTGGACAAAATTCTCGCCTTTATGAAGAAAAAATTGAAACTTTTCGAAATTTTGCCAACAAACTTTGGAACATTTCTCGCTATTGTTTGACACAGGAAGGTTTTAAATTAGTGGAAGAAATTTCATCAAAAGACATTGAGAACCCGGCAGACAACTGGATTATTTATAAATTACAAATGACCGTCGACGAAATCAGTCGTCTTTTTGAAAACAAACAAATTGCACTAGCCGCTGATGTTCTAAAAACATTTACTTGGAATGATTTCGCTGACTGGTATCTGGAAATTAATAAGATTGAAAAAAATCAAAAAATTCTTGGCTACGTCTTGGACAAAGTCCTGCGACTCTGGCACCCGTTTATACCATTTATCACTGAACACATTTGGACATTGGCTGAACAAGAAAAGATGTTGATAATTTCAACTTGGCCAAGACCGCTTCATGATATTGCTACTCTCTTAGACGGATGGCAATATGTAGAAAATCTCAAAGCTATAATCACAACGATTAGAAATGTTCGTACAGAAAACAAAATTGAACTTGATAAGAAAATAAGTATTGTTATAAATTCAAACAACGAAGCTTTTTCCAAAATGATCAAATTGGAATTTCAAGAAGAAATTATTAAACGTTTAAAAACGGGAGCAGACTCAATCTCATACAATCAATCAGAGTCGGGGCTAGGTAACTCCATCAAAAGAACGGCCGGTGCATATACCCTATTCATTAATTTGGCAGGCGCAATCAACACTGAAAAAGAAATAGCCAAAGCTGAAAAAGAAATTGCCAGCTTGGAAAAATTCATCGCCGGACTTGCTAGCCGGCTTGAAAATAAAGAATTTGTTTCCAAGGCTCCTGTTCAAATCATTAGTCAACAACAAGAAACACTCGCCAAAAAACAAACCGAACTTTCCGAACTCAAGAAACATTTAAAATCACTTTCCTAGGGTTCTAATTGTTCTAGTTGTTCTAATTGTTCTACTTGCTATCTTTGTTAAACGTTTAAATGTAAATTTATAGATTTGTAGTTAATTAGTATATTCATAGGGGTATGAAACAATTAGAATCATTTTTTTGGGGAATAATCGCTGCTGTCGGTGCCGGAGTTGTTCAATTTATCTTTTTTATTTTGTTTTCAATTTTCACTGATCCGGCCGGAAAATTGTCTTATGGAGATTTTTTTTCAATTCCGGTTTTTATTCTCGTCATTGCTTTTGTTGAGGAGTTTTTTAAATTTTTAATGCTAACCAGAAGAATAACTGGAATTTCTTCAAAAAAAACTTTTTTTTATAATGCTCTCCTAATGGGTCTTGGCTTCTTCTTCGTAGAATTTTTATTAATCATTATCAGCATCACCTCAACGACCAGTTTTCAATCGATTACAGAAATTGCACTTCTTCACCTCAGCACAACAGCTTTTTTGAGCTATTTTATTTTTACTGCGAATTCAAAAAAAATCAGTTCCGCTGTTTTTGCCGTACTTACTGCCAGTATTTTCCATGGGGCATATAATTTTTGTATATCCCAAGCCAACGTCTTTGCAGATTATCTGGCAATCATAATACTCGCTGCTCTAATTTTCATCGATTTGGTTCTTTTCCTTCGCCTTGACAAAGAACTTGCACAAGACTAGAAATCATCATATAATAAAATCATAGAAAACTACTGCTGAATATTGCCTTATGATACTTAATTCAAAGCAAACTATTGAGCAGATTATATAATTTTTAACGGGCAATCCCTGACTAAAAAATCAGTGATTCAAATACACTCAAATGCTAAAAACAAAAAAATCATTTTTCGAAAGAGTAACTGGAGCTTCCTCAGTGGACACAAATAGTCTACGTGAACGTGAACCATCAATGCCAATCTACGCCGAAGAAGAAGAAACCGAAATGGTTATGAACACCGGAGGTACTTCTAATATGGGAGGTGGTCACCGAAACTTTAATGTTTTCGAGGAAGAAGCTTCTTTCTCGAATGATGCAGAGGGTCAACTGACAATCGACGTCTATCAAACCGAAGGTGAAATTGTCATCAAATCAACAATTGCTGGAGTCAAGCCTGAAGATTTGGACGTCTCAATCAATAACGACATGGTCACCATCAAAGGTGAGCGAAAAAACGAAGAGATGGTCAGCGGAGAAAATTACTACTACCAAGAGTGCTATTGGGGAGTTTTTTCTCGCAGTGTTGTGCTTCCTGTTGACATTATTTCCGACAAAGCCGAAGCTTCTTTGAAAAACGGAATTTTGACAATCCGCTTGCCGAAAGCTGATGTGACCAAAATCAAAAAAATCCAAGTCCGCGGATTCTAATTCTTTTAAAAATTTTTTCAAAAAGAAAGTCGCCAGGCTTTCTTTTTTTTGTTTGAATTAATCAACCCCAAAAAACGAGGGGTTTGCAATCTTCAAAATTAACAAAAAAAATTAAAGCTATGGAGTTAGCATTCTTTCAATTGCTGTTAGCACCGCCTCTGTGCGATTGTACATCGAAATAACAACAGACAAGGGACTTACAGTTGGTTTTTCATTTAAGGCTTGCCCCCTAGATTCGCATATGAATCCGAACACTAGTAGAATAAGAAAGTGGGATTTTTTAAAAAAATAAGAAGCATGAAAAAAAAGAAAGAAATTTTCACATTTCTCTAAAAGTGAAAGGAATGAATTGTCGATTTTAAAAAAGAAAGGTTACTCTCTACGAGAAATTGCAGGAGTCCTCCAGCGAAGCATTTCAACTCTTTCGGATGAAC
>CAIJXA010000019.1 GCA_903824515.1 uncultured bacterium
ATGCTTCGCTGGAGGACTCCTGCAATTTCTCGTAGAGAGTAACCTTTCTTTTTTAAAATCGACAATTCATTCCTTTCACTTTTAGAGAAATGTGAAAATTTCTTTCTTTTTTTTCATGCTTATTTTTTTAAAAAATCCCACTTTCTTATTCTACTAGTGTTCGGATTCATATGCGAATCTAGGTTTAAGCTAGTACCTTTATAAAATGTTTTTTATCTTCATTTCTAATTTCATTTAATTACCCCCGGAGGCGTTATGAGCTTTGCAGCTAGCAGTGAATTTACGGTGGTTAGTAGAGGTGTTAAAATGATTTTTCTGGAGGCTTGCGGTTATTGGGGAATTCTTTTTTGTAATGTTCCTGATAATTTTGAAAATAAAAAAATTGTCGTGTTTGTTCCAGCGGATGACAAGAAAAATTCCGCAAATGCAATTAAATCATATGCTGAAGAATTCTTGTCCAAACTCTTCTGGAGCGTGAAAAAAAGAAATAAGGAAGGTGATACGGTTAGCGTTCAATTGCAGTTAGCCGGCGATGGACAATGGAAGTGGCGATATCGACTTAACTTTGCTGATGGTTACGACGAGCAATGCAGCCTGGCTGTTTTTGAAAGCAGTAATGAGGCAGCACTTGAGGGAATGCAAATGGCTAAGAAAATAATTTCTGAGCTTATTGATTAAAAGTTTTTTTACAAGAGCCTGTTTATATTTTAGACAGGTTCTTTTGCTGTTTAATAATATTTAAATTTGCATTGGGATATTAATAATTTTTTGGTTTTCAAAATAAAAAATACTTTGTTGAAATAATATTATTCTTGCAAATGTATTATAAATTAGTTCTTTATATTTCATTTTTGTTTTGATGAAGGGCATAGAATATTTCAATTCTGCCTTTTGCAGCAAGGCAAGGATGGCAGCAAAAAGACAAATGCGCAATTGATAGCTTTGCATGGGGCAACGCATGATAAAACGCAAAAATAAAAAAGGGGTTAGTTATGTCTAATGTTTTGGTTAGAAAAAAAGCATCCAAGCTGCAAATTTTGAAACTCCTTGCTCGCTTGTTTCGAGATGTTGACTGGAGGAAAGTGGACAGGGAAGTTTTAGAAAAAAATGCTCTGGCTATTCCAATGGAAGATTTCAGTGGGAGGTTTACTCCTTTTTTAGCTAATGGCTGTAGTTTTGTGATTGGTGATCCAAGATTTATTCATGCAGAACAATTTGATCCTGTCTCTTTTCTCGGCAGAGGTTGGACAATTTGGCGAGGACCAAGCGCTGGAAATGGTCTTGAGGGAGAACAGGAAATAGACCGACGGTCGCTTGTGATTGCGAGTGTAGAGACCGCAACTCAGTCGCTTATTTTCGAAAGTTGCCTCAATGAAAAAGAAACTGATATCACCGGTGAAGAGAAATTGGCCCGACTCAAGGCGCGTGGCAATTTGCTTAGACTTGGTGACAATATCTTTTTGGGTTTTTGGAATGATTATCAAAAGCTCAAAAGTGGTAGCGCCCTAGAATATTTATATGAAACTAGAGATATCAAATGCATTGATTTTTTTGGCACTATTCTTCGCACTCCTGGCGGCGAGCGTTCCGTGCTGCGTCTTGATCGCAACGATGAGGGAGAATGGAGTTGGAAATTTGGCTACCTTTGCAATTTTTGGCGTCATGATGAGGTTGCTATCGCTCATCTAATTTGAATTTTTTCTTTTGCGCATGCCTCCCACGTTTTTTAGAATGCTGAATCACTTTGTATGGTTGAAATGCTTCCATACGGAGTTTACTTATCTACCAAAATTAAAACGAAGGGAGGCTAATTATGAATAGCGACGAATCCCCGATTATTGCAAGAAAAATCGAGCAAAATCAAAATATTTTGCCTATCAAAAAAATTCTATTGCCAATTAGTGGTGAGGCTTTGCTGCTTGATGAGGTCAATGGTTCCGAAGACGGACTTGGCTGCACATTTGGATTTAGCGTATTTAAATATGTTGAGCCAAAACTCAAGAAACTGATTGCACGTGAAAAATGGCTAGCGAGAAGAAAAACTGCTGTTATGGTGTATGAGGTTATTCGGCAATGTTTCTGGGCGGAAATTCCTGTAGCGTTGGGTCTTGATGATGACTTGAACAGATTGTGTCTGGTCCCACCCCAAGTTGAAAACTTTATGGAAAAATATTATATTTGGCTTCAAAGTGGAGAAGCGGGAAATTCTTTTTTGCTCAAGCTTGAAGGAAAGCCCGTTGTCATCGATGTTTGCACTGCTTACAAAGGTGTCTTCAAGTGCACTAGTTGCTATGTTGATTGTCCAAAAATTTGGAATGGCACAGTCGGCCAAAGAATTGTGTTGCCAAAAATTGCTTGAGAAAAGTTTATATTATCCAGTGAAGCGGGTGTCCACTCATGACGGACCGATTCAATCGAGATAACAAAGAGTATTCTGCCCATTATTTCAAAAATGTTATTCTTTTCCCGGATTTTTTAATTGTTAAAATCCGGGGTTTTTGTGTTTTTCAGTTTTAGGCTAAGATTTTAAAAAAATTAGGGCATTTTTTTATTTGACTTTATGCATTTAATAACCTTATAAATTCTTCACTAAATAGGTATTCTTCAATTTGTAGCCAGCTTTGCGATAGTAATTTCTGACTCCAATTCCAGAAATCACGACAGTTTTTTTGAGCTGATACTCTTCCTTGGCAATGCGTTCAGCTTCGAGTAAAAGTTTTTTCCCAAGTCCAATGTGCTGCGGGGATTTGGAATCCTTCTCGTTAATCTGTGTCATTTTACCATAGGTGTGAACTTCGCGGATGAGGGCAGCATCTTTGAGAACGGGTAATATTTTATACAGCTGGTCATTCCCGCTTTTTGGGAGTTCGACTCCCTTTTTGGGAGTCGAACTCCCAAAAAGTATTCTCAATCGCAAAAGGGCAAACAATTTTTTCTTGTCAGAAGAAACATATTGCAAAAATATTTCTCGTCCGTCAGATGCATCATAATCAATTCTGTCTAAAATTATTGATTCTTTGATGGTGTATTCTTCGCGAACTTCGCGGCAACGAATGCAGGGGCAATTTGATTTGGGAATAATAATTTGACGTAAATTGGAAACTGTTGGGCCGGTGACAATTGAGGAAGTTGGCACATCTCTAATCAAGCGGGCGATGCGAACATAAGGCGGGATGGCTTCGTTCTTGATTTGTAAAACTAATTTTTCGAAAACTTGGTTATTCAGTGGTTTATAGTTTTTTATTTTTTCAATGTTTATTCCATTTTCAATATTACACTTCTTTGCGGTCGCAAACTTTTGTAATGTGGGTGATTGCTGATTTTTCCAAATATTATAGAGCAAGCTGTCTTTTAAGATAACGGTGGGATAAATTTTAAGCATATCTGGCTGAAATTGGGGGTCCTTGAAAAGGGTCTTGAACATCTCAAAATCACGCACAGGGGTTGATCCTGGCAGACCTGGCATCATGTGATAATTAATCTTGAAAGCGCTGTCTTTGAGCATTTTAGTCGCCTGCACGGTGCTTGCAATGAGATGTCCGCGCCTGTTGAGCTGCAAAACATCGTCATAAATGCTTTGCACGCCAAGTTCCACGCGCGTGCAGCCAAGTTGGCGAAAATTGAGAATTTCTTTTTCATTAATATAATCCGGCCGAGTTTCAAGGGTCAGTCCAATTATTCGGTGCTCAGCCTTCTCATTTTTCTGTTGTTCAAATTCTAATTTATCTTTTTGTGAATTTTTTATTGATGACTGATGACCGATGACTGATGATTTCTTCTTTCCGTACTCATTGCACGCTTGAAAACACCGCGTGATAAATCTTTTTTGATAAGCCCTAGGCAGATAGGAAAAAGTTCCGCCCATCACAATCAGTTCAATTTTGTCGGTTTTGTGACCATTGAGTTCCAGCGAGCGCAAGCGATTTTGAACTTGTAAATATGGGTCAAAATGCGAATCAATAGCGCGCATTACGGCTGGCTCATTGGAAAGATAACTTTTTGGCATGGCTTTTTCACTGGGGCAATAAATACATTGGCCTGGACAAGGATATGATTTGGTTAGCACGGCCACCACGGCCACGCCAGATTGAGTGCGAATGCGACGGCTGAGCAGAATTTTTTCAAAAGCTGGACTGGGTTGGATGACTTTTGCCATGACTAATTCATTGTAGCGATCGCGCAAGTCAGCATTGGTTGGAATTGGTAATTTGTATCTTTTGGAAAGATTTTTTTTAAGTTGCAAAAACTGCTCCTGGGTTTCCGGAAGCTCTTCAATAGATGCTTTGATAAATTGGTCATAGTTTTTTTCCATATCCTTAAGCCTAATATAGCAAGGCGTAATAAGCAAGGTTTTCTAGTTGATACATATTTTTAGGATTAGGTCTCGATGAAATTTGATGCTTTGAATAAAAATATCAAAAAGACGTATTAGTTTTTATGAAAAGTAAAATATATTTAAGCTTAATTTTTATTGTGGTGGCTATTGTCTTCGGGATTATTTTTTTGATGACTAAAGATGTTCAAGCGCCTCAGGTCAATAATCAAAAGACAATAAGTAATATTCAACAAGCAATAGACAATAATCAAAATTCAACAGACAATGAGCAACAAATTCAAAATTCAGCTCAAACTTTTGACCCGATTGCAAATGCACTTTCGCGGATCACGAAAAAACCATTTGGAATTTTCATCACTCCGAAAACTTCGCCAGTGCAACCCGAAAGATTTCAGGGTTATCATACTGGCAGTGATTTGGAAACCACTTCTGAGGAGCAAAATACTGATGTTTCCGTGATGGCGTTTTGCGAAGGAAAACTCTTGGAAAAGAAAATTGCCAGTGGTTATGGCGGCGTTGCGGTTGAAAGTTGTTTGCTGGAGGGTCAGAACGTGACAGTTGTTTATGGCCATTTGCGACTTTCGAGCATCACTGCAAAAGTTGGAAATCAGTTAAAATCTGGCGATTTTTTGGGAAAGCTGGGAAAGGGTTTTAGCAGCGAAACTGATGGTGAGCGAAAGCATTTGCATTTGGCAATTCACAAAGGCAGTAGCATAAATATTTTGGGCTATGTGCAGTCGAAAGCGCAGCTTTCTGAGTGGTTGGATTCGGCAAGATATTTGCAATAATATTTTTATAAACTTAATTTTGAAATTTTTTAATAATATATTTTTTTCACAATGTGTCATCTGGCGTCGGCCGTAGAATTATGACACAAAAAAAGCTGAATGTTTATATTGAAATTAGTTTGAGTTACAAATGGGTGCAAGTGCCACGATTAGCGCATTAGCATTTGTGTAATAGTTTGTATGAAATCACGGTCACAATTTATTCATATTTAGATATGATTAGCTGGTCATGCTTAATAATTTGGAAAGAAGCTGAAATGTCGGCAAGTTCAACTATTCAGGGCCAATTATTGCGAAATATGTATTTTCAAAATGGATAGATACATCATTTTTGGCTTGTTAGGAAGATTTAATGGCATTTTTCTTGATTGCTTGTTCTTAGCTATTTTTAAAGAAGATTAATTTGCTTGTCTTCATGTGAAATAAATCAGTATTTAATTGTATTATATGAAACAAGAAGGTATATGAGCCTGTGTTTTAAAGGTAAACAAGAGTTGAATCACAAAAAAGGTTTGATTTTTTTAAAATAGGGTTTTTGGGGTGGCTATCAGATTAAAAAAATAGCTTAGGAAGCTTGCTATCTAGGGCAGTGGGCGAAATGAAAGATAACTTTCATTTCTAAACACTTGTTTGAAACGCTTTACGTATCGAAGCTGGCGAGGCCGACACAGTAAGGGGTAAACATTTCGTAGCTTGTCCACCTCGGTGAGCCTCGGACGAGACGGGCTGACTGAGCCTAAAGAGGGGGTAGCAATATCATTTATCATTAATAGTTGGGTAAAAGAAAATGAGGGTGAACATTTTCTCCGGGAATTATCTTTGTTTGAAAGTTACAAAGCCAATGCACATTAGCTCATTTTAGCTATTGTTATGTGTATTGGTTTTTTAATTTTTTAAAAGAATAATATGAAAGTATCAAAACGGACACGCCAATGGACAAGGAAAGCTCTTAATTTATGGGTGGTTTTTATGATGTTGTTGCAACCGATTAGCACACCAGGCATATTGGTGGCTATTGCTGAAGATACGTCAGCTGTTTCAGTTGATTCTGTTGTGGCGCCGGACGCTACTCCAAAAGAAAATCCTGTTGTCAAAAAAGATGAATCAGTTTTGAAGACAGCTTCTGATGAGACACCGGTTGCTGCAAGTTCTGCGCCAGAAAAAAAAGCAGACGCAGCTCCAATTGAAACCCCAGCGGTTGTTTCAATCCCTGCTCCAGAAGCACCTTCAGCGTCTAAATTAGAGCTTGATTCTGCTGCTGTTGAAGTTGCTGCGCCCGAGCAGACACCTGAAATTGCACCAGCTGGGCAGGCAATGCTGCCTGTTAGTGAAGTTCCCAAGCTTTCAGATCAGCCAGCAACTGGAGCTATTGATGCTGGTGCGGCTTCAACTTCAACCGAGAAACCTCAGATGGCAGAAGACCCAATTTGGAAAACCAGTGATGGCGGGAAAAAGGCCGAAACTAAAGACGTGGTAAATCTTAATACTGAATATAAGTTTCCTGGCAATGAAAATGTGATTGTTAAATTCACTAAATTACCCGAGAATCCTGGCAAGCTTTTGATTGAAGAAATAACCCTAAGTGATGAGCAGGTTGCTCAAGTTGGGGCATTCTCAAACAAAGCCTATGACATCACTTCTGACATGGTAGATAAAACCTTTGAATATACCATGACTTTGCCAGCTGATAAGGTGTCAGGTCAGGACTCGGTTGGTATTACTTATGCTGAAAAAATGGAAGACCTTTCTGCACCGGAAAAAATGGGAACTGTTGCAGCCCAAGACGTCTCATTTGACAGTAAAAACGGCGAGGTCACTTCGAAAAATCTCGACCATTTCACTGTTTATATTGTGGTCAAAACTTATGCAAATTCAGCCATGACGGTTGAGCGCAGTTCATATTTTCGCGGAGAAACAGTTTATGCCAAGAGCAATGATTTCAGTCAAAAAGAATATTTGAAAATTCAAATCAAAAATCCTCAGGGTACAATTGTGAATTGGGCTGAGAAATATGCCAAGTCAATTGACGCATCGTATGAACTTTCGTCAAATGCGCCAATCGGAACTTGGAAAGTCGAATTGCTTAAAAAGGATGGCTGTAATTATATTGTTAAAGATACGGCTGAATTTACAGTTAAGTCTGCTCGGTTTGGAAAAATTGTGATTAAAAAACACACCATTTCAAATAACGAAAAAGAGGAAAATTCTGATTCATTTACTTTTGATCCAAGTTGGAGTCATGAAAATTTTCAGCTTTCAAATGGACAAAGTCATGAAAGCGAAAATCTTGTGGCTGGGCATTACAGCGTGCGTGAGTTTCCAACAAAGGGTTGGGATTTGACAGCTGTTTCTTGCGGAGAAGGGATTAATCCTGATGTTATTGATCTTCACGCTGGCGAAACGGTAGTCTGCATTTTCACCAATACAAAGAGAGGTGAAATTACAATTAAAAAAGATGCAATCCCTGATGACTCACAAGAATTTTCCTTTGTTGGAAATTTTGGTGAAAAGAGGCCAGAGATATTTCAATTGATTGATGATGGCGAAAAAAATTATGAGCATGAAGATTTTCGAGATCACGAAGGGGTTTCCAATGAAAAAACTTTTGAAGTGAAACCCGGAAGTGACTATTCAGTTTCTGAAAATCAAGTTGAAGGCTGGAAACTTACAGATGTTCAATGTTCAAATGGAAATAACATTTCTGCAATTACGGTCGAGCCAGGACAGCATGTTACTTGCACATTCACCAATAAGAAACTTGGGCAAATTACATTAGTGAAAGAAACCACTGAGGGGAATGGGACTTTTGATTTTAACATGACGGGAATCAGTTTGCCTGAAACTGCTACACTAACAACGCTCGATGGAGCTGCTTTGCAAACTTTTGAAAACATTGATCCTGATAATACATATGAAATTGCGGAAGTTGCTTCAGCTGGTTGGGATTTGCAAAGTGCGGAATGTGTCAATGAAAAAGGTGATAAAGGTCACGCTAAAGACGAGGATCATCATTGGTTTAGCCAAGACGATAATCATTGGAAGCATGCTGACCAATTGAATCCCGCAAGCTTTGAAGTCAACCCTGGTGGCCAGGTGACCTGCACTTTTCGCAACAGTCCTAATGGTGTGATTCACGGACAAAAATGGGAAGATTTAAATGGAGATGGGAAAAAGAATA
The DNA here is from genome assembly GCA_903824515.1 of uncultured bacterium. Classification (GTDB taxonomy): domain Bacteria; phylum Patescibacteriota; class Minisyncoccia; order Moranbacterales; family GWC2-37-73; genus CAIPMZ01. The sequence continues at coordinate 8,303 of CAIJXA010000019.1, forward strand.
GTTCAGATGGTGAAAATGGACAAGTTGAGGAAAAGAATCTAGCAGATTGGACAATTTTCCTGGATGAGAATGGAAATGGAAAACTTGATGAGGGTGAAAAGTTAACCGTGACTTCATCGGATGAAAATACTTTTGGTCAATATAGTTTTGAACATTTGGCACCAGCAACGTATTCGGTTTGTGAAGTTTTGCAGGAAGGTTGGTATCAAACTTATCCTGGCGGGCAGACGAATTGTCACTCGGTGGTTCTTCCTGAAAGTAATCAGCAGGTCACTGAAGGTCAAATTCCAGATTCAAGTTATGATTTTGGAAATGCAAAACTTGGAAGCCTTTCAATTGAAAAAACAAATGATGCATCGTCGCCAAAAAGACCGGGTGAGAAAGTGAAATATACCCTTAAAGTCACAGCCCTGGAGGGAAAAATTAATCATGTTTCAGTGACTGATCTTCCGCCAGCTGGGTTTGTTTATGTCTCGGGTAGTGGTCAAGGTGCTCCATTTATTCATGAATATGCTTCTCCTGGCGTGTGGGATTTGGGAACAATGGCTGCTGGGCAGGTGAAAACATTGACTTATGAAGCGGCGATAAGCCCGACACTAGACCCAGGGCTTTATAATGATACTGCTTTTGCAACAGGAACATCTGAAATAGGCGCCCAGGTTCTTGCCAACGAGGCATCACAAGGAGTTCCTTTTGTGGGAACGAAAGTTTCCGTGATTGAACCGATTCGAACTGTGGCCTTGAACAGTAAAACAGTTGTTGAAACTGAGACTAAAAACAAAACGAAAACTAAAAAGAAATATGTGCTTGCAACTAGTTTGCCAGAAACAGGCACAAACAATTTTTGGACTCTGTTTGGAATGGTTGCATTAATTATCGGGGGCGCGTTGCTGATTATTAAAAAAAGAAGAATGCAAAAAAATAATATAAAAACCTTAGTTGTGGCAGTCATTGCTTTTACGAGCTTATTGATAATGGCAAATGGTGCCGAGGCTGCTGTTTCAGTTCAGGTTCAGCAGCCAAGTTCCACAATTTCAAGCGCTACTTATCCAATTGGCTTTGTGGTGCTTGGAACAGATCCTAGTAAAGAAATCACAGTAAAATGCTTCAGATTAAATAGTGGCACTGACGTGCAAATTGGCAGTGACATTGTTTTGGCATCAATTGATAGCGGCAAGGCTAGCGGTAATTCTGGAAGCTGTCTGCTTGATGCAGCAACTTTACCAAATTTTAATGGCGGCAAATATAAGTTTTATGTAACAGCTAGCGATGGTGTTGATGATGCAACTAGCGTCGAAACGACTGATGTTATCGTGGATGTTGTCGGACCTGAGGTTCCGCTTAACTATGCTCGTGTTGACGTTGATTCTTGCAATAAACAAATAGCTTTTACCACAGCAAATGATGGACAGACAGTAAAGACAGAGTTATATCGTTCAACTGAAATTTCTTTTGCAGCTGATTCAGCAACAATTGTTGCCAGTCAAGATATTTTACCAAATGTCGCTGGCTCTTTTAGCGATGTTGTGCCTGATTGCAATCAGGCTTATCATTATGTTATTCGAGCACTTGATGAGAATGGAAATTCTTCAGCTTTTGTGGGGGATGAAAATGTCACAGTTACGACTGAAACGAAAACGAAAACCCACACCAAAACTCGAAAGATTATTGTTGGCAATAATCCAGTCGGAGCAATTGCTGTTGGTGGGGCAAATGCTGCCGGGGCAGCTGTAGTGGCTGCAGAGACAACAAATTCTGAGCAAGCTACTCAGGGCACGCGGCAAGGGAATGGCTCAGTTCTGGGTGAAGAAACAACAACAGGTGGAGCTTCTGGCTTTACTAAGAAAGCCTTGCCATGGGTTTTGTTAATTGCTGCCGCTGGCTTGGTTTGGCGTGCGATATTAAAGAGAAAAAAACATGATGAACCTAAAGCATAATTTATTGAAAAATTGGGAAGCGATTCTTGCTGGGATTCTTATTCTTGTAGGAGTTGTGATTTTAGCTAGGATATATGGACCGCTTCTTAATAACGAAGTTAAATATCAATTTTCGACTAAGGGAAAAAATGTTGCAGTGCTTGGGAAGGTTGAACAGGCCGAAAAGATTGTGGCTGAAAATGCCGGAATGCAAGTGATACAACCAATAGACGAAATCTTTGGAATTGTGATTCCAAAGATTTCAGCTAATGCAAAAGTTGTTGCGGATGTTGATCCAAATGATTCATCAGTTTATCAAGAGGTTTTGACTAGGGGCGTGGCTCAGGCGCAAGGCAGTGCCAATCCTGGCGAAAAGGGAAACGTTTTTATTTTTGCTCACTCGGGGGTTGATTTTTCGCAAGCTGCTCAATACAATGCGGTGTTTTATTTGCTTGGGAATTTAAAAACCGGTGATGATATTTTTCTTTTTCACAATGGAGAAAAATTTCACTATGCTGTTAAGGAAAGTAAAATAGTTGCTCCTGAAGACGTGAAATACTTGGAAAATGGAGGAACTGATGAAAAGATTACATTGATGACTTGCTGGCCAGCGGGCACAACACTTCAAAGACTTATTATTATTGGTGAGCGAGTAAATTAACTTTTATAACAATTATTCTGGCAATTTTTTGGATTAGAAATTTCAGTTTCAGTCGCAGTTTCGACAAAAATGGACTTGTTGACAGTTAACTATTATTCCTGTATACTAGGATTAATTGTAAGTGTCTTACTGGTTTTCGCCTTTGCGGCTAAAATTAAGAGAGGAGGTCGCCTTACAAAGTGTAATTAGAACAAAGCGAAAACTATGGCAACAAAACTATACGTTGGAGGACTTCCTTATTCAACTTCGGAAGACCAACTAAAAGACCTTTTTGCTCAAGCAGGAACCGTGGCATCAGCAACAATTATCATGGATAAAATGACTGGTCGCTCAAAAGGTTTCGGATTCGTTGAAATGTCTTCTGATCAAGAAGCTCAATCAGCAATCGAAGCGCTTGACAAAAAAGAGTACGAAGGTCGTACTTTGACTGTAAATGAAGCTCGTCCAATGGAAGCTCGTCCTCCAAGGCGTGATTTCAACGGCGGTGGTAACAACCGAGGTGGTGGTTACGGAAGTCGAAACAGCTACTAGTAATAGTCGTTGAGTCGAAGCTGCCTCATCGGCAGTTAGAACAAAAAACACTCCGCTTGCGGGGTGTTTTTTTGTGAATTTACATGCTATAATAAACCCTGTTAGGTATTAAGTTTTCATGTCGAGATAATTTTGAATGAAAAAAGAAAAGAAAGTAGAATTGGAAAATTTTTCAGAAAAAACTGATGAAGAACTAGTTGCGATGGCCTTGAAAAACCCTGATAGCTATGGCTTTCTCGTTCAGCGTTATGAAGAAAAATTGCTTCGATACATTATGCGTATCTCGAGGTCAACAAAGGAAGATTGTGAAGATATTCTTCAGGATGTTTTTTTGAGTGCCTATAAAAATCTTAATGACTTTGATCAGGATTTGAAATTTTCATCTTGGATTTATCGCATCACCCATAATAAAGTCATTAGTCATTTTCGAAAGGTTACGGCGCGCCCAAAAACAACTACCTATGAAGGAGATTCGAATTTGCTTAATATTTTGGCAAGTGATGAAGATTTGGTTCGTAATCTCGAGAGAAAATATACAGCAGTGGAAGTTAAGGATGTTTTGGACAGACTGGATGAAAGATATCGGGAGGTTTTGGTGCTTAAATTTCTGGAAGAAAAAGATTATAAGGAAATTTCTGATATTCTTGAAAAGCCAATGGGAACCGTGGCTACTTTAATCAGTAGGGCCAAACAGCAATTCAAAGAAAAAACTCAGGAAGGGAGTAGTAAGGGGGAGAAGTTATAAAGTTTAAAAGTCTAAAGTTATAAAATGGGAATTTAATTGAGCTAAGTTTTAATGTCTAATTCTAAATTTCTAATGCCTAATGAAATACAATAGAGCCAAAATGAAAATAGAATTTACACATTTGTGGATTTTTCGTGCATTTATATAAATTCGTAATTCGTAGGGCTCTGAAATTATATGACAACAACAAGTGAGAAGATTTTGAATACAATTAAGGAGGCGAATGTTAAACCCCAACCGAAATGGAAGTTTTTGGTTAAGAATTGGTTGACTTGGGTTATGTTTGTTTCGGCTTTGCTTGTTGGAGCTTTGTCTTTTGCTGTGATGTTAGACATTATTGTTCGCCATGATTGGGACATTTATTTTTATCTGCATAAAACCTTTTTGCAGTATATGTTGCTTTCATTGCCATACGTCTGGATTGTTTTCTTGATTGTATTTTTTGGCGTTGCTTATTATGATTTTATTCATATCAGAGGTTGGTATCGTCATCGAGTCTATTTGGTGGTGATTGCCTCGGTTTTTTTGAGTGTTGGTTGTGGTCTGATCTTTTTCTTTGCTGGCTTCGGAAAAACAGTTGATCGCATTCTGACTAAGAATATGCCTTTTTATGGACTAGTTAAGGTCAATAAGGAACAATTATGGAATCATCCAGATGAAGGATTGCTGGAGGGTGAAATTATTGAGGTTAAAAATCCAGATGAATTTGTCTTGGAGGACCCATCTGGAAAACAATGGGATGTCCAAGATGTTAATGCGAAAGTTAACGGTAAGGTTATTAATCAGGGAGAAAATGTTGAAATAATTGGTGGAAAGAAAAGCGAAAACGGATTTGTGGCCAAAAAAATTCGCGAAGCAGATAATGAAAAAGAGGACGAATTTATCAGAAAAAGATTACGACCAACAGGACACGGTGGTGCTGGACCTTGCGGCCAGCAGAGTAATTGCGGCGCAAATGACTCAGATGGCGGAAATAATTTATAAACAGAAAAGAGTTAGTCCGCAGTATTTTAAAGGAGGGCCATTTCTCTTGAGATGGCTTTTTAATTTGATCTGGGATTTTTGGAGTCTAATGGCACACTGTTAGTTGGGTGCGTTCTGTTGTATAATTAAGTTAGTTAATTCAGATGGAAATTAGCTTGAATAGTTTTATAAACATTGGAGACCTAAGCTCCTGGCAACTAATAATGAGGTTAAATTTCAAATATAATACTTAATTTTTTCAAAAATGCTTTGGATTATTCTGACAGTTAGTGCTTATCTTTTTGGGGCTTTGGCCAACATTCTGGACAAGTTTTTATTGGGTTCAAAAAGATTTTCATCGGCGCCGGTCTACGCTTTTTATGTTGGCGTGTTTAGTTTGTGGGCGCTGTTTTTTGCACCTTTTGGATTAAGAGTGCCGAGTCTTTCGGGGCTGACAATTTGTTTTGGCAGTGGGATTATTTTTTTGTTGGGAATTTTGCTGCTATATTTTGCCATTGGTAAAGCGCAGGCTAGTCGGGTGGTGCCAGTAGTGGGTGCGGTCTTGCCGCTGGCAACTTTTTTGATTTCGCTGCCACTACAGGCGGAAAAATTGAGCACTGTTCAATTTCTTGGAATTTTATTGCTGATTTTTGGCGGACTGCTAATTTCTTTCGATTTACCCTTGCAACTTGGAAAGAAAAAATTTTTCAGTGGATTTTCTTTTGCTATCGGAGCCGGAATTTTGTTGGCAATTTCCTATGTGGCTTTTAAGAATTTGTCTGCAAGTGAAAATTTTGTGACTTGGTATGTTTGGACCAGGGTGGGCGGCTTTTTGGGAGCGCTTAGCTTGCTGATGGTGCCGATTTGGCGCAGGGATATTTTGAAAAGTTTTCATGTGCATAAGAAAAACAAAAAACAAGCGCTCAGCACGGGAGTAATTTTTGTCGGCAATAAAGTTGTTGGCGGGCTCAGCGCACTGCTGCTGAATTATGCGATCACGCTTGGCAGTGTGACACTTATCAATGCATTGGTTTCTATTCAATATGTTTTCGTGTTAATATTGGTATGGTTGGTTTCGCAAAAATATCATCAGATTTTTGAAGAAAAATTGTATTTTTGGGATTGGGCGCAGAAGATTGTCGCAATTGGCGTGATAGCAGTGGGAATATTTTTTATAAAATAGTTTTTCAATATAAAAAACGTGATATAAATTTCGCTCGTATACGTTTTTCTTTTTATCCCAGTGAAAATGTTTTCAAATCTCTTGGATTTTTGACACCAAGGTAAACCACTTTCAAGCGAAAAGAGAAAAAGTATGCTCGCTCAAAATAAGTGAAAAAAGAAAATAAAAAAACAAAAAAAGCAGCAAAACTAAAAAAGCCAGCAGTGATCGCACAATCTGCGAAAGAGCAGGAAAGTTTTTGGCAGAAATTTTTTTCAGGTTTGAAAAATTTTCTAAAAATAGTTGGCTGGATTGTTGGCGGAGCATTGACGATAGCTTTGTTATTTTTCGGCTATATTAATTTGCCAGTTAAGGAAGTTTCTACTAAGGCAGTGATTGGGACGACTTTTTCTTTGCGATATGCTCAGGATATTGGGCTTGATTGGCGACAAGCCTATGTGGCAATGTTGGATGATTTGAAAATTAGGTATATTCGTTTGCCAGTGTATTGGGACAAGGTTGAAACAAGCGATGGCCAATATGATTTTTCTGACATTGATTGGCAGCTTGGAGAGGCTAAGCAACGCGGGGCTAAAATTATTTTGGCTTTTGGGCAAAAAACTCCAAGGTGGCCGGAATGCTTCATCCCGAAATGGATTGGAGTTGATGATGTCAAAAGAAAAGAACGACTATTGGCTTTTGAAAAAGTTGTAGTAGAAAGATATCGAGACAATCATCCGGAGATCATTCGCTGGCAGGTTGAAAATGAGCCATTTCTTGATTTTGGAATTTGTCCTCCAATAAATCCAGCTTTAGTTGATAATGAAGTCGCCCAAGTAAAAAGCTTGGACACATCAAAACCAATAATGCTTACTGACGGTGGTGAAGCAACTCTTTGGATTGAAGCTGCCAAGCGAGCAGATATTTTTGGCACGACGATGTATCGCGAGGTGATTAGTCCACGCTTTGGATATTGGAAATATCCACTGGGGCCAAATTTTTTCAAAGCTAAGCAACTTTTGATCCGAATTTTTGCTCATCAAAATAATGCAATCGTGATTGAGTTGCAGGGAGAGCCGTGGATTCAAGGTTGGACAACCGCTGCACCGATTGAAACTCAATTAGCCTCAATGGATGCAGCAAAATTAGCTGATAATGTTTCTTTTGCAAAAAAGACTGGCATGAAAGAAGTCTATATTTGGGGAGTTGAATGGTGGTATTGGATGAAGATGGAGCAAAATAATTCAACTCTTTGGGAACAAGCAAAGGAAATTATTCAACTTAACACTAGCAATAATTAGCAGGCAGGAGACGCTATGCACAATAAACAAGATTTACTTTTTCTAATTTTTGCTGCTAGCTTTGTTTTTTTACTGGCTGTTTTTGCATATTTGTTGCATTTTTATCCGGGAGCATTTAAAACCAGCGCTATGATTGGTCAGGTCAATTTGGTTGGGTCTCAGCAGGAAATTACAATAAATTTTTCATTTCCGGTTATTCTTTCGACAATTGAGAAGAATATCACTATTTATCCTAAAGTTGATATTTCAACTAGTTGGACCAATAGCAATCGAACTTTGAAGATAATGCCAAAAAAATCCTGGGATGCGCAAACAAACTACAAAATTTCAATCACCGGTGCTAGGAATATTTTTTATTTGAAATTTAATCAGGAATTATCTTTCACGACTCAACCTTATCCGAAAATAAAAGCCCTTGTGCCAATTGAAGGAGAAAAAAATATTGCTGTGGATATTGAAGATCCGATTGTTGTTAGTTTTGACAGCTCCCTGGAAAATTATAGTGTCAAATTTGAGGTTAGTCCTTTTACTCAGTTGCAGTCGCAACTCAATGATGATAAAACGAATATAAAATTATTAGCAAAAAATAATTTTGATTGGAAAACTAAATATCAAATTGGAGTTTTTTTGAAAAATGTCAGACAGGCTGATGATCAATATGTGAAAGTTGGCCAAACATCATTTGAAACAGCTGCTCTGCCGCAACCAACGCAGTGGGGCAGTGATCCGGAAGCATTATTAACCCAGTCCAAGGAGTATACCAAGCCAACAGTTAGTGTCGGAAAATATATTGATGTCAATTTGAAACATCAGGTCATGGTTATTTTTGAAGACGGAAAGGCACTTGACGCCTATCGAATTTCTTCAGGAAAAAAGGGACTTGAAACCCCGGAGGGACAATTTAAAATTGAAAACAAAAGTCCGCGTGCTTGGTCGGCAAAGTACGGACTCTTTATGCCAAATTGGATGGCAATTCTTTCCACTGGTGAAGTTGGCATTCATGAACTGCCAGTTTGGCCTGGAGGCTTCCAGGAAGGCGCCAATCATCTTGGGGTGCCTGTTTCGCATGGATGCATCAGATTAGGGAGCGAGCCAGCCAAGCGTGTCTACGCCTGGGCTGAAATTGGCACAAAGGTGGTTGTGCATCAATAGGGTAATTCGCGGGTATTTTTATAAAAGCAGTTGGTTTTTTTTGCGATTTTGCTGCAAGTTGCAGGCTAGGCTAGTTGTGATAAAATATATAAGTAGGTTGGTAAAACAAAAACTGAGATTGTTGTGTTTTTTTGAAAATTTTAATAAGTAGCATTGTCATTAATAACGTTTAGATAAGTTTCGATTTGATTTCGTAAGAAAAATAAAATGAAAAAAAATAAACAAAAACTTATTTTTTTCATCGGGATAATATTAATTTTTGGGGTTGTTTTTTCGGCTGGAAATTTTTTGAAAGCGCAGGTGCTTAATTTTCAGCCAGCCGCTTGCGGAACAGCTCAGGGCAAGGCATATGTCAGCGAGCCAACCAGCGAATTATGCAAATCCCCAAGCGAGATAACGGGGACAATTCAAAAAATCTCTGGTTTTTGGAAATGGACTTGCATGGAAACGCAAATGCAGACAATTGTAGCTTGCACGGCTATAGTGAAAAGTCAGACCTTGGCTGTTGGAACAGTAAGCTCTTCAACAAGTGTGACAAATAATGGAGCTAGCTCTATCAGTGTTTCTGGTTCGATTAGTGGAACTGGATCAACCTCCTCAACATCTTCCTCCTCAACTTCAGCTTCATCTTCTTCTCCATCAACTTCTATTTCAACATCATCATTAAATTCAAATACCGGTTCTGCTACAAGTGTTCCTAATGTTTCAAGCTCTCTGAGCTCAACAAATACTAGCACTGTTAAGCTTAGTGGTAGAATTACAAGCCCCAGTAACGGTCAAGTTAACACATTAGGCTCTCTTTCATTTGGCGCCTCAACAACTGGCGCTTTGAAAGTTGAATTTAGTGTAACGAGAGAAGGTGCGAGCAGCTCTTTGTATCTTGGTAGTGCTAGCAAAATTTCTGAAAATGTTTGGAAACTGGATAAAAGCGGTTTGGAATCTTTGCCTAATGGTGCCTATAAAGTTGTAGCTAAAATAAGTAGTCAAGATGGTAGCATCAGTAGTGACCCAATTTCTTTTCAGATAGCTATTCCAATTGCAACAGCTGCGACTGCGATCGTGGCTGAAAATAGTCAAAATGAAAGCTTGAAAGAAACTACCACTGAGGCAGTTTCCAGTGAAAAACAAAATATTGCAAAAGAGCAGGTGGCCTCAATTGATGCCGCAGCTCAACAGCTCGCAGGGGTTGATTCAGATGGAGATGGACTCACTGACCAAGAGGAAATCAGAATTGGCACAGATCCGAAAAATCCTGACACTGACGGCGATGGTTATTTGGATGGCGATGAAATTAAAAATGGTTTTGATCCATTGAAAGCTTCGCAGGGGAAAGGAACAAAAAGTGATAAAATTATGTTTCAAAGCCCGAAAGACAAGGGCGCAGTTGATGCTAGCTATAAGGTTGATTCTGTGGTTGCCCTAAGCAGTGGCAATCCAGATGTTAGCAGTCAGCCACAAAAGATAAAGTTGAGAGGCAAAGGCTTGCCAAATTCTTTTGTGACAATATATATTTACAGTAATGATCCAATTATTGTTACGATGAAAACTAATGCTAACGGCGATTGGGAGTATGTTTTAGACAAAAATTTGGAAGATGGAAATCATGAGGCCTATGTTGCCGTCACAGATAACACGGGGAAAATAACAGCCAAAAGCGAGCCGCTTTTTTTCGTCAAAACTGCGCAGGCAATCGAAATGACCGCTCCAGAAGAAACGGCTGGAAAAGTGATTCCACAAAATCAATCACCAATGGAGCGCTCTCAAAACAATTTCTGGGTTGTTTCTTTGATAATCATTGTGTTTTGTGTCGGGGTTGCAATTTTAGTGATTGCGGTAATTTCAAAAAATAAGACAAATTATTAATGAAAAATTTTACTGCTAAAATTAAATTAGTTTTTGGAAAAAAAAACACGGTTGTCTATTCAACTTTTTTGATTGTTTGTATCATTGGAATAATTTTTTTTAATACCTATTATTCTTTGCAAAAATTTCAGCAATCAAAAGACGCTTTATTGCAAAAGAAGGCCGTTTTAACTGAGGATATTTTTCAGCATGTGGTAGCGCTATACATTGAAAATCCTCAAAATCTTCAAAACATTTTAGAAAAAATAAAAGCAACTGATGCTGAAATATTAGGAATGTCAGTAGCGGTGCCGGCTAGCGATCAGCAATCTTTTTTGGTTATAGCTGATGCGGACAAAGAAAATATTGGAAAAGCACAAGATTATGTTTTTAATGCAATGGCTTGGCAGGCAAAAAAAACTGGAGTGGCCTTTTTGGACAATAGAGATGGGACACGATTTTGGACAATTATAAAGCCAGTGTTAGATGAGAAAGAAAATAAAATAGCTTTAGTCAAATTGGAATTATCCCTGGCTGATGCGGATGCTTTCGCAAAAGATGCCATCACGAGGGTTTATTTGGTGGCGGCGGTTTCAATGTTGCTTGTTTTACTCCTGGTGAGCAATCATGCCAGACTTTTTCTTTATGTTGCAAAAGCGGCTCATTTGGAAGAAATTGATAAGATGAAAGATGATTTTATTTCAATGGCAAGTCATGAGCTCAAGAGTCCACTGACTGCACTTCGGGGCTATTTGGAGCTTATGACCGACGGCTCCGTAGTTAGCGCCAAAGAACAAAAACATTATTTAGAAAATATGGGGTTGTCGGTTCTGCGATTGAACAATTTGGTTGAGGATTTGTTGGATGTTTCGCGTATTGAGCAAAATAGGATTCCAATTAAAAACGAGAGTGTTCAAATTCAGGCTGCAGCGTCGCAGCTTATCGATGAAATGAAAATTAGCGCAAGCAATAAAAATTTGGAATTAAATAACCAGATTGAGGTGCTTCCTACTGCTTATTGCGACCTGGAACGAGTGAAGCAGATTGTGGTTAATTTACTTAGCAATGCAATAAAATACACCCAAAAAGGTTCAGTGAAAATCACCGGCAGATTTGATGATAAGTTTATTTATTTGATTTTTGCTGACACTGGAATCGGTATGTCAGCCGAACAAGTCAAGAATTTGTTTGGAAAGTTTTATCGAATTACAAACGATAAGACAAAAAATATTTCAGGAACCGGTTTGGGACTTTGGATCTCACGACAGCTTGCCAGAAAAATGAGAGGTGATATTTTGGTTGAAAGTATGGAGGGGGTTGGTTCTCGTTTTACTTTAAAAATACCAAGAACAGAAAAAAGTTAAATTATGTATAAAAGGGCATTTTCTCTGATGCAGAGGAAATGCTTCGAATAAATAAATTCATTATGCTTAAAGGAAAAAAAATTGCAATTTTCGATATTGATGGCACAATTTTTCGCAAAAATCTTCAGTTTGAACTTATCAATGAACTTTCTTGGATGAACATTTTTCCTCGCAAAGTTCGTGATCAAATTGTTGCGCTATACACCAGTTGGCTTGAGCACCAGGGAACTTATGAACAATATCGTCAAGGGCTGGTTGCCTTGTATGAGAAATATATTCGTGGTTGCAAGGTGCAAGATGTTGAACGGGCCAGTAAGCTTGTCGTGTCATTTCATCAAAATAGGACTTATGTTTTTGCTGAAAAGCTGATTGCTAAACTTCGGCAGGAGGGTTATCATTTAATTGCAATCTCTGGCTCGCCGGTTGAGGTGGTGCAAGAATTTGACAGGTCTCATTTGCAGTTTGATGCTGTTTTTGGCAGTGTGTATAAGCACAGCAATAAGGGCATTTACACTGGAGAAAGTGTCTATGAACCTGTGAAAAATAAAGGGACTTTGCTCAAGCAATATGTCTATGAACACGGTTTAACACTGGAAGGTTCTTATGGAATGGGAGACACAGAATCTGATGCGAGCTTTCTTGAGCTGGTTGAAAATCCAATTGCCTTTAATCCTAATGATAATTTAAAACAAGTAGCTCAGGAAAAAGGTTGGAAGATTGTAGTAGAAAAAAAAGATGTTATCTATGATATGACGCAGTGCATGAATGCAAATTTGCTTTGAAGCATGGAGCAGTGGCAACTTATTAGTCCGCCAATTGGCGGATTTGCTTCTTAGTTTTTCAGGTGATACGAATCATTGAAATAAGTTTCTAATTATAATTATTTAAATTATTATGCAGCAAGCAAGGCAGCTTTAATGGGTTGCTAAAATTAGTTGCAAAAAAATAAATGAGTTCAACATCACTCACATTGACAATATTTATCTTTTTAATCTTGTATGTTGCCTTCAAATTTTTGACCCAATCACTGGCTGATTTTTTGGACAAAGGGGCAAAGAGTACTTTGTGGATTTGGCTACCTTTTGTGGCGCTAAATCGTTTACTTAAGCAATTTAATGAAAAATATAAGAAATAGATTGTTGTTTTTGTTTCGCTGATAAAGATTAGCAAAGCAAAATACAGAATTCTTCTCTGCTTGAGGTGAATTATGATGACAGAAAAAATAGATCTTAGTCAATTTTAAAAATTCTAAATTGACTAAGCTTGGTCAGCTTGTAAAGTCAGAGTCCTCCAGGGCTCTGTTTAACTATTTAAAACTAGTGCAGGATACCCAGGATTTCAGACGTTTCCTTGATTCAATAGGTGACTTTAATTCGTTAATACTCAAGGAGGAAGGGGATTTTTTGAAAAGAAATTTCGGAAAAGAATTCCGAAATCGTATTTCAAATAAGCCACTGGTTGAAATTGTTTGCTATTGCTTAAATCCAAATCATTTTCATTTCATTCTGAAGTAATTGCAGGATGGCGGCATTGTATCCTTCATGCAAAAAATTGGCACAGGTTACACTAGTTACTTCAATATCAAGCAAAAGCGTTCAGGCGCATTATTTCAGGGAAAATTCAATGCAATCCACGTGGATTCAAGTGACTATCTTTTGTATTTGTCTGCCTATATAAATTTGAATAATTTTATTCATAATCCATCGGAGAAGAACTCCGAAAATGGCTATGCTTAAGTTTTCTTGAATATATTTCAGACAAGAACATTTCTCAGTTCAGGGGCAATATTATGCTCAGTTAGTTTTCCAATAGCGAAGATTATAAGAAATTTGCTGAACAAAATGCATTATATATGAAAGAAAAAATGAATTTAGGCGTGTATCTTCTTGAGGAATAATTCGGAGAGGAACTCTGGAAATTTTTCGCAACAAAAAAATCCGCCTCAGGCGGATTTTTTGAAAGTTTTTTTAAAAACTACTTCTTGACATTTTCAACCAATTTTTGAAAGATGGCTGGATTTTCCACGGCCATTTGAGAAAGCACTTTCCGGTCGATTTCAATGTTTTTGGTTTTCAGCATTGCAATGAAATTGCTGTAGGTAAGCTCAAGTAAACGAACAGCGTTGTTGAGTCGGATGATCCAAAGTCGGCGATTGGTTCGTTTTTTGGCTCGGCGATCTCGGTGAGCATATTTTCCTGCCTTCATTACTGCTTCTTTGGCAGCAACATAATTTTTACTTCTTCTCCAACGAAATCCTTTCGCCATTTCAAGCACGTTCTTTCGTCTTTTTGATGCAGCCACGCCGCGTTTTACTCGTCCCATATATTTTTACTGATTTCACACGGATCATTAACGGATTTCCACGAATCACGGATATTGGTGATCGGTGCCTATCAGTTTCTTATCAGTGCCTATCTGTTAATTATAATTTATTTGCCGATCGCATAGGGAAGGGCGGCTACGATGTTTTTCTCATCAGTTGAAAACATTCGTTGATCCTTTTTTTTGGCTCGTCCGACTGCACCGGTTTCTTTTGAGTTATAGTGATTTTGTCCAGTTGACCTTCTGAGAACTTTTTTGTTCTTGGTTATTTTGACCTTTTTCACAACTGACTTATTGGTCTTCATCTTGGGCATAATCTTCTCATATTGTCATATTGTCATATTGTCATATTGTTGAATTATTTTCAGCAATATAGCAATATAGCAATATAGCAATGCTTATTATAATTTATTTTACTTCTCTAAATTAAGTTAATCTTTGTTAATCTTGTTCTTAAGCTCTTATTCCACCGTTTCCGTTGGCGCTATGGTAACATTGAAACCGCCGGGAAATCTTTTGATTGGGTCTTCAATTTTGTGGGGTACTTTGATGCTCGCCAAGAAATCTTGCAAATTTTTTCTGGCCAAATCTTGATGAGCTTTTTCGCGTCCTTTCAAAACAATGTCAATCTTCACCTTATCTCCTTGCTTGATGAATTTTTCAGATTGGGTTTTCTTGAAATCAAGATCATGACTGTCAGTTCGCAGGCCAATTCGCACCCCTTTGATTTCAACTTTTTTCTGCTTGGCTTTGGCAACTCTAATTTGTTTTGATTGTTGATAAAGATGTTTGCCATAGTCCATGATTCTGCAAACTGGAGGATTGGCCTTGGGCGAAACTTCAACCAGGTCAAGCAGTTGCTCTTTGGCAAGTAGCAGCGCTTCGCTAGTCAGAATCTCGCCGATTTGAATTCCAGTTTCATCAATCAAAAAAACCTTCGGAATTCTGATGGCCTCATTGATGCGCATTTGGGCTGGACCGTTTTGTTGCTTTGGTTTAAAGCGAAATCTTTTTCTAATAGCTGTGTGAAATCATTTTGGCATTCTTATTAGAAGAATGTCGCGTGATTTTCTGGGTTTTATTTAATAAATACTGACTGTAATCAAGATACAAGAAGCAAGCAATATTTAATAATCAAAATTCAAAATCAAAAATTTTTGACATTGGAATTTGATTATTGTTTGGTTATTGTTTCTTGTAATTTGGTTATTTCCTAGTGTGGAGTTGATGGGAATTGCACCCATGTCCAAATCATTCAATCCAAAATCCTCTACAAGTTTAGTTTATTTCATCTCCGATAAATCAGAGTACAACATTTTAGAGTAGGAAATAAGCAAAACCTCCAAGTGTCGTTTTCAGAGTTGTTTTGCTTGGTGCGTCCGAAAAACCGCAACAAGCTATTCCCATGATTGACACCGAGCTCTGCGTATGAGAAATAGGCAGTTCGATGGCTTCGAGCCTAAGCTAAAGCAGGTGAGAAACTAGCAAATGCTTGCGCAAATGTAGTTTTCGCCTTTGATATGAAGTTTGCACTTATATCTTCCACGGCAGTTTAACGATATGACCATGGGTGATCGACTTGCATATCTTGAAAAGTACAACCTGTCGAAACTAAACAACCCCAGCCCGCAACACTTTAAGAGAGTGGAGGGCTGGGAGTGTCAAATTATATTTTTTAAAAGTAAAATAATTTTGTGATTTTTCGTTGCGGGAATTTCCAATTTCCAAGCAAATCCTAAATTCAAAAAATCAATGAGCAAAAAATTTTTGTAATTTGAATTTTGATTATTGAAATTTTTTGGTTTTTTGGTTATTGTGATTTGAGTGCTCGCTGGATGTTTCTCTTGGACTCTTTTTTTGCCAGGTCGCTGCGCTTATCAAAGGCCTTTTTTCCGCGTCCAATGGCAAATTCCAACTTGATGAGTCGTTTCTTAGTATACACACGAAGAGGGACCAATGTCAAGCCTTTGGCATGCAGTTTGCCAATGAGAGAACGGATTTCTGATTTTTTGACTAAAAGCTTGCGGGAGCGAGTCGGATCATAGCTAAGGGCGGTTTTGGCGAAGGGATAGGGTGGAATGTTGGCATTTGTCAGGAATAATTCCGTTTCATGCATTGTCACAAAGCTTCCCTTGAGGCTTATGTGACCCGTTTTGATTGATTTTACCTCAGCCCCAGTCAGCATTAAACCAGCCTCGAAATGATCAGTCAGGTCATAATCAAAAATAGCTCGTTTGTTGAATGCAATAGTGGCCATATCTTTATCTTGCCTTAAAATTGCAGAAAAATCAACTAAAATCGCCCAACAAGAAACACCGCAGTTCATTCGTGGTGTTTTTTTGAGGTGTGTCCTTGGCAGGAATCGGCCTCGACTAAATTTTTGCCGTCGCAAAAATATGTCTGGCCACCGCCTCGCACTTTTGTCTGCTGACAAAAATTGCTCCGGCGTTCGATTCCTGATGTGAGTGAAATCGTTCACTCACTCCTGCGACCACAAATTGCATTTG
>CAIJXA010000020.1 GCA_903824515.1 uncultured bacterium
CATGATTACGATGGCGCAAGATGGAATTTTGAAAGCGATTGAAGGCATGACTTCAATGGAGGAAGTTTGGCGAGCCACTGGTCAAACAGCTTTTTTGGAAGATATTTATGCAAAGCTCATGGAATCTTCACTTTCACGTTCGATTGAAGTGACCAAAGATGATTTGGATTTCGTTTTTGAAAACATGACGTCCATTGACTCACTTGGAGGCATGATTAAGGAGGCTAATCAAAAAAGTATAGCCAAATATTTATTTGCCAGTAGTTTGCTTTTAGATGTTGGTGATATTCATATTGAACCAGAAGAACATGACGTCAAAATTCGTTTTCGAATTGATGGTATCTTGCAAACAGTTGCCGTGGTTCCCTTAAATGAATACCCAAGCATTCTGGGCGAAATAAAATTTCTCAGTGGTTTTGCCAGTGAAGTCCGCGGCGGAGTGATTGATGGTCGTTTCATGATTTCACTTGAAGAGCCTTTTAAAAATATTTCTGAAACTAAAATTGACGTGCGCGTTTCGATTATTCTGGGTGGCTACGGCGAAACAGTTGTAATGCGAATTTTGAACAAGTCTTCCATCACGCTTGATATTGAAAAATTGGGCATTCGCCAGCAAAATTTGGAAAAAATTCTAAGAGAATCGAAAAAACCGCATGGCGTGTTCCTCAACACTGGTCCAACCGGCAGCGGAAAAACCACAACCTTGTATAGTCTTTTGAAAGTGCTTAACAAATCAGAAGTGAAAATTATCACCGTTGAAGATCCGATTGAATATCAATTGGAAGGAATTTTGCAAACTCCTGTTAATGACAAAGAAGGGTATACTTTTGCTACTGCCTTGAGAGCTTTGCTGCGTCAAAACCCTGACATTATGATGATTGGTGAAATTCGCGATGAAGAAACTGCCAACATCGCCGTGCAAGCGGCTCTGACTGGCCACTCAATCCTTTCAACTTTGCACACCAACGATGCAGCTGGCTCAATTGCGCGTTTGGCCAACATGGGCGTGCGTGGTGATGACATGGCTACTGCTATCAATGCCTTGATGGCCCAGCGTCTGGTTAGAAAACTTTGTGATTGTCGAGAAAAACGCCAGGCTTCGCCTGAAGAAAAAAACAAAATTGAAAAAATTCTCGCCAGTGTTTCTGCCAAGTCTGGTGTGACCATTCCTACTGCTGATTTTGTTTTCCAGCCAAAGGGCTGCGAGAAATGCAAGGGCCTTGGCTACAAAGGACGCACCACGATTAGCGAAGTTTTGGTGGTTGACCGCGAAATCGAAGAGCTTATCAATCAAGGTGCATCTTCTTCTCAACTTCAAGACAAAGCCATTGAAAACGGAATGATCACCATGGAGCAAGACGGAATGGTTAAAGTGTTGGAAGGCGAAACAACATTGGACGAAGTGGAGAGAGTGGTGTAGTGTAGCTTGTTAGGCATTAGCTTTTTAGCTTTTAGAAAAATACATAAATTAGCTTGTAGTCCCAGTGGCATTTGCCACGGGATAAACTTCGTTAGCTTTTAGGAAATACACAAACTAACTTTTAGTTTTTAGAAAAATAAAAAAAGTTCACGGTTGTTAGTTTATAGTTCACAGTTGAAGTTAGAAAATAG
>CAIJXA010000021.1 GCA_903824515.1 uncultured bacterium
AAGCAAAGCGCTAGATTAGCAGTAGCCAGAAAGATGAAAAAGAAAGAAGAAATTGAACAGCTTATGGCTCAAATTGATCGAAAATTAACCAATAATTTCAACTAACCCAAGTGTTAATTATGTTCATGGACTTGCACATTCATTAAATAGTTCAGTGCCTCCCCTTGATTTATTTTTTAGCTGTGATAAACTATCCACTGTTACTGTTTTAAAGGAAATACTCTCGATTTCATTGGAAATTGTGAATTGCCCGCCTGCCAGCTTGTCTGCCAATAGGCAGGAAAATTGAAAATTTTTAGTATATGGCGCTATCGTCTAGTGGTTAGGACACCAGGTTTTCATCCTGGTAACAGGAGTCCGATTCTCCTTAGCGCTACAAATTTTTAAAAGCCCTACACAATAGGGTTTTTAAATTTGTCTAACCCTTCAAGAAAATTAAATCTTAAAAAATATTATAAAACTTTCCCATATTGCGTAAATCTTATTATATGCTAGTATAAAGAACTTCTTTTTCAGAAGTATTGCACCTTTAAAAAAACATATTAGAACCTTATTCAGGTGCAAATTTTAGTTGAATTTTTCTTAAAAAGGTAGTTTTATTTTCAAACAAAAACGGTAAAGAAAGCTATGACAATTAATGTGGCAGTAGTGGGGGCTGGCGGAAGAATGGGTCGGCAAATCATCGACGGAATTTTAGCCAACAAGGGTATGGTGCTTTGTGCGGCTCTTGAAAAACTAGAGCACCCAAAAAACGGAGAAAAAATAACGAGGGATGTTTCTTTTCAAGATGTTTTCCTGGGCCTAAATGCTGGCTTTAAAGCTGCAGATGTCGTAATCGATTTCACTAATCCAGAAACGTCCCTTGAAATTATTGAGCTTGCAAGTGAAATGAGGAGACCTGTTGTAACGGGCACTACTGGATTTACAGAATTCCAACTCGAAGAAATTAAAGAATCCAGTAACACCATAGCGATTGTTCAGTCCTATAATTTCAGTATCGGTGTCAATTTACTTTTAAGGACAATACGCGACTATGCTTCAATCCTGAATGAAGATTTTGACATCGATATCGTTGAAAGTCATCACAGATTAAAGAAAGATGCTCCATCTGGTACAGCAATCAAAATGGCTGGAGCTGCTGCAGAAGGTCGCGGGAGAAGACTCGATGATTTAGTTGTGTATAATGGTCCCAGGAATCTGCACACGAAATATGTTAAACTTAGAGGGAAATATTAACTCAAATTTATGACCAAAATACACAAAACCTTTAGCGCTCAAGAAAAAGCCCAAGTAGCCCTTGCAGCTATCAAGGGTGAAAAGACCATCTCTCAAATTGCCAGTGAGTTTCAAGTGCATCCAACTCAAATTGGCCTATGGAAAAAACAAGCCGTGGATAATTTAACGGAAATATTCAAAGACAATAGAAAAAAAGAAAAACAAACTGAATTTCAGCAGCAAGAAAAATTGGACAATTTGTATAAATTAATTGGAAAGCGAGATCTTGAGCTAGACTGGCTTAAAAAAAAATTCTCAGTCTTTGACGCATGAACAAAAAGTTTCACTGGTTGAAAAAGAAAACAAAAACATTACCCTTAAAAGACAATGCCAGCTCCTAGGAATTTCTCGAGAAAGCCTCTATTACAAGCCAGTTGAAATCAGCCAACATGACATCGCTACTATGCATTTGATTGATCAAATTTACACTGCATACCCATTTTATGGAAATCGTCGCATCAGAGCCGAATTAAACAAAACACACAAAATTCCAATTGGCAGAAAACATGTTAGAATGTTAATGGGTATTATGGGAATCGTGGCGCTGTATCCTAAAAAGAAACTGAGCTGGAGAAATATCAATCACAAAGTTTATCCATATTTACTGAGAAACTTAAAAATCCAAAGACCTAATCAAGTCTGGAGTACGGATATTACCTACATAAAATTAGAAAACGGCTTTGCCTATCTGATTGCAATTATTGATTGGTATTCTCGTTTTGTAATTTGCTGGAAAGTTTCCAATAGCCTTGATATTGATTTTTGTTTAGAATGTTTACAAGAAGCCTTAGACCAAAGCAAAAACAAGCCAGAAATATTTAATTCTGACCAAGGCAGTCATTTTACTAGCCCAAAGTTTACAGGAATCCTAGAAAGTCATAATATCCAAATTAGTATGGATGGACGAGGACGCTGTCTGGATAATATTTTTGTTGAAAGATTATGGCGAAGCGTTAAGCAAGAAAACATTTATCTAAACTCATACCAAAATGTTTTAGAAACCAAAATAGGTTTAAATGAATATTTTCTTTTCTACAATGACATCCGCAGACATCAATCTTTAGAATACACAACCCCTAGAGAAGTGCATTTTCAATAGCTAATAATTTTTAAAAAATTTCCCTCTACTTTTTCTAATTTATCTGTGTTGACAAAGGAGACCACCATAA
>CAIJXA010000022.1 GCA_903824515.1 uncultured bacterium
GCTTATCTCAGCAAGGAACTGGCCACCATTTCTTTGGAAGCACCTGTTAAATTCGAATTGGAAAAATCAATTTTGCATGATTTCAATCGCGAAACTATTATGAAACTTTTCAGCGAACTGAATTTTTTTAGTCTCATCAAAAGATTGCCCAATGGAGACACAACCGATACGAAACTACAAAACAAATCCGAAGCTACGAACAATGGCGTACAGGATTTCAAATATTTCATTGCTGATGAAAGAAACAAAGCTGAAATTTTGAAGGAAATGGAAAATGCAACTGAAATTTCACTGGCAACCGAAACTGCTGATGGAAAACTTTCCAGCCTAGCAATCTCTTGGAAAACTGGCCGCGCAGCCTTTTTCCCTCTTATAAATAACTATCTGCCAGAACTAAAAAATATCTTAGAAAATCCCGACATCAAAAAAGTTGGCTACGATCTAAAAACGATTTACAAACAACTTTTCAGCACAGAAATATTTTTGCAAGGACTCTCATTTGATGCCATGATAGCTGCTTATGCCCTGAATCCTGGAGAGAAACTTGGACTTGAAAAAATTATTTTTTCAGAGCTGGGAGAGGAGATTGCTTTTGAAAAAAAAATAAAAGGACAACTTTCGCTTGTTGCAAATCCTGAAGACGAGCAAGCAGCAATGAATCTTGTTTGCCGACGAGCTGATTATGCATTGAAACTAAAATCAGTCCTAGAAAAGAGAATCGCTGAAATCAGCCAAGAACAAAAAGATGCCGATCGTACCGATGGAAACTTGCAGGAAATTTTTTCTCAAATGGAAATGCCCCTTGTGGAAATTCTGGCCAAAATAGAACTCGACGGAATTGAGCTCAATACTGTTATCTTCAAAGGAATTTCAGAAAAAATAACCGGGACAATCAAGAATCTTGAAAAATCCATCCACGAACTGGCCGGCAAAGATTTCAACATCAATTCACCTTCTCAACTTTCTGAAATTCTCTTTGTCACGATGGGTCTGCCAACCAGTGACATTAAAAAAACCAAAAAGGGACTCTCAACTGCATCTGCCGAACTCGGCAAGCTCAAAAGCTCACACAAAATTATTGAGAAAATTGAACACTATCGTGAACTATTCAAATTAAAAACGACTTATTTAGATGCAATTCCAAAACTCATTGATGAAAAATCCCGCATTCACACAACCTTCAACCAAGCCGTTACTGCCACTGGCAGACTTTCTTCAGCTGAGCCAAATTTGCAAAATATTCCAATTAAAACTGAACTTGGTCAACTTTTGCGAACGGCGTTCGTTGCAAAAAATGGCTACAGATTGGTCAGCGCAGATTATTCCCAAATTGATCTTCGCTGTGTGGCGCACGTCAGCAACGACAAAAAACTCATTGAGGCTTTTTTCCGAGGAGAGGATATTCACAAAATTACTGCTGCCCAAATCAACAACGTCACTTTATCACAAGTCACCGAAAAAATGCGCTCGGCTGCCAAAGCCCTCAATTTTGGTATCATTTACGGCATGAGCTCTTTTGGCTTTTCGCAATCTGCCGGAATCACCCGCGAAGAAGCACAAAGATTTATCAATGCTTATATGGAAAAATTTTCTGGAGTCGCAAGCTATATGAAAGAAACTCGCGAATTTGCACGCACTAATGGTTATGTGGAAACACTGCTGGGCAGAAGACGCAATCTTGCTGAAATCAACTCCCCTAATTTTCAAGTTGCAGCTGGAGCCGAACGAATGGCAGTAAATATGCCAATACAAGGACTTGCTGCCGACATCATGAAACTTGCGATGATCAACACTGCTTGTGCTTTTGCCAACGATAATGAAATTAAAATGATTTTGCAAATTCACGATGAAATCATTCTTGAAGTCAAAGCTGAAAAAGCCGAGAATGCTGCAAAGAAGCTCAAGGAAGTTATGGAAAATGTCCACAAACTTCGCGTCCCATTGATTGTCGACGTCAAAATCGGAGACAATTGGGGAGAAATCTAGGACAGCTTATTAGGCATTAGCTTTTCAGCTTCTTAGAGAAATGCACTCATTTAAGAATACTATCCTAAAAAGCCAATGCCTAGAAAGCTAAAAAGCTGTTAAAAATATGCCTGAACTTCCCGAAGTCCAAACCATCGTTTCTGATTTAGAAATTCTTGTTGGCCAGCAGTTTGCTGACTTTTTTAGCGCTGCGCCAAAGGCCATCAAAAATATTTCTGTGGCAAATTTTACCCAGGAAATCATTGGCCAAAAAATCAAAAGTGTTTCGCGTCTGGGAAAGATTATTCTAATTCGTCTGGTCAGTGACAAAACGATTGCGATTCACCTGAAGATGACAGGGAAACTAATTATCGTGGAGCGTAAAGCGTGGAACGTGAAACGCGAAAAAAATACAATGGTCAGAAGCCAAATATTGAAAAATAAACTAGCAACCGTGAACCGTGAACTAAGAACTATTCCCAAACACCTGCATCATATTTTTTTTCTCAAGAATAAGGTGCTTAAATTTTATGATGTGCGCAAATTTGCCACAATTTCCTTGCTTAGCAATGACGATATCGCAATTATAAAAAATAACTATGGAATTGATCCTATTGCTGATATTTTTTCTCTAAAACACTTTTCCGTTTTATTGGAAAAGGGTAAATCCAGACAAATCAAAGAGGTCTTGATGAACAATTCCCTAATTTTAGGCATTGGCAATATTTATGCCTCCGAGATTCTCTTTAATGCTCGGATTTTACCCTCAAGAAAAACTGATTCTCTCGATAATACAGAAATCAAAACTCTTCATGTTTCAATAAAAAAAATTCTAACCAAAGCAATCAAATTGCGAGGAACTTCAATCAGTGATTATCGCGATGCAAACGATAAGTCTGGCTCATTTCAAAAATATTTATATGTCTATCGAAGAAATGGCCAAAAATGCAAAAAATGTGCTACAATAATTTCAAGATCAGTCATTGGCCAACGAAGCACTTTTTTCTGTGCTAATTGCCAAAGATAATAATATAAATCGCGAATCTTACGCGAACATAATCACTAATATTCCAGAATAAAAATACACAACTATTCAAGGCTATTCGAGAAAAAATTAGCGATTGATTCGAGAAAAAATTTAGCCCTGTTGAATAATTTTAAAAAATAGTAATTTTTTAAAATTAAGATTTGAATCAACTTAAATCTAGGCTGGGCTAAATATTAATAAATTTAAATAAAGTAAGCTTGCTTCTCAAAAAAAGATTCAAATCTTATTTAACAGGATAAATGAGCAAAAAACAAATCGGCATCATTGTGCTTGTAGCAGCCATTCTGGCAGGTGGAATTGTTTACCTTTCCACCAAGAAAAAAACAACACCTGTAAAACAAATTCAGGTTAATGGCATTGCAGAACCAACGACTCCAGCTAATAATGGAAATGTTAGCCCTATTTCTGGAATTGCCTGTGAAAATTGGAACAAACGTTCTTTTGCAGTAATGCAACCAGCCGATGTTGCGGCGCGTCCCCTGGCAGGACTTTCGCAAGCAGACATGGTGGTTGAAATGGTAGCTGTCTATGGCAGCATTACCCGTCTGATGGGAGTGTATGGTTGCAATATCCCAGAGGAGGTCGGCTCACTGAGAAGTGCTCGTCATGATTTTGTGCATATTGCTAAAAGTCTAGATTCTATTTATGTGCACTGGGGAAGAGCAGACATTGAACAATTCAAGCAGGTTCTTGATAGTGGCATTATTGATGACATGAACTGCAATGATGATGCTGGAAAATCAGCAGGAAAATATTGTTATCGCAAACAAGCAACAGGAAACATGCGTGGCGTCGATACCGGCTATGCTAAATTCGCAAGTTTGCTCGATGGGGCCAAGACTTTTGGATATCGAACAGAAAATAAATTTTTGGGATATCCTCATCAAAATGAACTCCCGCTTGAGCAGCGTCCAAGTGGCGGACACCTTAGAGTTGCCTATGCAAAACCATATGATGCTACGTATGATTATGACAAAACCACAAACTCATTCGTCAGAACTTGGGGAGAGGCTGCCGACACAGACCGAAATAACAATCAAAAAATTGCACCTAAAAATATTGTTGTGATAATTGCTGACGCTGCGCCAATCAAAGTTGGCGAACAATATGTCAACGTTCAAATTGGAGATCCCTGGTTTGATCAAACAGACACTGGTGTGGCATATTTTTATATGAATGGACAACAATATAAGGGCACTTGGAAAAAAGACAAAAGTAAAATTGATAGCAAATTAATGTTTCTTGATGAAACAGGACAAGAAATTAAATTCGTCCCAGGACAAATTTGGGTTGACATCATTGATCCAGGTCAGGCCCTCAAATGGGTACCAGCAAGCTAGCGCTTGCAAGTCACAAGATACAAAAAACAAAAACCAAACAAATCACAACTTAAAAACCTAAAACATGACTATATTTTTTGTTTATTTGAAAATTGATTATTGATTCGCCAGCTGGCGAATTGTTTGGAATTTGTAATTTGCTTATTGTGTCTTTTGAAAATATGTATATATTTATATATGGAACTGATTCTTTTAGTTCAGCTGAAAAATTAAGCTCCCTTAAAAATCAATTCGCAGAGAAAGAAGGCTCAGGCTCAGGCCTGAGCGTTCTTGATTATGGAGAAAGTTCTACAACTGCCAAACAATTTAGGGACCTGCTTTCTGCTAGAGGACTTTTTTCAACCAAAAAACTAATCATCATCAGAAATGCCATCAGCGGACAAACTCCCGAAAAACAAAAGGAGTTACTTTCAATTCTCAAAACTGATTCGACCACTGCGCAAGACCTTAACACTTCGGTCATCTTTTTTGAATCAACTAGCCCCAAAAAAAATGGTGCCCTCTATAAATTTCTTTTTTCAAAAGCCAAAAAACAAGAATTTGTACCACTAGAAGGGCCAAGGCTTTCTAATTGGGCCCTAGAATATTTGAAAAGGATTGCTCCCAATAAGACTATTGAGAAAAGGGCTCTTGATATGCTTATTGCAGCAGTTGGAAACGACCTATATTTACTCAGCAATGAAATTGCAAAGCTTTCAAATTATAAAAGTTATGCAGAAATTATACTCGTCAACGACATAGAAATACTTGTAAAATCAAGGATTGATTCGACGATTTTTCAAGCTATTGAGGCTCTCACTAGTGGTAACAAGTCTCGTGCGCTCACGTTACTGCACGAACAAATTAAAAATGGTGAAGATATCTTCTATCTGCTTTCCATGTATACCTACCACATTCGCACCCTACTAAAAATCGGTGATTGCGTCTGGAATGGAATCACTGCTCCAGCCCAAATTGCCCAAATCACCAAAATCCATCCTTATGTCATTGGAAAGTCTCTCTCGCAGCTTCGCAATCTTTCTCAGGAGAAAGTCAAAAGCATTATTCGCTCGCTTGCAATGATTGATCACCAAGCCAAAACCGGCAAAATCAATCCAATTCAAGCGCTTGATACATTCATTGTTTCATTATAAACAAAAATCCCGCTTGCGCGGGATTTTTTGATATCTAAAGTTTTTTGAAAGACTATTTCTTCAAGGCCACCTTTTTCACAGCAGCGTTAAGTCTGGATTTTTTTCGAGCAGCGGTGTTTTTCTTGAGCACTTTCTTTTGCACAGCCTTATCAATGGCTTTGATAGCAGCCTTTAGAGAAACTTGCGCCTCCTCAACTTTGCCGGCAGCTAAAGATTCTTTAGTGTTTTTGACAGCGTTACGGAAAACTCCCTTAACCTTCTTGTTTTTGATGGTTTTTCGAGCTGTCACTCGCATGTATTTTTTTGCAGATGTTTTGATTGGCACGTCCGTATTTGTGAATCCACCTTTTCCTGAGAGCATTAGGAAAACGCAAACTCAATAAAATTAATTACTTTATTATTAATAACATATCCCAAAGCAATTAGCAAGAGGTTTAGTACGAGCATCAAGAAACAAACAACAAATTCCAAACAAATCACAATAATCAAATTCAAAAATCCAAACCAATAATTTTCTGATTACTACTTACTAGTTACTGATTACTGTTTTTATTGGCTCATTGCCAAATCAACAATCTCCTCCCCGCCCAATTTTTCATTGACTTTTCGCACAATTGCACCTCTTCTGAGCCAAATCTCACTGGCCCAAGTTGAACCCGTAGCTTTGATAAAAATCTTTTTGTCCCTAAAGAAAACCGGGGTAATATTTTCTGCACCTTGCGCACCGTATTCTTCCTTGATAACCAATTGAAAAACATAAAAGACACTTTGCTGATCAATGATAGTTCGCCTTACTAAAGTTCTTTTATTTATAAATGATCCTAATGCTTTCATAGCCGTTAACAATTTCATTAAATTTCAATCGGATCAAATTTATGCCTTTTAAGTTTAAAAAGATTCAAATTCCCCTTACGCTCCCTTTGACTAAAGGGGGAAACTTTTTAATTTTTAATTGGCATAATAATATAGGTGAATGAAGAGATTTCCTCATTGTTTTCTCCCTGTACCATGCGAAGCACAGCTGGCGAAGAATTACTATTCATGAGCAATGCTAAGCGCGGCGTGGTGATAGTTTGCAGACCGTCAACCATATAACGAGGATTAAACAAAGCACTTTGCTCTGGCCCTGTAATATTAGCGCTGATAATGGTTTGATTTTCTCCCACTTCTTCTGCCTTAGACTGAACCTTGAGAACTTTTTTTTCTGGGTCAACTGAAAACTGAATTTCGCCAGCCTTGCTATTGGTAAAAATTCCAGCAATTTTGACCGCACGTAGAACATCATTTTTCTCTAAAACAACCTTCGTTGTAAACTGCTGTGGGATTATTTGACGATATTCTGGATAACGACCATTGATCAGGCGCGAAACAATCCGAACATTGTCTATCTGAAAAAAGATTTGACTTTCTTCAATGCCTATCTTTATATCCTGAGTCTCTCCCCCGATAACTCGAAAAACTTCAGAAAAAGTATTTTGAGGAACTATAATTGAACTAGTTTTCTCAAAGAAAAGATCGTACACCATCGGGTCTTCCTTTTTTAGCGTGACAACCGCTTCTGCCAGACGAAAACTATCAGTCGCAGCAATGCGAACCTCCTCTTTTGTCAACACAACATTTAAACCCGTCAACTCTGGACGCGTACTGTCCAAAGAAACGCAAGAAATTAAACGTGGAATAGCTTCTTTCATTTCTTGGGCTGGAAGTGAAAACAAAAAAGAACCCGCCATCTCAGGAATAATTGGAAAATCATGTGCCATCAGGCCCTTGATTTGAGCTTTCGAGGATCCACTTTCTATGTAAAGAGTTTGGTCAACAACAGTCAGTGATACGGTACTGCTGGCTGGAAAGTTATTCACAAAATTGCTGAGTAGCCGGGCTGGCACTGTTATGGTACCCTCTTGTTCAATTTTTGCCCCAATTTTCAAAAATACTCCAATTTCAAGATTGGTAGCTGAAATTTTTAACATGCCATTATCAGTTTCTATGAGAATATTCTCCAAAATTGGCAGCGTAATCTGTTTGCCAACAACGCGTTCCGTACTATAAATTGCTTTTTTAAAATTTTCCTGGGTGCAGGTAACTTTCATATATTTTTTAGTTACAATTAATCTTGTCCACAACTTATGCACATGCAAATAATGGCTCTAGAGTGAGTATATCTTCTCTTTCAGGATAGAAACATCCTCTTTAACCTTTTCATTATTTTCCATGTCCTTGCTCACTTTTTCATAGGCATGCATGGCCGTAGTGTGATCTCGACCGCCAAATTGACTCCCTATTCCAGGATATGAGGCATTGAGCTCACTTCGCATTATATACATTGCGATTTGTCGAGCATAAGAAATTTCCTTCTTTCTTCCTTTTTCAATCAACTCCTTAATTGGAATATTAAAATATTGAGAAACGGCATCAATAACATTTTGCGGTTGAACGCCTTTCTTTTTGCCAGCTGAGATTATCTCCGAAAGGGCTTGCTGAACGAATTTGAGGGTTGGAAGCTTATTATTAAACTCACAAGCTGCAACAATTCTGTTTAAAGCTCCCTCCAGTTCGCGAATATTATTTTTCACGTTTTCAGCAATGAAGCGCAGAGCCTCTTCATCAAGATAAAAATTCTTTTCAGCTGCCTTAGTTTTTAAAATTGCCATCCTAGTCTCGAGGTCAGGCTGTCCGATATCCGCAATCATCCCTCCTTCAAAACGAGATCTGAGTCTATCTTCAAGTGTTGCAATAGCTTTTGGTGGACGATCACTACTAATCACTATCTGCTTATTTATTTGATATAGCGCATTAAAGATGTGAAAAAATTCCATCTGAGTTTTCTCTTTTTTCTCTAAAAATTGCACATCATCAATAATCAATAGGTCTATAGCTGAATAAGCAGCCTTAAAATCATTAACAGTCTGATTACGAATAGAGTCAATAAGCTCGTTTGCGAATCTCTCCGTGGCTATATATTTTATTTTTTTTGCTGGATCCTTTTCAAGAACTTCATTGCCGATGGATTGCAACAAGTGCGTCTTTCCAAGACCAACCCCGCCATAAATGAAAAGTGGATTATAAACTTTGCCCAAATTTTGAGACACAGCATAGCAGGCAGCGCGAGCAAGTTCATTGTTTTCCCCTATAATGAAATTTTCAAAGGTATAGCGATGATTTATATTGTTCTCATAGGCTTTTTGAACAGATGCAGCCTGAGTATTTGCTGATTGCGAAACGTGAGAATAGGGATTAGTGATACCACTGGGGATAGCGACGGCATGTGCGATTGAATCAATTTTCTTAATTTCATTGCCTTGCGGAGCTTGATCCAGGTTATATATAATACAACTTATTTCTTTTATATCTTCTTGAAAATTTCGCAAGGCTCGAAAAATAAAAGTATTGTATTTGTTCTCAAGCCATTCCTTTGCAAAACCATTAGGAACGCCGATAACGACTTTCCCATTTTCCCTGGAAAGAATGGTTGTATTTTTAAACCATGTACTAAAATTTGCTTTTGAAATTGATAACTCTATTTCACCCAAAGCAGCTTGCCATAGTTCTGTATTATTCATATATGTAATCTACTTACTGATACCCCCGAGATTATATCACGCACGATTTATGAAGACCAGAAAATCAACATCAGATACTGTTGATAAGTTGTGGATAAGTATATAATCAATCTTTCAGTTTTATTTACTACTCTTTATAATAAGAAGTTATTCACTTTTTAATTAAAGCTCTTTCTTTAAAATATAGACTCATTTAAAACATTGTCAATATTTCACAAACAAATATGCTCTCTTTAAAGCTATATTGCGCTTTTTCACTGCTAACCCAGAACTGCCTAACTCGACAAGGCCAAGAATACCTCATTTTTCATAATTTAGCCCTATTCTAGCTATTTTAACCTCGTTTTTTGGTTGACTTTTTTTAATATCCTGCTACACTTGGATAAGTATTGTCATTTTATTAATTATCTTAAGAATATCAACGTCATGAAACGAACTTATCAACCGAAGAAAGGCCGAAGAAAAAGCCGACATGGTTTCCTAACCAGAATGAGCACAAGCAACGGTGCAGCAGTAATCAAGAGGCGAAGGCAGGCTGGAAGAAAAAAACTTTCAGTTTAATTCAACTTGTGAACAAAAAAAACAATGCTTCCAATTCGACACAGATTAATTAAGCGCGAAGATTTTGCCCTGATTTACAAAAATGGCTCTTATGCAGCATGCGACGGCATATCAATGAAGCTTTTGAAAACCAATCAGGATTTTACCAGAATAGGCTTTCCGATAAGTAAGAAGCATTTAAAAAAAGCGGTTGACAGAAATCTAACAAGGAGAATTCTGAGAGAAGCTGCCAGAGTTAACCTTTCTGCTTTGAAACCAGGATATGATTTGGTACTGATGATTAGTCCAGAAAAAAAAGCACTCCAGTTTAGCGAAACAGTAATCGTTCTCAAAAAGTTGTTTACGAAAGCTAACCTATTTATCTAGTCTAATATTTAGACAAAAAATCAAAACATGCTATCTTTTTTTCACTCTATTGTTTATCAGCCCCTATATAATATACTTATATTTCTTTATAATGTCGTTCCCGGCAAAGATTTTGGCGTCTCTATTATTCTAATTACTGTGCTGCTTCGTACGATTCTTATTCCGCTTTATAAAAAACAAATAGAATCACAAAAGAAACTTCAAGAGCTTCAACCAAAAATCAAGGCTCTTCAGGAAAAAACCAAGAATGACAAAGAGCAACAAACGAAGCAGCTAATGGAGCTATACAAGGAAAATAAGACGAATCCCTTTTCGGGCTGTTTGCCACTTATTGTCCAATTGGTTTTTTTAATTGCAATTTATAGGGTACTGATAACCATTTCCAGTAATGGACTGACCGTCGACGCAAGTCAACTCTACTCATTTGTTGCAAATCCTGACAAAATAAATCAATTATTCCTTTCCTCTGTTGATTTAACCAAGCCTAATTATATCATTGCTGCGCTTGCGGCTCTTGCTCAATACTTCCAAACCAAAATGCTCATGAGCCAGCAACCAACCCCAGCAATTTCCACGGATGACTCAGGAAAACCAGACATTGCACAAATGATGAACAAGCAGATGCTATATCTAGGACCATTTCTTACTTTGTTCATAGGTATTAAGTTTCCAGCAGGTCTTTCTCTTTATTGGCTAGCTGGAACACTGTTTATGCTTGTGCAACAAGTATTAATGCAAAGAAAGTCCTCTAATTAATGTTTTTACTGCCAATTCCAACTAGCTAAAATTTGAAAGCGATTTAAGTGTATTACTGTAGATATACAGTTTGAAAACATAACAAACTAAATTATCAGGAAATCAATAAGGCGAGACTTATTTAAATTTCCACTACCAGATATGGATCAACAAACAAGTATAATAAAGAAAATAATTGAGCAATTACTAGATAAAATGGGGTTTTCAGGCACCGTTGATTTAGTAAAAACTGATACAGATGATGCTATTTACTCCATTTCTACCGATAATGATTCTCATCTATTAATTGGTCAGCATGGCATCAACCTCCAAGCCTTCCAACATATTGCTCGACTAATTGTTAGAAAGCAATTTCCAGAAAAAATTCGTTTTTCGATAGACATCAATGATTATCGACAGCAGAAAAATCATTCCATTGTGGAATTAGCTCATCAAGCCGCCCAAGAAGCCATCGCGCAACATCATTCCGTTATTATGAGACCTATGTCAACTTACGAAAGAAGGATTGTGCATCTTGAGCTTTCAAAAAGTTCTGAAGTTGTCACCGAAAGTACCGGCGAAGGAGAAAGCCGAAAAATAATAGTCAAACCTGCTGACATGCTTGCTGCATAATATGTATGCGCTGAGCTTTTTTGTTTTCAATTAGCTTAACATCAATTCAAGATTTCAAGCAGCAACTCTGTTTTTTTGTTTATTGTTTAGCAAGGTGAAAGTCCGCCCCAGGCGGGCCGATTCGATGTCGCAGCAAGTGGTAATTTTCCTACCCAGATTGTCCATTTCGATAAGCCTAGAGCGAGACTAGCCTGCGCTCCAGGGCTTTACCCTAAAGCACTAGTGTGCTTTTAAACAGACTCTTGGTTAGTTAAAACACAAACAACATCAAACCATATGGCTATTGCAAGAAAAATTGCATACAATGTGATTTTCAATGTAATCACAAAGATACTATCGACCATCCTCGCGCTTGTTGGAATTGGTTTTATTACGCGCTATCTTGGTAAGGATGGATTTGGCGACTATTCAACAGTTCTTGCTTTTTTTGCTTTTTTTGGATCCGCTGCAGATCTTGGACTATACAGCATCACTGCTCGAGAAATATCTCGTCCAGAAGCTAATGAAAAAAAAATCGTCAGCAATGCCCTTGCGCTGCGATTGTCTTCTTCTGTCTTGGTTTTCGCCATAACGCCGATATTTATATATTTCCTTCCTTATTCTCGAGACGTTAAAATTGGCATTATTATCGCTGCTGCCTCCTTTGTTTTTTCAACAACCTATATGGTGCTCAATGGGGTGTTTCAGAAAAACCTGGCCATGGATAAGGTGGCCTCAGCCGAGGTAATAGGCAAGGTTCTTCAGCTTTTTATTATCATTCTGGCTGTAAAAATGAACCTTGGCTTTATTGCAATTGTTTTTTCCGTTCTTGCTTCAATGATTTTAAACTTTATAATCATAGTATTCTTAGCGCGTAAATATGTCTCGCTCTCCTTGGAGTTTGACTTTGCTTATTGGAAAAAATTCTTAATCGAATCTGCCCCATTAGGTTTTTCCTCCTTAATTATATTCATATATTTTAAAATAGATACAATTTTACTTTCAATTCTGAAAACAAATACAGAGGTTGGGCTTTACAATGCTGCTTACAAGGTCCTTGAAAACGTAACTTTTTTTCCAGCCATGATTATTGGGCTTATTTTTCCACTTCTGGCTAGGCATATTTTTTCAGATAAGGAAGAGTTTGCACGTATTGCAAATGAAACGCTTAAGATTTTTGCTATTCTTATTGTTCCTTTAGTTGTCGGAACGCTGTTTCTGGCCGACGGAGTTATTCATTTGATTGGTGGGGATACCTTTGCTGCTTCAGCAAATATCCTTCGAATTTTGATTTTTGCATTGGTTTTTATTTTCTTTGGAAGTCTTTTCAATAGTGTGCTTATCGCCGGCAACCATCAAAAAAAATTAATTATACCGCTAATCTTATGCGCTCTTTTTAACATAGTTTCAAATATTATTTTCATTCCAATTTACTCCTATAATGCTGCAGCCACCACCTCTGTTTTCACTGAGTTTTTCGTAACCATGGCTGGATTCATGCTGGTATCAAAATATATTCACTTTAGACCACGTATAGAAAATCTTTCCCGCATTCTTTTCTCGGGACTCATTATGGGGCTATTTTTATATTTATTTAAAGCTGAAAATTTCTTTTTTCTAGCCCTGGGAAGTTCAGGAATTTATATTGCCTTTTTGTGGTTTACAAAAACAATTACCGCCAAAGATATTACCAGCATAGTTGCAGCAAAGTAACTTGAAGCTAAATCAGTCTCTAAATATATCATTAATTATATGCTAAAAACAGTTCAACCAAGCATTTTTGTTGTGGTTTTAAATTACAATGGCAAAGACACATTAACAGCCTGTCTTTCCTCTGTTTTTCAATCTGATTTTAAGGGCTTTGAGGTTATTGTGGTTGATAATAATTCCATTGATGGATCTTTTGAACTTGCAAAGAATCAATTCCCACGCGCTCATTTCATAAAAAATTCTAAAAATATTGGTTTTGCCAAAGGCAATAACATAGGCATACGTTTTGCTTTGGAAAAATTTGCTGACTACATTTTAGTCTTGAATAATGATGCATATTTGGAAAAAAATACCATTCTAGAGCTAGCCATAGTGGCCGAAAAAACCAAAACAGCCGGAATATTTAATCCCATAATTTTAAATGCTAACAATAATTCTATTTGGTTTGCAGGCGGCAAAATTGATTGGCTCAAAATGAAAAATCAACATCTGACAAAAATTTCTTCACAAAACCCCTATTCAACCCAGTATTGCACTGGTTGTGCAATGTTTATAAGCAAGGAGGTATTTAAAAAAATTGGGCTTTTTGATGAAAGATATTTTCTTTATTATGAGGATGCCGATTTCTCGGTTCGCGCAAAAAATGCAGGCTTTGATTTACGCATCTGTCCTAGCGCAAAAGTTCTTCACATCGAACAAAGCTCCATTAACAACCCACTGAAAACCTATTGGCTAGTACTTTCTGGAATGATTTTCTTTTTTTCTCAAGGTAGTCCTTTTCAAAAAATATGGCTGCTGCTTTATCTTCAATTACGTAAATTTAAAAATTATTTTTTAAATCTTCTTAAGCCATCCCAACAGACCTTTCAAGTAAAAAAAGCTTACAAGGACTTTAGAAAAATTAATTTACTCTAAACTGTGATGGACCTTTCTTTCGTTATTCTAAATTACCAAAGCGAGAAATTTCTCGACAGTTGCATCTCGTCCATTGAAAAAAACATCAATGGGCTCCAGTATGAAATCATTGTTGTGAACAATGATTCTGAAAAACTGCAGTTTTTTAAAAATAACCGCATTGTTCACATTTTGAATGTTTGCTCCAATATTGGCTTCTCGAGAGCCTGCAATCTTGGAGCAAAAGAAGCTAAGGGGAGAATTCTTTTTTTTCTAAACCCTGACACGCAATTACTAAATACAAAAATAAGCGACTTTCTTTTTTTACTCGCAAAGGAGGATGTTGGCGCAATTGCGCCTTCTCTCATAACAAAAAATGGGTTGACCCAGCCATGGAGTGGCGGGAAAAAAATAACCCCCCTTGGCACAATTTTGAGCAAGCTTTTCAAGAAAAGCTCCGCTTCTGCTCAAAATAATTCTCACATAATAAATCTTGACTGGGTAAGTGGCGCAGCTTTCCTGATCAACAAAAAATTGTTCGAAAAAGTAGGAGGATTTGATGAAAAATTTTTCATGTATTTTGAGGATGTGGATCTTTGCCTTAGGTTACGCAAACTTAAAAAAAGAATACTTCTACTTTACGAGCCTCGGGTTCTCCATTACGGTGGTTGCAGTGCTAGTGATTCAAAAACACAAAAAAAACTTTATTACGCATCACAAGATTACTATTTCAAAAAGCATTTTGGATTGCTTCAATCAACTCTGGCAAAAGCTTGTCGCAGTTTATTTATTCAAATTAAAGATTTACTTCCTCAAAGCTGTACTGCTAAGTTATTTTCAATTTTATTGTTCATATGCACCATATTGCCATTGCAGTTTGCGCTAAACCCCACAACAGGTGTTGATTTGGCTATCATCAGAGTTTTGATACCAGTTTTTTTTCTTGCTTGCTGCTACTACAAATATAAAAATAAAACATTCCTGCAAGCAAAAGATAATTTAACTTTTTACATTACCACCTTTCTCTTATTAGCTATGACCTCGCTACTGTTTACTCAAAATATCCATTGGTCCTTGAGAAAACTTGCCTTTTTGTTTTCCCTTTTTCCAATTTATTTTATTGCGACTTTTCTTTTAGATTCACAAAGAAAACAAAGAAAGGCCATTGCTGCGCTAGTCTTTGGTGGATCTATTGTTTCAATTTTTGCTTTAGTTCAATTTAGCTTTCAATTCATATTTGGAATTGAAAAAGACTATAGTTTTTTAGCTCAAACAATTATTCCTTTCTTTTTGGGTAACACTTTTTCCAAAGAAGTTTTGGCTTATCCAAGTTGGTTAGTGAATAGTGGCGGCATAACTTATATGCGAGCCTTTGCTCCGTTTCCAGATCCACACATGCTATCCTATTATGTTGGCATGCTTCTCCCTTGGGCAATTGCTCTTTGGGCCACCAGCAAATCTCATAAGTTTTTTTTTCTAATTGCGGCTAGCTTACTCACTATATGCGATATTGCAACCTTCACGCGTGGTGGTTATTTGGCCCTAATAACTGCAGCTATAATAATTATGCCTTTAGTTACTCGTAAAACTGTCCTTAAGATATTTTCAGGTATCTTCTTGTTTCTTTT
Organism: uncultured bacterium; assembly: GCA_903824515.1. Lineage (GTDB taxonomy): Bacteria > Patescibacteriota > Minisyncoccia > Moranbacterales > GWC2-37-73 > CAIPMZ01. Next base: position 15,553 of record CAIJXA010000022.1, read on the forward strand.
TCTTTTTTTCATAGTTCCAAAAAATCCCGTGACTAATCCTGTGGCCGGAAGAATCACTTCTGCTTTTGACATTAATGAAGGTTCCAATCAGGGCAGAATAACTATGTGGAAAGAAGCCCTTGTAGTGATTGCTAAACATCCTGAGGGCGTTGGCATCGGCTCTTATCCGCTTATAATTGATCCTGGCGCAACTTACCGTGTTCCAATATACACGCATAATTTTTATTTAGACCTGGCTGTTGAACTTGGGATTATGGCTTCATTTCTTTTTATCCTTATACTTGGAATTGCCTTGAGAAATTATTGGCAAGCTTCTCGGGAAAATTCTTTTTATGTTGCAGGCGTTGCAAGTATAGTCATTTTTGCAACTCACAGCTTAGTTGAAAACCCGCTCTATTCTGTGCACATTCTACCCTTAATCTTAATTATCTTAGCAATGTCCTCAACGAGAACGCTTGCACAAACAAAAAAATGCAATTTATGAATCAAAAATTTTTAATTTATTTTACCCTTACTGCAGCACCACTGTATCTGCTTAAGTTTTCATTTTTTGAAATTCCCCTCAATTTACTTGAATTGCTGCTTATTCTAAATATAGCTATTTGGATTTTGAAAAAAAAGAAGCAAAGTTCAAAAATAATATCCTCAACCTTGCCCTGGCAAATCATAATAAGCATTGGATTAATATTATTTGGAACAATTATCTCCATCGCAACAAACAATGCAGCAATTGCCGGTCTTGGAATTTTAAAAAGCTGGTTTATTCTTCCTCTAATTTTTGCCTATATTGCCTATGATACAATTGAAAACACTGCTGAGCTTAATCATTCGCTCCTGAGTATATATTTTTCTACAAGTTTAGTTTCCATTATTGCAATGAACTATAAAGCGCTTGGCTTTGTTACCTACGACGATCGCCTCAGCGCTTTTTATTCTTCACCGAATTATTTGGCCCTGTATCTAGCCCCTGGAATTTTACTAGGTTGTTATTTCTTGAGAATAGCCTTTATAAAAAACTTATCCCTAATAATAAAACTTTTACTTGTTCTCTCTCTTGTAATTTCCTTGGTAGCATTTTATTGCACATATTCGTATGCTGGTTGGCTTGCGATTATTTTATCTTTAGTTATTACTGCTTTCATATATTTTCCAAGAAAACAATTTCTTATGAGTTTTGTTTGTCTTTCATTTTTGTTTTTAACCATACTCTTTTCGCAAGTAAATTCGCAAAAATTTTCCAATCTTCTTCATTTTTCTGAGAGATCATCTTTGTCGTCTCGCATCATGATTTGGAAAGCTAGTGAAAAAATGTTAGCTAAAAATTATGTTTTTGGCATCGGACCTGGCAATTTTCAAGCTAAATATCTTGCACTCCAACCCAGCTTTCCGCCATATCTGGAGTGGGCAGTTCCTCAACCTCACAATTTATTTCTAGCCTTTTGGCTACAAACTGGATTATTTGGCCTTATTGGTTTTCTATTTTTAATTTCATTTATTATTTATCAACTAACAAGAACTAATCATGCTAATGTGCTTTTACGGGCACTTTTGTTTTCATTTTTTCTTTCTGTGCTTTTTTATGGAATTATCGATACACCTTTTTGGAAAAACGATTTAGCCTTTATCTTTTGGAGTGTCGTTGGAATTTTTGCTGCATATCTAAAGTTTTATTCTGAGAAAAACTCAAAAAAGCACATCTAAAATGATGTGCTTTAAAATTTTTCTTCCTTATAGCGCCACTCGATATAGTTTACCATTGACCCTGTTGGTAAAAAAGAGACTATTTTCTGTCGCAGAAAGAAAGGGCAATGTGACATCGTAGCTATCATTAATATCTGCGAGTTCCAGCACTCTATCTTTACTTCCAGTAATAACATTCACTTTCCAGAAAGTATCATTGGTCATAAACTTTTTCGACAAATAATCATCTGGCATAATCGCTCCAGATGGGATGCCTCCTGGCAGCATATAATATACTGTTTTTCCATCACTAGACCATGCACATTTTGAAACTATTGTAGGAATTCCGAGGTCGCGATATTCTCCTTGCAAATTAATTACGCCAAGGGTGATGGTTTTATTATTCTTGCTAACTAATGAGCTCACTAGCGCCTGAGTTCCATCAGGGGACCAAAGATAGTCAGCTCCAAATCTGCCTTTAAAAATATTCTTAACTTCTCCACCAGTCGCTGCTACTATTTGCAGCACGCTCTCTTCTGCTGCAACCGGCGCATTCCAAAAAGAAATAACTGAAGTCAATGGCACAGCAGCAATTGAAACATTGCGAAAAGGAATATTTTCAACTATTGTCTTCCAGTTATTACCATCAGGATCTGCAACACTCAAACTTCTTTTTTTTGCTTTAATGTCAAAATATTTATAAATAATTTTCCCACCAAGACTATCCCATGTAACACTATCTAGATTTTCCTTAAGCTGATTTCCAATTTTTTTTACGTTGTCGTAAGTATAAAAAATGTTTTTGCCGTCCTTGTTAAAAGTTGTCAGGACTTTTGTTTTATCAGGTGACCAATCAACCCCCACAAGCCCCGTGAGCTTGGTGCTGGTGTTTTGAATCACACTTGTACCATCACTGTCCGCTTGCCAAATTATTCCATCTAGTGCGGAATAAAAAAAGATTTTTTCAGTTTGCTTGTTTGATATTGCCCCAAGCACTGGATCTTTAGACACGAGCGTTATTTTGTCTTGCTTTTTTAACACTACTGGCGGTTCTGCCTTGGGCGGTTGAATAGTAGCCTGTGCTGTTGGTTTGGCAGTTGTTGGATTACCGCTGCTTTTCTTAAAAGCCATATTATACACACCCCAAATAAGCAAGGTTATGCCAAACAAGATTGCTGAGATAATAAAAGCTTTTTTCATTTATATTTTTTATTAAAACTTTTTCTATTACAATACGCCTTATTTACACACAAACAATTAATTACATCCGCACCCAGCTGCCTTTCCAACACTCACGTGAACATGATTAGCACTAACACTTTCATCAAGCACATAACTAGCCCCACAAGTTTTAGCCGCTGACATTATTGTGCTCGAGCTCATCCCTCTTGTAGAAATATCAGCAGCGTATGATTTGCCGGTCGAATAACATGTTTTTCCTCCATAATGACAAGAGTATTCTGCGTGAGCGCAAGGAGGTTTACTCCATTTGTCAGGCGTGCAATTAGCATAACCTTTTGAGTCTGTTATGGAAGTTACTGTTGCGGTTGGCAACTGTCCCGCTATGCAAGTCAGCATTGTTGCAAGCTGCGGCGCTGCACTAGAACATTGACTAGCTATGCCACTTTGAGTAGCTAAGCCGCCACAACTTCCGGGTGTTCCGGCGCTAGTGGCGCCGCCCGAGCCGCCGGCCCCACCCGCACCTGAAAGATTTCCGCTTGATTCTGCGGACATATCCGAACTTTCTGTTACGATATCTACATTTACCGGCATAAAGTTTATATTCAATTTAATCAAATCCGGATTAATCACATACAGAATCAGATAAGCTGCCATGGCTGCAAAAACTCCTATCAAGGCGTCAGTAATAATCCCCTTGGCAGTTCCCGCTGTTGAGGTGTTGCCAGCACTGCCGATATAC
>CAIJXA010000023.1 GCA_903824515.1 uncultured bacterium
CCCCTTTATCCTTCCGAGTTCATCAACCTGTGTCATCAAATTTGAGCTTTGATTTTTTGATTCAAGCCACATGACATTGTCATGCCTAACCACAAAAGCTGAATAGTTACTGCCCCTACCAACATCAACGCCCAATCTTCTGCTTCCCATTAATTTCTCAGGAAGTTCATCAATAAATGCCTCTTCCAACTCCTGCTCACTTATCAAAAATCGATACCCACGATCATCAATCTCATCACGATTCGGAAACTTGCAACCATAGAGAATATCGAACATCGGATTCTCTTTTGCCTCCTCGATAAACTCCTCAGTATACCTGCCCTCTTTCAACGCCTGCTGATAATCAATAAAAATCTTTTTGTATCTGTCCTTGTGCCAAGTCTTATGAAAATGATTGAGATAAAATGGATTGCCAATTTTACAATAAAAAGCATTCTCACCCTTTCCAGCAATCATACGAAATGTTGTGGCTTCAATCTGATCAGGAATAAGACTTGCCTCATCAAGAATTACAATCCGAGAACCTGCACCCATAGCACTCTCAATTCCTTTCCTTGAATTGCCAGCTTGCACTGAAACCACAAAAATTCCTCCGCCTCTTTTCAAAACAATGCGCTCCTTATTTTCTTCTTGCCTTAATCTTTCCAGTTTTGTTTTTGCTTCAAGTTGAGAATAAAATAAAACATTGTCGCCAATATGCTCAAGATAATAGCGCATAATTATCTTGGCCATTTCATTTTTTGGCGCAAGAATTGCAATCTTTTCATCTTGAAAACAACTAACAATAATACACGCCAAAGCAACTATCAAGCTTTTGCCATATTGCGTACAAGTCAGAATCTGCAAACGATTATGTGGGCGAAAAACAATGCTGTAAAAAATCATCAATTGTCCCTCGCTCACCGCTTGATCGCCAGCCTTTCCATCAATCTTAAATAGACTCAATAGTTTCAAGCATATTTCTCTTTTTTCTTTTGGTATTTGTTGATCCAACATTGCCTATAAAATATATTTTCATTTCGTTATGGAATGCTTCAATATTGTTTTTGAATATATCTGGAAGTTCAACGCTTGCGCCAAATTCATCCTTTTTCTTTCGCTCAAGATACCTGAAAGCGATGTCGGGATTGCTAAGATTTTTAACAACAGTCTCCCTCGCTTTCAAAATTGGTTTTTCCTTTAATTTGTTGCGTAATTCCTCAACATCAGGATATGCATCCAAATAGCGACTGAGCGAAAATTTGCTTATATCAGCGTAATAACACGCTTCTGCGTCAGATCCACCCAGCCCCCAAACGACTTTTAGTTTCGCAACAACATCACTCTCCGTTTTTCCGTCAAACCACTTCCTGCCAACTTTATTTTTGTTCAATTTTTTCTGCTTTTTTACCTGTGTAGTCTTCATAGCGTTTTATTATCACATCAACATATTTAGGATCCAATTCAATAAGCCTTGCTCTTCTGGCCATCTGTTCACAAGCCATCATCGTGCTACCACTACCGCCAAAAGCATCCAAGACAATATCGCCATTGAATGTGCTTCTGCGAAGTGCTATCTCGCAAAGTCGCAGTGGCTTTTGAGTAGGATGCACATACTCTGTCGTGTTATCCCGATTCACATACCAAACATCAACCATCTCGGCCAACTCATCTTTTTTGATATCCCAAATATCCTGAATGTTTGAAAATTCTTTATTCTTCTGATATTTATTATCTTTGATTCCAATCATGCAAGGTTCATAGGCTCGATGAAATAAACAACCCATCGAAAAAACGAATCTATCCTTAACCCAAATAACATCCTGCAAATATTTAAACCCACCAGCAATCAATCCCTTCTTGAAAAACTCATGATTCTTTGATGCATACCACATATACATCGATGCTTTTTCATCTGAAAACAAAAAGCAATTTGCAGTCATGACGCTTATAAATTCCTTGAAATCAGAATCGCTTTTATTATCGTTGAAAATCTTATTGCCATCTCCGTATTTGCCCCCTGCATATGAATTGCCAGCTGATGACTGGTAGTCAACATTATACGGCGGATCAGTAAATATTAGTTGTGCCTTTTCATTGCCCATTAGTTTTTCATAAACACTCAAATCAGTCGAATCACCACAAATAATTCTATGGTCTCCAAGTTGATAAACATCGCCGACCTTTGTTTTTGGTTCAATAATTTTTTCATATTCCTCCTGCGCATTAAAATCATCTTCTTCAACTTCCAAATAGCTCATATCAAAACCCGTGAGCTGTACCATTTCATCACTAAGTCCCTTGAGTTCATCAAACACCAAATCCATATCCCAATCAGACTCATTGAGTTTATTGTCGGCCAACCTATACGCTTTGACCTGATCATCAGTCAGATTTTCTTTGCGCACAATCGGAACTTCTTTGAGTCCCATTTTTTTGGCGGCCAAATATCTACCATGCCCAACGATTATCTCGTCATTGCTATCAATAACAATCGGCTGATTAAAACCAAATTCAGTTATAGAATCAGCTATCTTTTTAATCTGATTCTCCGGGTGCTTCTTTGCATTTTTCTCATACATTTTTATTTTCCCGATGGGGTAGTTTTTCATAGTTTTTCGTTTATTGAAATTATTATTTTATCGCTTGGCATTTTCCTTTTAGCGCTGAGAGTAATCGATTCAATGACATCCCCATTGTCGTCATAGAATAATCCATACTTTACCAACGCATCCATTATTGGCTTAACAAAAAGATTGTCG
>CAIJXA010000024.1 GCA_903824515.1 uncultured bacterium
AATAGTAACATCAGCGTCCCAACTGAGCTGGCAACCAAATATTGCGCCACCTGTTTCTCCCTCAAAAACCTCAACCAAAAAAATGGCGAGACAATCACCCCGGCAAATGCAAAAGACGCAAGAATTATTCCAATTATTTTCATTTATTTTTCAAAAAAAACCTGCCAACATCTGCATCATAGCATACAATCACTAATAACCCCAAATAATGAGCTATTTCATTTTTCCCCCTTGTCAAAACGTTGCCTGCTGGCAGCAATGAAAATCAAAACATAGAAAATCAGACCCAGGGTGCAGGTTGGCAAGCCAAGTACATAGGTGCCAAAATCTTGTGAGAAAAGCAGCGGCAACTCCCGCACGCTAAAGTAGCCAGCAAACAAGATTCCAGCCAAAGAAAAGGCCAAAATTGCTGGCAAAGCTCTCGCCTGCGTGGTTTTTGAAAAAAGCAGCCTCCCGGAAAAAATTGCCAGCACTGCAAACATCGCCAAACCAAAATAGCAAGCTGGATAACCCAGAAACAAAGGGCAAGGCTCACTGAAAGCACAAGTTTGCGTGAAAAATTTGACTCCGCTCATATACCCCGCAAACAACAGCCCCGCCATTGAAAGACCAAAAATTATTTTTCGCATATGATTTTTACTGATTATTATTACTTCGCTACCCCGCAAAATTTTCCACCAGCTGGCGGATCTACAATAATCTAGATTGCCACGCATGATTACATGCTCGCAAAAACGGAAATGTTTCTTGTATTTTTATTCTAACCCTACAAACGTTATGACTTTTCAATTTTATTACTTGATTATTTGATTACTTGACTACCTTCAATTCACATCACCCATCCTTTGCAAATCAATCAGTTTTTTGTAGAGGCCGTCATTGGTCAAAGAAAGTTCGCTATGGCTGCCACTTTCAACAATGCGGCCTTTTTCCAAAACTACAATTTTGTCAGCTTTCTTAATGGTACTGAGGCGATGAGCGATGATGATGACCGTGCGATTTTTGCAAATTTTGTCCATCGCATCCTGAATAAGTCGCTCACTTTGCGAATCCAAATTACTAGTGGCTTCATCAAAAATCAAAACTTTTGGATTAGCCATGATTGCTCGAGCGATACCGATGCGTTGACGTTGTCCGCCGGAAAGTTTGATTCCACGTTCACCGACGACGGTTTCATAACCTTCATTCAACTGCTCAATAAATTCTTCGGCGTTGGCCACGCGAGCAGCGGCTTTGATTTGAGCAAAGCTCGCCTCAGGATTTGCATAGGCAATATTCTCCTTAACGCTGGCATTGAAAATTTCCACATCTTGTGGAACAATGGCAAAAAATTTTCGAAAACCATACAGGTCATATTTTTTCAAATCTTTTCCATCAAGCAAAACCTGACCATCGGTTGGGTCATAATGTCGATAGACCATTCTGGCCAGCGTAGTTTTGCCTCCGCCTGAAGGTCCCACCAAGGCGGTGGTGGCGCCAGCTGGAATTTCCAAATCAATATTTTTCAGAGCATAAAGCTTGCTATCGGAATAGGTGAAACTCATATCTTTGAATTTGACGGCACCCTGCAAACTTTTTGGCACAATTCCACCGCGAGGATTTTTGATGTCAGTTTTTTCCTTGGACAAATCATAAATTCTCTCCACTGCCTCCGAACTTTCCATGATTCGATCATAAAGTCGCGAGATGCGATAAAGCGAGATTAGCGCTTTTTCTGAAATTGTGAAAACAAAAACTAAAGTTCCTACCGTTATGCTGCCTCCCCAAACCATATAGGCGCCAAAAAGCAAAATCATTAGCCTGCCGGCGTCAATCACCAAATTTCGCTTGAGATTTTGCGTCAAAATATTTCCATACTCCAACAAAATGGTGCTTCTCAATTTTTCACGCAATTTGCCAAAACGGAAACATTCTCGTTTTTCCTGCGTAAATGATTTGACGGTGTTAATGTTGACGACTGATTGCGTCATCATTCCGGCAGCTTTTTCATAGATATCAAAACGAGTCTTGCGCAACGGAAAAACCCTGCGATTAACGCTAATGGTCAAAAAAACAAAAACCGGCACAAAGAAAACAATCACCAATCCAAAGCGCCAATCAACCCAGAAAAGTACCCCTGCAGTGAAAATTATTTGCAAAATTGTTGGCGCAACCTCCCAAGACAGATTGCCAAGCAAATCAATAATCTTATCAACTCCTCTTTGAATTTTACTAATCTTGCTGCCAGTATTTTCTTTTTCGTGATAACCAAGTCCCAAATAAATCAATTTTTTGTGCGCATTTCCCGAAAGATCGGATTCGACTTCAGCCAAAATTTTGAAAATTCTTTTATCGTTAATGTATTGCAGAATAGAGACAGTTTCGTTAACCAAAAACATTGCAAATATCAAATCAATGATTTGAGGAATCTTTTCCACGCTAAAATTTGTGATTAAATCAATAATCAACTTAAGAATATAGGGTCCTGCCAAACGCGTTATTTCAACAAACAACATCACAAAAACAACCCGATTGATCAATGCGTGTGCCGGCGCAAGTAGTTCCCAAAGCCTGACCCAGAAACCCCTTATGTCGAAACTTCTTTCTTTGATTTTTGATTTTGATTTTTCTTTTGTCATATTTATTTATTATACCGCAAACAAAGAAATTTTTCTAGCCTCAAAAAACCCCGCCGAGGCGGGGTTTTGAAAGTTTCAAATTGAATTTTGAAACTAGAGAACAGCTTCTTTAGCTGCTTTTGCAAGACGGAATTTAACAACAGTCTTTGCAGCAATTTTGATTTTTTCTCCAGTTGCAGGGTTAACACCCATACGTGCTTTGCGTTTTGCTTTTACCATTTTTCCAAAACCAGGAAGCACAAATTCTCCAACCTTCTTAACTTCCTTATATGCGATTGTAGTCAATTCATCAAAGACACCACTGATGTCCTTTTTTGAAAGACCGGTTTTTTCAGCAAGTGTTGTCACGAGCTGAGCTTTTGTCAATTTTGCCATAACTTTTTTTCATTCTCAATCCGCCGAAGGGCGAAATCAAAAACAAATTATTTATTTATTAACTTATTATTTTGCACGATGGCTCATGCATGAAACTATTATACACTATTATCAAAAGGTCTGACAATAGCACTTTCGTTTTTCTGTCAATAGTCATGCATGTTTCACTATTTCGTTGGAACTGTCTTGGCATTGTTGTCATCCAGGGCAATGCGCTCAAAGCAAATCTTTCCTCCAGCATGCTTCCAATCGTTACTATTGCCACTTTCAAAGTAAACATCCTTATCATCAACATTTGAACGCTCAAACGAGGAACACAGCTTATATGAATTATCACCAGTCACAATATATTCTATTTTATTAGTGCTTTGCAGGTATGGCGTAAAGCCAGTCTTTTCCAGGTCAACAAGCGTCTGCGGAAGTTTTCCGGCTTGCGTGAAAAAATTTCGAACTGAACTATCCACGCCCTGGGCATCACTGACTGTTTGACTGTCAATTCTCTTCTGACGCGCCATAGCCGGCGAATCAATTATAAAAAATGCACCAATAAAAGTAATCAACAAAAAAATAAGCAGCGCTTCCGCTGAAACCTTGTTTATTTTTAAAGACGTTTCATCAATGTATGTTTTTCGCATGTCCCAAAAATAATAAACAAAAATTCCACCAGCAATTGCCAAGATTACCAAAACTTTCAACAAAAAAGCTGCCGTTGTTTCTCCTGCCAAGAAATTCAGAATCAAAGTGATGAGATCACCAATAACCGTGGCCGCTGCAAAAAACAAAACAATGTAGGTCAGCCATTTTCGAACGCCAGATTCCAGTGAAATGACGCCATCCGAAACTTTCTTAGTGATAATTTTTGAAATAACGAAAAAAATCGGACCAGCAATAAATATAGCTGCTATCCCAAAACGTACGCCTCCTTGATCAAAATTGTTTGCAATTTGATCGGGAAAAAATTTGTTCACAGCTTGAAAAAAAATCAAGCCAGAGCCGAAAGCCAAGAAGCTTAAAGAAAGAAAAGTCAACAGATATAAAAAGAAATGTTGAGCATGATTATTTTTTTGTTTTTCATTCATATGTTTAATGATGAGTTGGGGCTCACTCGTTTTGCCTTTGAGGCCCATATCTGCAAGCAATTTCAACTATGCTGACAATCAAGAGCTTGACGGAAACATCAAGACACGCTTTTCAGAGCAAGTTTTGAACACTGAAAAGTGGACCAGAAAAAGCCAAATGCGTAAGTCCTAACAGAAAGTACTATCTCACGAATAATAATAACAACTGAATTGCTATTTTATTTCGATTTTATTTAGCATTTCTTATTCCCTAATATTGGATATCAAAAATTGTATTTCTCATTCGCCTAAAAACTAATTCACTATTTTCCCTCCCTGTGCGATTTGATCAAGGTGCACGGAAAGCAATTTTGAAATTCCATCCTCACCCATGGTCACGCCATAAAGCAAGGCTGCTTGGCGCATGGTTTCCCGATTATGAGTGATGGAGATAAATTGCGTGCTGCCAGAAAGCTCTTGCAAAATCTTACTGAAGCGCCTCGAATTAGCTTCGTCCAAGGCAGCCTCGACTTCATCCAAAATGGCAAATGGCGGTGGATTGTGCGCAATGATGGCAAACAAAAGTGCCAAAGAAGTCAGCGAGCGTTCGCCGCCAGAAAGCATTGAAAGATTGGCAATTTTCTTGCCAGGCGGACAAGCCAAAATTTCCACGCCAACTTCACTCTTTTTTTCTTCAGCGTTTTCCTGCTCAGACTCATCATTTTCAGTCTGATTTTTTTCATCCACAATAGCTCCGCTTCGCACTGGAACTTTAATCTTATTGAGACTTGCTTTCCCACCCGCAAAAATGATTTGAAAATATTTTGAAAATTCTTTGTTGATTTGCTCAAAGGCTTTGGCAAATTCCTCATTGATGCGATGATCCATTTCCTTGATAACTTCTTCCAGAGAAATCAAGGCATCAGCCAAATCTTTCAGTTCTTGCGTCAGAAAATCAAAACGCGCATTAGTTTCGCTATACTCCTGGACAATCATTGGGTCAATTCCACCAATCTGCTCCATTTGAACTTTGAGCCTTGAAATCTCTCTTTCAATTTTATCTCGATCCCAAGCTTGGTCAGTTTGATTTGCTTGATTTTTCAGCAATTCTGCCGGTTCGATGCGTAGCGCACTGAGAATTTCGCCAGTCAAATCTTCTTCACGAACTTCCACACGGGCCAACTTAATTTTGGAATCATTAAATTGATCCTTAAGAACATTAAGCTGTTCTTGTTTGACTCGCGACTCCCTTTCAACCTGAAAAAATCTCTCACGAAGTTGTCTGACTTTCTGAGCCTGCTCGGAAATTTCTTTTTCAATTTTTTCAGCTTCAACTTTCAATTTCTGTTGATTTTCTTGAGCAGTTTTGCCCTTAGCAGTCAGCTCCGAAATTCGATTGTTGATTTCAGCTACTTCATTGGAATTGTCTTTTTGGATTGCCACCTCGCCTTTGCCAGCTTCTTCATATAGGTCATACAGTTGTTGCTGGATTGCCCGTGCCCATTCCTTGATGTCTTGCAGGTCGTCCAAATTCTCCGCACCTTCCACCGCCAAAATCAAACGCTCTTGCGCCTCGCGAATGTGTTTGACTTTTGCTTGCACATATTTCAAATCAACCGGAATAAGCTCGATGATTTTCTGATTGGCCAATTTTTCTTTTTCCACCACAATGCGACCCTCGGCGATAATAATTTCACGATCAAATTCATTCAGCTTTTGCCTGATTTCAGCTTTTTTCTTTTCCAAAACCTGGTCATCACCAGAATGCTGAACTTGAGCTGATTCCTGATTAAGCTCATCAGACATTTTGTCCACTTCTCGCTGCATATTCATCATCGCAGCGCCCAAAGTTTCTTTTTCAGCGGAAAATTTTGCCCGTTCAGTTTGAAAAGCTTGCCAAAGATGCGAAAAATATTTGGTTTGTTTTTCTTTCAGCTCCTCGGCCACAATTTTTCCTTGTTGAGCTTTTTCAGCTTGTCTTTTGAGCATTTTCAAATGCGGTTCGATTTCTCGAATCAGTCCGGCCGTCCGCTCCATATTTTCCCTGGTCGATTCCAATTTCTTTAGCGCTCGTTCTTTTTTGATTTGATATTGTTTGACCCCAGCAGCATCTTCCAGCACGCCTCGCCTTTCAATCGGGTTAGCGCCCAGCAGGGCGTCTGACATGCCTTGATTTATCACCGAATAGCTTTCTTTGCCAACTCCCGCCCGCGCGAGCAAATCAGTCACATCCAAAAGCCTTGATTTGCTTCCATTGATCAAATATTCAGATTCTCCAGAGCGAAAAAGTTTACGCGTCAAAACCACTTCGGAAAATTCCAAGGGAATTCTTTTGTCAGAGTTATCAAAAAAAAGTGACACATGCGCACTAGAAAGCCGAGCCTTGCTGCCAGAGCCGGCAAAAATGACATCTTCAGATTTTTTGCCCCTCAAATTTTTCATCGACTGCTCACCCATCGCCCATTTAATCGCATCTGAAACATTCGATTTTCCTGAGCCATTCGGACCCACAATTGCCGTGATGCCTTTCCCTTCGCTGTCACCACGAAAATTCGCCGCCGGCAAAAATTCCAGCGTCGTCTTATTGGCAAACGATTTAAATCCAGTTATTTCAACTTTTTTGAGATACACAAGTTAGTTCGTAAAGTTTAAAGTTTTTAAAGTTATAAAGTGAAAATTATATTGTCATCCTGAACTCGTTTCAGGATCCCGAGATTTAATGCACTGAGCGCTATACAACGAAGATTCTGAAATAAGTTCGCAGTGACAGACAGTATCCTTTATAAACTTTTTAACTTTCCTATTATACTACGCTTTTGGGATTTTGGGAAAACTGGCTAAATTACTAGATTGTTACATTGCTAAATTGTTAAAAAATTCGTATTTTGCATTTCTTTCTGCGCCATTACGAAGCGCGTTTCAAAATTAGAAGCGAATGAGCGTAAAAAATTTCAAGCGAGCTTTTTCAGCAGAAAAAGTGCAGCGGGAATTTTTAGCAAAGTAGCGCAAGAATTTTGACAGCGCGAGGTAGGCGCGATTTTCTTTTGTAACTTTTCTTTCCTAAAAAGAAAAGTTAACCCATCTTTTTTGCCTTATTTTAGCCTTTTTATCGCAAAATAGTTGACAAAAGCCAAAAATGGGAGTATAATCAAACGTTATTGAATTAGTTCCCATATCCTACCTTGACAATAAAACGGTTGAAATAAAAAACAATGAAAAAAGTCAAGTTTGTGAGTGTTTGCGTCCTGCTTTTCACTTTTGCAGGTTGCTCTAACCATCAAAATTCATCAAAAGAAGAGACGCTCTTCTTAATTGAACATCAGCCAGATTTTCAAGAAACGATTCAATATCTCTCTTTTGAGTCACGGGCTATTGGCCTTATGCCTTTACTATTTGTTCATGAATCAATGCCGCCATTAAAGAATGAAGCCGAACTTATTATTCATGAAGTTATCTATAAAACAAACACCGGCAGTTTCAAAATGGTTCTGCTTAATGACGACAGGCCAGTGAAAATTATTGTCGCAAAAGAATTCAAGTGAGCCGAGTAAAGTCTCACCAAAAAGCCAACTGCAGGAAACTGCACTTGGCTTTTTTAAATGCAAACTTTTTCATTTTTTCGTACATTCGTAAAGATTCGTAATTCGTAGAGAAATTACCGACAGATAAATTCCCCCATCTCCACCAAGCGATTGGAATATGCCCATTCGTTGTCATACCAGCCGACAATCTTGACCAGATTTCCCTGGGACATGGTCAGGGGCAAATCCACAATTGAACTGAAGGGATTCATTTTGTAATCCATGGAAACTAATTCTTTCGTGGTAGCATCCAAAATGCCTTTCATTTCGCCATTTGCCTTTTCCACAAAAGCCGCGTTGATCTCTTCCACGGTTTTTGGATTTTCCACCGTGCAGATGAAATCTACGATTGAAACCACTGGAGTTGGCACCCGCAGCGCAATGCCATCAAGCTTGCCTTTCAAATGTGGAATCACTTTCCCAACCGTCTTGGCAGCGCCAGTCGTGGTTGGAATAATTGAAAGCGCCGCCGCACGGGCGCGTCTTAAATCACGATGAGGCAAGTCCAAAAGATTTTGATCATTGGTGTAGGAATGCGTCGTAGTCATGAAACCTTTTTCAATTGTGCAAAGGTCGTCCAAAACTTTTATCATCGGGGCCAAGCAATTGGTCGTGCAAGATCCATTGGAAACAATTGCTTCACCTTTATAATCCTTTTCATTAACACCCAACAAATAAATCGAAGTGTCATCTTTCGGTGGCGCGCTCATGACAACTTTCTTAGCCCCAGCATCAATATGCTTTTGAGCAGAATGCTGATCAAGAAAAATTCCCGTGCAATCCAGAACTACATCAACTTCAAGTTCTTTCCAGGGAAGATTGGCAGGATCTTTTTCAGAAAAATATTTCACACTTTTGCCGTTAATCACAATTTCGTTCTTTTCCGCATTAACCACAACGTCATGTTGATACACCCCATAAGATGAATCGTATTTAAGCAGATGAGCACTTGTTTCAATATCAGTAAGGTCATTAATCGCTACGACTTCCATGTTTTCCTTTTCAAAAACAATTTTTGTTGATGGTCGTCCAATGCGACCGAAACCGTTGATTGCTACTTTTAGCATATATTCTTTATTATTTATTAACGAATTAACGAATTAACGAATTATAATTTTGAATTTCTAATTTTGAATAAATTCCTGCCTGCCGATAGGCAGGTCTAATTTTCTAATTTTTGAAACATTAATTCATTCGGATTTGATTCAAAATTCAAAATTCAGAACTCGAAATTATTCACCGTCAATACTGGTCAGTTTCCAATGCTCCCCCGCAACCTTTTTAATCTCAAAAACCGCGTCAGCTAAAAGCGTACCTTTGACAATTGCGGAAATCCCAAACTGCAAATTTTCCACGCTGATATCTTCAGTGTGCTCGGCATGTCCATCATGCGCCATCGCAATTAGCCCAATTTCAACCGAAACTTTTTCAACTTTTGAAAGTCCTTTTTCTTTGGCAACCGCCAAAACCTCATCAACAATTTCCTTAGCCAGGAGAAAATCATGCATAAAATTATATTGTTAAATTGTTATATTGTTACATTGTTAACTTTTCGTTTGTAAACTTTATCAAATAATTTAATTCCCTTGGTAATTTAGCCAACTCATTCATAATATATTC
Organism: uncultured bacterium; assembly: GCA_903824515.1. Taxonomy (GTDB): domain Bacteria; phylum Patescibacteriota; class Minisyncoccia; order Moranbacterales; family GWC2-37-73; genus CAIPMZ01. The sequence goes on from CAIJXA010000024.1 coordinate 9,253, forward strand.
ATACTGTTGTGCTGTTATAATTTTTCTTATTTTTGCTTTTTGCGCCCAATCCATAGATTCTTTAAGGGAACCGAAGCTATATCTATAAAAATTTATCTTATCTTTTTTCGTATACCGTCCAAATCCTTCCGCAATATTTGCCGATATTGAATCTATCGCTCTCACCCATTGCTTCCCAAGAGTATCTTTTTCAAAATAATTCCATAAAATAACAATGTCCCAAACATAGTTAGAAAGGTTAAAGGCAATCTTATAAGCACCAATATCGTTCAGTTTGAGATATTTTTCCTCCATAACAATGTAACAATTTAGCAATATAACAATGTATTTTAGTGGACCGCGCAACTAATGCACGGATCATAGGCCCGGATGAAGGCGCGCATTTTCTTTTCGCGAGCTTTTTCATTTGCATCCAGAATCCCAGGAATAAAGGCAGCGATGTCATCTTCCAAATGCGTCAGAAATTGAGCAGTTGGCGTGATAATATTTACGTTTTTGATGTATCCTTTTTCATCAATATCAACCCAATAATACAAGGTTCCACGCGGAGCTTCAACAGCGGCGGCAGCGCTGCCAGCCTGTACCTGATATTCTTTTGTGATAGCATTTTTCAACTCGCATTGGGCCAATTGCCGCAAAAGATGCCCAGATTCCTCAATGCAGTGAATAAGCTCCGTCATTTGATAAAGCACATTATGAAAAGGGTTAAAATCAGGCAAGGTGAAATTGAGCGACTCTCGATATTTTTGAGCTTCATAACTTAGCTTATCACTTTGGTTGTTGACTCTGGCGATAGCGCCAACCATATAGCTGGTTTTTCCATCAGCCAAAACGCGCTTAATGATTTCTTTTGGACGTTGAAATTCATGAAAATTATTTTCAAACTTTTCCACTTCCACATGCAAACCCTTATTTGAAACAACATCTCCATCATAAATTGCATACTCTCCTTTTTTCTCCAAACTCACATATTCCGTCTCTCTTTTGAAATCCGGCAATTTAATCGTTTTGAAAAATTCTCCCAATTCCAAAGCCACCGGCAAAATTTCCTCACTACTGGCAATGAGTTTTTGAATTTCTTCCAAAGTTGGCACTTTTTTGAAACCGCCAACTTCATTTGTGAGAGGGTGAACAACGCGACCGCCAATGATTTTAATAATATCCATGCCATATTCGCGAATTTTCACCGCTTTTTTCGTCTCTTCGGGATATTCGCTAACTAAATCTAAATCATTTTCAATGTCCAGGAAATCCGCCAGTGACAAAAAGAAAAGGTGGAGCGCATGTGAATGGATAAACTGCGCATGCTCCATCACTCTGCGCAACTTCACCGTCTCTTCAGAAACCTGCACTTTCATCGCATTTTCAATTGCCTTAATTGCTGTCAAATTGTGAACCACCGGACAAATACCACAAATTCGTTGAGCAATAATTGGCATATCCCTAAAAGTCCTGCCAACCAAAATCCCCTCGATCAAGCGCACGCCTTCTTGCACCTCAAATTTGGCGCTTTTGACATCGCCCTGCAGCACGCTAGCCATAAAGCCAGTATGCCCCTCTATTTTTGCAATGTGATTTATTTTTATATTCATAAATTACCGATACGAAACTACGAATTAAATACGAATCTACGAAAAAATTATACGATATGCGTCGCCTCCCATTCTTCGATACTATCCCTCAACCCAAAGATTTCGGTCGTGTTTTCAAATTCTTCATCAGTCATCATTTGTTTAAGCGTAGCCTTCATTGCTTTGACATTCCCCTTTGGACGAAGACCCCTGCAACCTTGGCAACCCATCCGAGCCGTGGGGCAAACTGCGTCGCAACCACCCAAAATCATCGGCCCAAAGCAAGGTTTCTTTTCGAGCAACAAACAAGTGTTGCCTTTCTTTTTACATTCAACGCAAACTGGATTATCAGGAATCACTGGAATTTGCCCAGCCAAAAGCAGTGGCAAATAATTCAAAAATTCTTCGCCATTAATCGGACAACCCGGGAGGGAAAAATCAACTTTCACAAAATTGTCCACTTCTTGAATATCTTCGTTTTCAATGCCTTGGATATATTTGTAAACATGCTTGATGGCAGTTTTCTTTTCGCGATAATTTTTGATTTCTGGAATTCCTCCCATGGCCGCACAATTGCCAATAGTCACCAGTAGTTTGCTGCGCTTGCGAAGTTCTAAAAGAGTTTTTTTGTTTGCCTGCGTCATTGGATTACCC
>CAIJXA010000025.1 GCA_903824515.1 uncultured bacterium
CAGAAATGGCATTTTTGAAAATATCATAGGCTGGTTTTTTGCTGCCGTCGTAGCGCAGCAGACCAAAGAAGTTTTCCGGCGTATCCTTTTTGTCGCTCTCATCTTTCAATGAATACCAGAAAAATGGACCCATCCAATCTTTATTTTTCTGATAAAAGACCAACGCCTCCTTCAGAATGTCATTCTGGGCTGATTCTTTCATGAAGTCCGAGTCATATTTAAAACCATTGACTTGGTTTGCAGCATAAGCTTTTCCACCTCCGCCAGTTGGAGCTCCAATCTCAGTAAACCAGATTTTTTTTTCAGCATCCCCACTGTCAACCATAAATTTTCGAATTGGCGAAATTTCCTGCCAATGAGTCCACCAAGCCTTGTAATTTGGCGAAGCTGGATAAGTGTAAGGATGAAGCGCAATGGCATCAAAATATTTATTTGCGCCTGCCGCATATAATGTCTTCATGAAAGCAAGTGGCCCAATGGTTCCATCTTTTTCATCACTAACAGCAGCAAGGCCACCACTCAAAACAACAGCGCTAGGGTTGAGCTTTTTTATTTCCGGGTAAGCTGCCTTGAGAAGTTCAGCGTATTTGCCTGCATTTGGCCGCACCCCCCAAGCCAGAAAATAGTTTGGCTCATTCCAAATTTCTAAATACGTGATCGAATCCTTGTAGCGCAAAGCGACCTCGCCAGCAAATTTTCCATATTGCGCAGAATCGGCTGGAGCACATTTTACATCCGACTTACATGATTTATCACTTGCCCATTTTGGAGTATAAGTGATGATTCCCAAAGAGTTTAGGCCATATTTCTGAGCAGTTTGAGCGACTCGGTCTGCCCCAGTCCAGTCATAAATCGAAGGCCCGTCTTTTTGAACAACACTCCAATCAACATCCCAACGAACCCACTGTACACCCAGAGCTTTTAGTAATTCAAAATATCGATTCAGGTCGCTTTGACCAAGATAAATCAAGCCTCCCCCGGCTGCTATGCCATATCCATTTATGGTTAGTGCAGACTGAACACTTGTCTGCGTTTGGACCTGAGCAGCCTTCTTTTGAGATGAAGCCCCCAAAACATTGGCGTCGCTCTGAGCACCTGAAACCATCACATCAGCATTCTCTTGACCGGTTGGCAAGTTTGATGTTATATTGGCTAACTGAGTGTTTTCTTGGTCTTGAGTGTTGTCAATCAAAAGCGTCTTTGCTGGTTGATTTTTGATAAACAAAAAAACCAACGCAAAAAGCAAAGGAATTCCTGCAATGAAAACAATCCGACGAAAAAGTTTCTTTTTCGGATTATGTTTGTGAGGGAAACCGAACTTGTGGTGGCCAATGCGATTGTGATAATGCTTTGCATGTTTCATACTTTTCTATTTTAACCTAAAAATTGATATATTGCCATAAACAAAATAGTGTTATGATAAATCTAATAAGCACTAACAAATAGAATGCAAATAATTAAAGAAACAATAAACCATGCAACTCAAATAGTTCACCAAGCGTGGACGCATTTTCATGATGATAGCATGTTTAGAAATTCTTTTTATATCATTTTAAGTACTGGAATAATTTCAGTTTCTGGCTTCTTATTTTGGTTTTTTGCGGCGCGGCTTTACAGTAGTGCAGAAGTTGGAATCGCAGGCACAATTATTTCCGCATGTTCTTTTATTGTGAGCATCGGTTCACTTGGAATTTCAAACGCCTTCATTCGTTACATTCCACCCGCCAAAGACAAATCAGAAATTATAAATTCCGGTATCACCCTCGTCACAATAAGCACCTTAATCATAGCGGTTGTTTATCTTTTTTTACTACCAATATTTTCGCCAAAACTGACCATATTCACCCAGCAACCTTTTTCAATCTTGCTTTTTATTCTCCTGACTGTTTTTGCGGGTGTAAGCAGTCTTATTGACAGTATTTTTATTGCCTATAGATCTGCTCATTTTAATATGACCACTTATGGACTATTTGGAACAATAAAGATAATCGGGGTGTTAAGTTTGATTATGCTAGGAACAAATGGGCTTCTTCTCGCACACACAACTGGTTTGCTTTTGAGTGTTTTTATTGGGTTTTATCTTATGGGAAAATATCTTGGAATTAATTTTGGATTTAATTTTAATTTCAATAACATCAAGAAAATGTTCACGTTTTCCAGTATAACCTACGTTACAGCACTGATTGGTGGAATTCCTAGCTTTGTGTTGCCAATAATCATTTTGCGCTCACTTGATGCATCATCAGTCGCCTATTTCTATATGACAATGATGATTGCGACCCTTATTTTCACAATTCCCAATTCAATAACTTCGTCTCTATTTGCAGAAGGATCTCACAGTAGTGAAGGGATTGCCTTGCATTTTAAAAAGGCAACAATTTTCATTGCACTTTCTTTGTTTCTTGTAAATACGGCTGTTGTGTTTTTTGGACGCCAAATGCTCTCCTTTTTGGGGAGCAGCTATTCCTCGCAAGGATATATGTCACTTGTATTACTTAGTCTTTCGAGCATTTTCCTTGCAATCAATTCAATATTTTCAACTGCGCTAAAAATCCAACGGCGTCTGAATGGTTATTTAATTATCAATTTTTTTGGTGCCCTTATTATAATATTGGTGAGTTATTTAAACGTGAAAAGAGGTCTTACTTATGTTTCGTTAGGTTGGCTCGTTGGACAAATCTTTATGAGCGTATGCTTTTTTGGAGATTATCTTTTCGCAGGAAAAAATTCAGAAAAACAACCGCCTAAGGTGATAAAAAAGAGAGTCGTTCGCTTGCTCAATTAACTGAGCCAGTCGCAGTGACGTTGTCAGTACTAGCGCCACCAACAACATTTGCAGAATCTTGCGCCACACCACTAGGAGCTACCACTGAAGGAGCAGGGGAAGCAACCAAGGGCGTAGCCGAAGAATTAGTGACTACAGGAACACTACCGCTTGGAATTTTTGCAGTAGATGATTCAATTGGCAAATTTAAGATAAGCGCGTCAAGCTGCGCTCTGTCAATGCATGTTTCTCCAGAATCATCAGCTATGCACAGTTTTTTCGTGTGCACCTTACCTGCAAAGAAATCTTCAATTCCATTATCAACCTTGGCAAACCATTGCGTAAACTTTGGAAAAGAATTTTCGATGGTCTCTAAAGTCAAAGGAACGCTCGCGACAATGCCCTCAACTTTTGTATTTAATTCCTGAATTGCTTTAGTCAAAATCACTGTATAATTTTGATATGAAAATCCAGAAGGAGCGCCATTTTTGTCAAGAGGAACAAGTCGTGGATCAATTTTGACTGCTTCTTCAGCAACAAATCCAATTTGAGTCTTGTCACCGTTATCTCCGAATCCTTGCTTAAAATTAAAAGTCACCGGCCGAAGCGACATCACTTCAGTCAAACCACTTCCTGAAAGTGAAACAATATCTTTTTTGAAGCGCTCGCTTGAAAGTGTACAAGTTGTGCCAGAAGTTATTTCTTTTGTTATTGGATCTATACACAAATAGTTTCCAATCAAACCAGCTGTAAGGTCATTGAATGTGACTTTCTCATTCACGATTGTTCCTCCGCTGTCACTGTTAAACCAAGTAGTTTTTTGAGCAACGTCATTTGTAGGAGCAGTCAACTCACCAATAATCGTGTTATTCATTGCAATATTTCCATCACTCCAGGAAGCGTCAAAATTGATGCCATATCGACTTTTTGATGCTCCATCTATTGTATTATTTGAAACATTTGCCCTGAAATGAGCTACATTAATTTCATCATAAGCGTTCTGGGCTGCCTGACTATTCTCGAAAACTGTGTTGCCTGAGATAAGCGAATCAGAAGTGTCAACAAGGATTCCATGCTGATTGTTACTTTTGATAACATTGTTCGTAACTTTCATGTACGGCTGTTCGGTTACGTGAACGCCAGAGAGCGCATTAGTATAAATAGTATTGCCAATAACACTGCCACTTACTCCCGCCATTTCAATTCCATAACCTCCATTATCAGAAACTTCGTTACTTTGCACGAGACAACCATTGTTTCTGCAAGTTACACCATTTTTACCGTTGAATTTTATGGTTCCATTTTGAATTTCTATTTCATCAATTCCATCAACATGGATTCCATCCCCATCATTATATTCAGAAAGAAAATGATCCAAAACAAAACCATGTCCATCATAGGAATAAAATCCATCACCTGAAAAATTTTTCACCCACACGTCACGAGAACTGAAATCCCAGAAGTGGGCACTACCTGTTGGTTGAATGAATATTCCGCTTCCCGTTGTATTATTTGCCCTGTTGCCATCAATCGTGAAAGCTTGAAGTGAATTAAACATAATGTCTGTTGATCCCACATAGGTCAATGCATTAATATTCGCGTTGTTTTCAACATAAATTGTTGTGGCATCTATTCCAGCTCCCCTGATAGTTACGTTGTTCTTTTCAAGTCTTATTGGAGCAGTTATTCTGAATTCGCCGGAAGAAAGCCACACCTCACCAGCATAATTGTTCCCAAGTGCGCTAGCAGCGTTATATGCAGCTTGTATTTCAACATTGTCAGAAACGCCATCTGCAGAATAGTCACAACCTGCCTTGATGATTGTTTTTGAAGAACACACGATGAAGGCTTTATGGTTAAATATGTTTGAAAAACGAGTAATAAGATCCGAGCCAAGCTTGATTCCATTTGCAATTGAAAGTTTACCAGCAAAAGTGCTTTCCCCAACTCCTTGCACAATAAAATCTTTTGTCACAGTAGCTCCGCCATTCACCAAAAGTCCACCAGCCTGCGTTCCGTTACCAATAGTTGAAAGAGCACTAGAGACAAATCCACTGCTGAAAGTTTGAACACCGGTCCACTTGTTTGCTAATGCCGTAGTAACACATGGAATTGAAACAAGCTTGAGAGGATTTGAGCTTCCTGACAAACAATATCCATTTGGAACACTGGACAGGCCCGTTCCTCCACCAGCGACGTTAAGCACTGCGGCTGAAGATGGACTCAAAAAAAGATTAAACAGCAGCAGTAAGCTTACAAAAAATGATGCAATTTTTGTTGTTTTCATAAATTATTTGATAAATTAAATAAATTAAATTTTTAACTAAGAATATTTATTGTATTTCAGCGATACATCCAGAAAATCTTATCCTTAAAAACTACTACACAGAATAGCCACCTGTCAAAGTCCCCCAAAGCACACCCGCCGCATAAATCAGATTTTTCATAGTTATGATTAATGGTTTTCGCTTTATATTTTTCACAAATGGTACGATAAGAATCAACAAATATGGCGGAAAAAAATAGGCAATTGGCAAACCAAGAATAAAACAGCTATAAATGAGGACATTGGCATCATAGCCAAAAAGTTGTCGCCATAATCGGGTGTGTTTTTTGTATAACTTGGCACGTGAGGCACCATATTTGAAAGCTCGTTTGATTTCCTTTTGCCAATTCTCCCAATCATGGAATATAATGGCCTCGGAATTGAGAAAAATTTTATAGCCCAACTTTCTTGCTGTCCAAGTGAAATCAACGTCCTCTGCATAGGAAAAACGCTCATCAAAGCCACCAACCTTATCAAAAATTTCACGCGAAAATCCTAGACCAATGGTGCCAGATTCAAAACGCTCAACCAAATGATTCTGCAAATGTTTGGAATCTATTTCGAAAATAGAATTTCGCCCTTTTCCAAGAACTCTACTGGTCACAAGTGCATTGGCATTTTTAGAAGAAGCAAATAATATTTCCAACCAATTGCTCTGAGGTTCACACCCACAATCAAGCCAAACAAGAAAGCGTCCAATAGAATTTGCGACCCCTATATTTCGCTGCTCAGGAAAAGTTGCCTTGGAACTTTTCGAGCTATCAAAAGTGACCCAGCGAGCTTCTGGATATTTTTTTTGAATTTGCGAAAGCGTGTCTGCTGGATTTGAACCATCAACAACAATGATTTCAGTTTCTGCTGGATAACGAATATGCCTCAATGATTCGAGAGTTTCTTCAACGCCGAAATCATTTTTTGTGATAATGATGATTGAAATTTCTGGATTTTTCATTGATATATTTCTGATTTCTTATTTGAATAAATCTTGTTTTTGTTCGCATCTAAAAATTGAATCGGGTAAGTGTAGGCATATTCATTGACGTCAGACGTGAAAGTTCCCTTTCTTCCAACAACATTCATATTAGTGAGATAAACATATGAATTTTTGGAAAAAACTGCAGGATAAATATCAACCAAGAGATTACGCTTATTAAATGTTCCAAACGCCAATAATTTATCCTGGCCAGTACTGCTGACATAGATTAGCAAAGACGCTTCACGATGCTGACTCAACCACTGCGCTGATATTACCTCTTCCTCATGTGTATAATTTTTCTCATATTCTTCGCCATAGTTATTCATGGACAGCAACGCAGGACCACCAACAAAATTATAAATGAAACCAGAATAAAAAAGAAGCGACAGGCAATAAACACTTGCCAAGAAAATATAGCGCCTATGAGTATCTTTCATGAAATTCAAAAATGTAATACAACCATAAACTCCAGCAAATGACCATAAAATCAATAACTGCAAATAGAGTCTTTCCAGATTATATTCCTTGAGCGCACCTGGAATAATCAGTATTAATCCCAATAAAACAAAACCAGAGAGAGAAAGAGCTAAAAATTCACTCCATCTGAATTTTTGTTTGAACCAATGTAAGCCCAACATAATTACACCCCCTAAGATAAAAATATTATTTACCAATATTTTTAATGTTTTAAACAAAATTGCTGCAAATAAAGAGTATTTGTCGCCAAAACGGCCAGTGATTTGCTGAAAATTTGTTGACTCGACTGGTTGTTCTTGCAAAATTTGGTCGTCATAATATTGCAAATCCGGGAAGTTTCTTTTAAAATCTTCCGCATTATGCTGCAAATATGCCGTAACGTTGATTTTCAATGGACTCTTATATAATACCTTGTTTATTGAGCTAACAAGTGAATCACCGGTTAAAATTTGGCTGACGCTTAAAGAAGATTGATTCAAGAATTTTGAAAAATTTTCCGATGTATGAGTAATTTGAGAATTCCAAACAAAAACAAACAAAATGAGCATCGCAATAAACGGTTCGGATATACGTCTTGCAGGATGGGTTTTTGCTGATACATCTTTTTTAAAATTAAAAAAGATAATCAGTCCACTATTAATCAGAAATGCCAACAAAAAAAGCATGATGGCGATGTATGTCGTCGAATAGTGTGACACAACCATTGCCAAACCATAGAACACCAGCAGGATATTCTTAGTCTTTTTCTGAATTGTTTTACTGAAAAGAACCAGCAGCAGCAAAGAAAAAAACATCATTCCAAACTCTTGACGATTGAGGGTTGGCATTCCAGAGAAAAACCACACTTGAGTAATAATAAAAAAGGCTGAAAGAAAAGCTGTTTTCCTATTACTAAAATACCGCACTAGCTGATAAATTATGACTGGCAAAATTGCAAAAATAGCTTGATAGAGCAACTTATAAATGTATTCATCAGCCAAATGAACGAATTGAGAAATTATCGTTGGCAAAATAGTTATGCTCAGACAAGCATTATACGCGTCTTGCAAATGAGTCATTGTCCAAAATAAGTCATTTTTTGTGAACTGAAAAACCTGGAATTCTTGGTGAATATCATATCCAGCAATGTGCCAGCTGCGCATGGATGTCATCAAAAGAAGAGCAAGCCCTATAAAGTATAGACTGCTTTGCAAAAAACTTTCAGAAACTTCTCGCCTGATGGTAAAGATAGCGATGACAAAAATAGCAATCCCGGCAACAAGAGCAAGCGTGAAATAATTCTTTCCACCATTATTCAAAACTACCGCTCCCATCACAGCAACAATCGGAAACAAGATTAGTGGCAAATGATGTTTCAAACCCCTAAAAATTTCTAGGGAAATCCCCGAAAGACTAATTTGTTTTTTTCTAAAAAGAAAATTAAAGGCAATCATGCAAATCAGCAACGAATCAAAAATTGTTAAAACTGGAAAAAATCCAAGTGGCTGTGAATTCCCCAACAGTGGAACAACACTATTTGCAAACAACCCGCCGAGCAAAACAAAAACACAGCTAAGTGCAACAACTTGAATCATTCCCGACCAGAAACCTTTAGATAAAACCTTGATTGAATGCGACAAGATTATTCCTGGCAAAATGAGTAAATATAAAAATCCGGCGAGATCGCTGGCAATTGGAATGTGCAAAAGCATTAGCACATTTAAAAAGATAAATGCAAAAAATTGCAAACTACTAATTTGAGACAAGAATAAATCTTTTTTCACAGTTTTTCTGTTAATATTAAATTATAAACTTCAAACAATTTCTTTCCAATAATTTTCCAATCATAAAATTCTTCAGCAGTTTTTCTAGCATTTTCACCAAGTGTTTTCGCAAGATGATCATTCCTTAATGAGTCGACAACCGCACCAGCAAAAGCCTTTGGTTCATTAGCGATAATAATATCCTTATAATTACCGCACGAAATCCCCCGCGCACCCACCTTCGTTGAAACAATTGGCTTGCCGCTCCCCATATATTCCAAAATTTTTAAACTAGTGCCAGAACCTTTTCGCATAGGGGAAATGCAAACTCGACTGCTTTGAATATATTCCCGCACATCGGGCACAAGACCTGGAATCAAAATACTTGAATCATTTTTTGAAAGTTTTTTTAGCCATGCGCTAGGTTCGCCGCCAAGCAATGTTATTGTAACATCAGGAACTTTATTTTTTATTAAGGTATGAATCTCATGAAAATAAAATTTAAGCGCATCATCATTCGGAGGATAATACATGCCACCCATAAAAATTATTCGATGTCCATGAGCAAGCGGTTCAGGAATAAAAAATGAACAATCAACACCATTTGAAATAACTGTTATTTTTTCACTGCAAATAGTTTTTGCAAAATATTTCTTGTCATCTTCTGAACAAGAAAAAACGTGATCCACATTTTTCACCGCCTCAAGTTCGATTGAACGCAACCTTGGAGAAACGTAGCGACCGGCTAAGTTTTTTAATTTTGAAAAAGTGTGAACTGCTCCCACAAAAGCATTGTATTCAACATTATGTGCATCTAAAATTAAGCGTATGCCCATTGCTTTCAGCTCTGAAACATGCTGAATAATTGGATAATATGCATGCAAAAGTTCGAATTGAATTATGTCAGGTTTGTTTGTCTTTACATGCGACATGAGCGCAAGCGACAAATCTGGAAAACTGCGATTTGAAAAATATGGCATAAGACGTCGAAACATGATTCCGCAAGCGACATTGAAAAAAGAAGTTCTTTTTTCAATGACAGCGATAACTTCGTTGATTCCCAATTCTTTCTTTAGCTTTTCCGCATCTTTTTCATTTTGCGTCAAAGTAATCAAATCAACACTAACGCCCTGAGCGACAGCCTGCTTGATTAGATTATATATACGAACTGGTGCTCCTTTTTTCAAAGAAGGCGGCTCGATTGTAATAAAGGTTATTTTCATAAAGATATTTTTTTTGAAACCAAGGAAAAAGGTGACAGTGAAAAACTCACCCTAGAATCCTGCTTAAGTTCTTTTAATACCCTCTCAATGATTTGCGGACGATTCCCTGTGCCAATAACCCAATCATGAAAATTTAGCATATACAACTCTCCTTCACGATTAATTCCGGCAGTGAGACAATTGATCGCATATTCAATGGTGCTCTCAGACGTTTCCTTGCCAAGTTGCGAATAACCCAGAAGATTTCCATCCAACGGAGAATAAAGTGGCACTTCAACAATGTCTCCACGCATAAAAGGTTTAGCACCGCTGACGAGCCAATGCAAATTGGCAAGAATTCTCCTAAAGCCATTCTTACCGGAATATATTTCTTCATTAAGAATAAATTTTGCATTAAGTGATATAAAAATAAATTGCGTAAGCCAATTGTTTTTTCCCCATAAAAATGGCAATTTAATATAATTGAAAAAAAGTTCTTCGGTGTAAATAAGCCCCCGATTACTTGCCCATTTGTAGCTATGCTTTTCCAGTAATTTGTACAATTCTGGAGTATAAAATTTTGGAGCCATCAGAAAAGGTGCGCGAAAAGCCGTTGGGACTTTTCCTGTGAGTTTTTCCAGTAAAGATTCGACACGAGAAAGGTTGTCATCTAGTTTTGAAAGCTCAGCGTTTCTAAGTTTACACAAATCTTCATGTGAATATCCATGAAGGCCAATCTCATGACCCGCTACTGAAATCTCCTTAATTAAATCTGGATTTTCTTCGATAATTTTACCAACAACGAAAAATACCGCTTTAACATTATTTTTTTTCAAAATCTCAAGCAATAATCGCCCTGTCTTAACCAGATCATACTGCATCCCGAGTGGCATCCCGAATTTTCCCTCAAAATCAAAACACACTACAACATTTTTCTTAACTGGTGTTGACAAAACCTTAGCAGTAAAAATTCCAACGGTACGTCCCGCAAAATAACAGAAAATCAAAATACCATTTACCAAGACTGCACCTATATAATTCAAAGTATATTTTAAATAAAATACAAATTTAGTTTTCATGTGAAAAATACTAACAATCAATATACAGATTAATGGGGCAAGTAATAGAAAACGTGCTTGAAGAAAAAAAGCGCCAAAAAAACTAATTAAAAAAATCAAAAAAAATCCAAAATATGCCAAATCGGGCAATCTGATTTTTTTAAATTGCTTAAGCTCACGACTTGCACCTAAGCCGCTTTGATAAAGCCAACGCATTGATTCTTTGAATGTTTTTGCCTCCTTGTGTGCAACAATAAGTGAATTAATTGAAAAAATTTTAAAATTATTTGAGATCATTTGATGATTGAAAGCGACGTCCTCACCATCACGAAGATTCGCATCAAAATTATAATTTTCAAAAATAGCCTTCTTATAAAGACCATTACTTCCAGTTACCACAGTACTATGCGAGGCAATTTTTGGAATCAAATTAAATTTAGTATAAACATAATTAACATCTCCATCTGGAACTGCAATACCCCCAACTGAATCGTATTGATTCATAAAGGAAAAACACGTACGAAGCCAGTGTTGTGGAAGAATTATGTCAGCGTCAATAAATGCGATATAATCTCCTAGAGCACTTTCCACACCCTTGGCTCGTGCTGCGCCACGACCTCTATTCTTTGGAAATGAAAACAATTTAACGGATGGATTAGACGCTGAATAGGCTTTAACTATTTTTGCAGTATTATCAATTGAACCATCGTTAACCACAACAACTTCATAATCAGATAAATTATCCTGTTTAATAATAGCATCGATACAACGCCCGATAACGCGTTCTTCATTATATGCAATTATGACAAAAGAAATCCTCATTTGATTCGCAAATAATAATTATACCTAAATTACTTACATGATTGCAAAGGATTCCCTAATACACTTAACAACCTCATTCCAATCGTATTTTTCAATTCCCTGTTTCGGATTCATTTTATCTTGAGATTGCATAATGAAAAGAATTTTTTCAGCAATATTTTCTTCATTTAATTTAGCCACAAGACCATTTACGCCTTCGTAAATCAAATCTTTGGCAGCATTATTTTCATGCGAAGTTGTAATGACTGGCAAACCAGCTGCATTTGCCTCAATCGCAACAAGACCAAATCCTTCTCTATTAGAAGGCAGCACTAGCATTTTGGAAGCTTTCATTGAACCATAAAGTTCACTGTGTTTTTCAACATTTTCAAGAATTTTAATGTTATCCTTTAAATTCAATTTTTCAATCAGTTCTAAAAGTTTCGTTTTTTCTGGTCCGCTGCCAATGATGTTACAACTGATAGTTGGAATTGTTTTTTTGACGATAGCAACAGCCCTAATCAAAACATCTGCATTCTTATGACTAAGCAATCTTCCAACAAAAATGATGTCACTTTTGTCTTCACTGGGCTGTGAAGCGCAGATACTTTCAAGATCAACGCCAAGTGGAACCGTTTTGATTTCACCCTTAAAGCCAACTTCTCTCAAGCGTCCCGCCGTATGTTCAGAATTTGAAATTATCACATCTGGCATTGCAAAGGAGAGCTGCTCTGTAAAATTACCAAAAATGCTTGACATTCCTTTTAAATATTCTCTCCAATAATCTTGGCCCCAGACTTCGTGCCAGGTTGCGTGTAATTTTTTCCCCTTGCACCAAGTGACAACGCGCGCACTGAAAAGCGGGAAAAACGGCATATGATCGACATCCAACACATCGAATTCTTCAAATATCAATTTTAAAGTTGCCAATCCAAACAAAACAGCTTGCAACATTGAACGGCGCTCTTTCTGATAAAGCGGATAAAGCTTGCTAATAGCGTGAAAATAAACACCTTCACTCTCAATAACTCTCGGTCCATCCCACCATTTCATGGTGTAAATATGCACCTCACAGCTTTCATTCACTAAACGCTTTGAAATTTCATAGAGTCGTCGTTCCTTACCTCCCAAATTATAAGGCATAACCGCATCAGAGACAAAAGCTATGCGCTTCTTTTTTTGAGCCTTTGGTTTCCAGTCAAGATTATTTAAAAACATGAATAAAATTCTAAAGCCATCTCGAATAGGATGCAGGTTGGAATTGCCGGCACGTGCATCATAAGTTATCGGAACACAATAAATGTTTTCGCCAAGACGTGCCATCTTTGTAATCATTTCCATTTCAATGGCAAAGCCATTAGAAACAAGATGTGGACGCAAACGCTCTACCGCTTCTAGCTTCCAAGCAAAATATCCTGTCAAAACATCCGTCACATTGACTCGGTAAACATAGCGAACCAAATGAGAAAAAATCCAGTTGCCAGCACGATTGAAAGTCGTCATTGAACCCTCTGAAATGCGACCGCCTAATCGAGAACCAATTGC
>CAIJXA010000026.1 GCA_903824515.1 uncultured bacterium
AGTGAAGTGCTCTTTAATAAATTTTGCATTTTATTTCTCTAAAAAACTAACTCAAAAAAACTAAATATAGAAATTAAAATGGAAACAACAGAAGTTAAAATCAAAAAAAGGGTAACAGTCAAAAAAATTACCGCCAAAGATGCTGAAGAAATTTACAAAGATGGCGGTAAAGTTATGACCCCTCATGATGAAGTTTATTTTCTCGACCCAGATACCAATGGGAACATGATGTATTTTGCTAATTGTTCGGCCAACATAAAAATTTCTCAAGGACAGCCGCCATTTTGGCTTTACGCTGATGGCTGGATAATTATTGAAGAAATAAAAAGGTATTAATACCCCAGGGCAAGCCCTGGACCCTTCAGGCTCACGAGGCAAGCCTCGAGGCAAATCACCTTTTGCTGCGTCGCTCGCTGCGAAATGAAAGATTACTTTCATTTCGCTCACTTTGCTAGATAATAAAAAAATTATTTCAGCAAGTTAGCCGCAAACCAAACTAAGCCAGATGGGTAACATCGGATCAATCTCGATCTGATGTTACCCATTTTTCATATCTGAAAATTCTACTTTAAATTAAAATTAGAAATTAGTTATTGATATTTTTCACTTTCTTCATCGCACAAAATACTCTATACTTCTCTATATGGATAGTCTCCGAAGAAAAGATTCCCAACATTTAAGCAAAAACTCGCCCGAAAGGCTGGTATTTCAGGAAGCAAAAAAACCAAAGTCAGCAACAATGTATATTTCTCGCCAGGAATCTCAGCAGTTGGATGAAAAATACATCAATAAAATTAACCAAAAAGAAAGAATTAGAAAAATATTCTTATTCATTTTTGTTTTATTAATCTTACCTTTAATTTCATACCTGGGTTATTTTTCCTGGAAAGCAATCTCGATTACAAATAAAATGAGAGGTTCGCAAAATTCTCAATCATCAACCTTGGTTCAGGATGTTCGAGCCATCATCTCGCCCATTGTCCCGGCAGCCGCCCAACCACTAAAGGGAGAAGCGGATGGGCGTATTAATATTTTGCTTCTAGGAGCAGCTGGCGAAAAAAATGCCGGCGCAGGTTTGACCGATACGGTAATGATTATGAGCGTGGACACCAAGAACAAGAAGGTTGCCTTGCTCTCACTGCCACGTGACCTTTATGTCAACATCCCTGAAACGCAAACCTTCACCAAAATCAACAGCCTCTATAAAATTGGCCTGAGTCAAAATCTTGGAACTGAAATCATCAAAAAGGCAGTAGAAAAAATAACCGGACTAACCATAAATTATTATCTTGTTGTGAACTTTGACGGTTTCACAAAAATTATTAATGATATTGGAGGCATTAATATTGTTTCGCCGCGCGACCTTTATGATACCACTTACCCTGGACCAAATTATAGTTATGAAACTTTTTCACTCAGTAAGGGTTTTCACACCCTTAATGGAAAGGTAGCGCTTCAGTATGTTCGAGAACGTCATAGTGACCCAGAAGGTGACTTTGGCCGAGCCAAGCGCCAGCAGCAAGTCATCCAAGCTGTCAAAAGCAAAATGTTTTCCATGGAAACCTTTTTCAATGTTGGCAGACTAAATGACATCTTGACGACCCTTGGTGACAACATCAAAACCGACATTTCACTTGAAGAAATTGGGAGCTTTGTTAATTTAAGTAAGAACGTCGACACGCAAAACATCAACAATATTGTGGCTGATGCCTGGAAGCCTGACAGCCTGCTCAAGGTTTCGCACGTTATCGTTGGAGATGTTGCGGCTTTTATCTTGGTGCCACGAGTTGGAAATTATAGCGAAATCAAGGATGTGGCACAAAATATTTTCAATCAAGCTGAACTCAAAAAACGCCAACAAGAAATTGCCGGTGAAAATGCCAGCATCGAAATTTTCAACCAAAGTAGTGACAATCAATTGGCCAACAAAGTCAAAAAGTTGCTTACGGAAAATCTTGGCCTAAAAAACGTGCGAATTGTGCAGGAAGCAAACAACAGCACTTTCCTTAGCCAAACAACCGTGTATGACAATTCCAATGACCTGAAAATCTTTACTGCCGATGAACTCATCAAAAAACTTCCCGCAGTTCTTTCGACTCAAAATAATTCTGCAATAAATTCCAAAGCTGATTTCGTGATAACGCTAGGGGAAGACTTGGTCAGCGCCTACAAATTTGAAACTGATTCAATTGAGGACTATAATAAAGCCCAGGACAGTCAGGCTAATTTTGATTTTCTGAAAGAAAATCAAAATTAAATTTTTAATTTGAAATTTGAAATTTTAAATCAGTTTTAAATTTCTTAATTTTAAAACTCAATTAAAAAATACTGGATTAAAAAAATTTATTCATTTTGTCAT
>CAIJXA010000027.1 GCA_903824515.1 uncultured bacterium
CGCGGAAGGCGTTGATCAAACTCGCGCTTGGTTTTATTATTTGCATTTGATTGCCACGGCCATCAAAGACAAAAACGCTTTCAATCACGTGATTGTTAATGGCATCGTATTGGCGGAAGATGGCAAAAAAATGTCCAAGCGACTCAAAAATTATCCGGACCCGACTTATCTTTTTGACAAATATGGAGCTGATGCTTTGAGGTTTTATTTGATGTCATCGCCAGTGGTGGCAGCGGACAATTTGAATTTCAAAGAAGCTGATGTTTCTGATTTGGTGCGCGGAATGTTTCGCATGCTTTGGAATTCGTATTCCTTTTTTGCACTTTATGCCAACATTGATGGATTTGATCCGAAAAAGAAAAAAGAAAAATCCGAAAATCTCTTAGACAAGTGGATTTTGTCGGAACTGCATATTCTCATTAAGGAGGTTAATGAGAATATGGAAAAATATGATTTGGCACGCACTGCCAGACTCTTTCCAAAATTCATTGATAATCTTTCGAACTGGTATATTCGCAGATCTCGTAAAAGATTTTGGAAATCTGAAAATGATGCTGACAAGGATTTTGCCTATCAAACTTTGCACACCGTGCTGGTTGAACTATCAAAACTGATGGCGCCGTTCACACCATTTATGTCGGAAGAGATTTACAAGAATTTGACTGGGGAAACATCTGTGCATTTGGCTGAATTCCCTGAGTTGGATGATGAAGATCTAATAGATGAGAAACTGAATGCTGATATGAAAATATTGCGAGATCTTGTAACAATTGGACTTAATGAAAGAGCCAGACTAAAATTTAAAGTCAGACAGCCACTGAACTCACTAAGTTTAAATGAGAAATATGCTAATTTTATAGAAAGCAGGCTATATGAGGGAAGTGACTTTTGTGATATTTTATTGGAAGAATTAAATATCAAAAACTACAAATTAGGTGGAGATTTAGAAGGAAAGGAATTAGAACTCGATATTGAGATAACTCCCGAGCTTAAACTCGAAGGTCAAGCTCGTGAAATTGTGCGATTTATTCAGGAGATGCGTAAGGAGGCGGGGTATGAAGTTGAAAATCACATCAGTGTGCAATTTGAAGGGATGGGCGAAGTCTTTGAAAAGTTTTCTGATTTGATTGCCAAGGAAACTTTGGCCGACTCAATCGAAAAAGGTGCTGGTGAAGGTTTTGATTTGAAAAAAGAATTGGAGGTGGATGGGGGGAAGGTTTCTATTTCAGTTAAGAAATAAGGTAGTTCTTAAAGTTGTAAAGTTAAAAGTTATAAAGTTAAAATACAAGAAGTAAAAATCCTTGTCTTTGCGAGCATGTAATCATGCGTGGTAATCTAGAACTAGGCTAGCTTTTCTTTCGGAAGAAGAGTTATGAAAAACATTTTTCCACATTTCTTTTTTCCGCAAAAAGAAACCTGGAGGAAAGAAAAACTCGCACCGGATGAAGATACTGTGGCAAAAACTGCGTTCTTCACTAAAATTCCCGCTGCACTTTTTCTGCTGAAAAAGCTCGCTGAAAATTTCTTGACGCTCATCACTTGTTTTTTGCCTACGTACTTCATATGGTGCAAATTAAAATGCAGAGATGCAGAAATACAAATTCTAAAATTTATTTTTTATATTTGTAGATTTGTAGCTGATTTGTAGATTTGTGGGTCTTTTTCTAAAATCCAGAATCAAGAATCTGAAATCTGTCCAAAAAAAATGGAATACAAATACACGGCAATCATTTTAAACAAACGCAATGTGGGGGAAACGGATCGCATTTGCACGATGTACTCTCTTGAAGGTGGAAAAATAAAATCAGTGGCCAAGGGTGTGCGCAAACCTCAGGCAAAACTAGCATCCTCTTTGGAGAGTATTACCTTGGCTGACATCACAGTTTTTCGCGGACGTGGACTTGGAAAAATCACCAGCTCAATTGTGGAAAACAATTTTACATCTATTAAAAAAAATGAACAGGCGCTGCTAAATATTTTTGCAGTCTTTCATTTGTTTGACAAATTGGTTGATTTTGAAAATCCAGACCAGATTGTTTTTCAATTGCTGCAAAAATATCTTGAAAGTATGGAAAAATGTGTTGGTGGGGGTGATGAGCAAAAATATCTGATTTTTCGTTATGGTTTTATTGTGAAGTTGTTGGATGCGCTTGGTTATGCAATTGGGGTTGATGTTTGCGCTGCCTGCGGCTGCGAGCTGACTCCTGCCAAGATTGGTTTTTCCTCGCAGCAGGGCGGGGTCTTATGCGAAAAATGTCTTGGGCGAGACAAGGATGCAATTTTGGTCAGTGTTAATGCGGTCAAAATGCTGCGACTTTTTTTGAAAAATGATTTGCCGACCTTTGCAAAAATCCAAGCCTCCCACCAAGATTTTGACAGCATGCGGTTGGCAGTGGATGATTTTCTGAGATGGAACTTGTAGGGTTCAAATTGCTATATTGTTGCATTGTTACATAATTAAAGTGCCAACAGTGAAGAATAAAAAGAATAAAAAAGGCTATGATAAGGGACAAAAGCTTCTATAACGATGGTATCGTATAGACTCTTGACAATTTATACGATACTATCGTATAATAAGATTACTAGTAAATATCTCTAAAAAGCACGTCTTATGGAACAAATTTTATATCGCTATAATCCCTGGTGGGAGGAGGAATATATGCCCGCTAGTTTTCTTGAGCGGAAGCATATCTTCGGAAATTTGAAGAATACCTTGGAAACAAGACAAGTTGTAATTCTGACTGGTCTTCGGCGGGTAGGAAAAACTACTTTAATGAAACAGCTCATTAACCATCTTATTGGTGAGCAAGGCGTCGACCCCAAATTAGTTTTTTATGTGAGTCTTGATGATTATCTCTTGACTAGTAATACGATTATAGAAATTATCGAAGAATATCGAAAAATTAATCGAGTTTCTTTTTCGGAAAAAGTTTATTTATTTTTAGATGAGGTGACGCATCAGAAAGATTTTGAATTGCAACTTAAAAATATTTATGATCAACAGAATGCTAAAGTATATGTTTCTTCTTCAAGTGCCTCAATTTTGAAAAGTAAAAAAGCGTTTTTGACAGGGCGTAATGTAGTGATGGAAGTTTTGCCTTTGGATTTTGAGGAATATTTAAATTTCAAGGGCATAAAAATTAAAAAAAGTGACAAGCAGTTATTGAAAAAATATTTTGAAGATTTTATGCAAACTGGAGGGATGCCAGAATATGTCTTGACCGGTGATGTTGAGTATTTGAAAGAGTTGATTGATGATGTTATTCAAAAAGACATCGCCGCTTTTTATGGAGTAAAGGATGTGCAAA
>CAIJXA010000028.1 GCA_903824515.1 uncultured bacterium
TAATTGTTTGGCTGGCTATTTTGATTTTTGCCGGGTATGTTTCCTGGCTAATCGATATGAAAGTTTGGTTGGAGGATAAAAAAATTTGGCTTGGTTATGATGAAGAAGCATTTCCTAGACCAGATGAAACCTGGGGAGAAGGCTTTTCCAGGCCGGATGATGTTTGGGAAGCAGTTCTCATAGACCTGAGTATTTTTTATTCGGTATATGAAAAATTCTTAAGGCATAAAAAAATCCAAAAGTTATGAGGATACTTTTGGTTGCAGGATTGGCTGCTGCTGTCCTGATGGCGCTGGCACACTTTGTTATTTAGTGTCAGCAAAAAAACCTAGCGCAAGCGGAAAATCTTTTCCCTTGCGCTTTTTTCATGCTAAAAAAGTATTGCAAATTCTTGCATATGCGACTTTTTGCAATACTTTTTTGTTGAAAAAAGCATAACAAAAAGCCTTCTCAAATAAATGGGAAGGTTTTTTCGGGAGCAATTGCTAAGTTTTGCGTTGATTGTTCTGTAGACAAGTCCCAGCAGACGGATCCGCCGGGGAAGGAGCAGTGTCGAGGAGGAGCGCAGCCGAAACCACCCAACCCATGTCTGGACAAAAAAGCACCCGATACTGAGGACAAAAGATAGAAGCCCCCAGCTGTCTACAGGACAATAAACGCAAGAACAATATAAATCTCTTTTCTGTGATGATAGTTGAGCTTAGCACGGCTTGGATTTTTTGTCAAGGGGTGGTAGAATAGCCTTAAGTTGTATATGCCACAATGCCTCGTAGTAATTAATACGTGAAAAGTGGTTATTTGTTTCATAAAGCATTAAATTGTGGTATCAATGGATAAATTCAGAATTAACTTTTCTTTTCCGCAAAGAAGAAGTTACAAAAGAAACTCGCACCGTGCTTGTTGCTGTGGCAAAGACTTCACTCTTCGCTAAAAATTCCCGCTGCACTTTTCCTACTGAAAAAGCTCGCTTGAAATTTTTTACGCTCATCAATCGTCTTTTACCTACGCACTTCGCAATGGTGCAGGAGAGATACGAAATTCAAAATACGAAACACGTAAATTCATGATTTAAAACTATGATTACTAATTCCGAAGAGCAAATTGAAGATGTGTCGCTAGACAACACGCTGAGGCCACAAAGGCTGTCGGAATATGTTGGCCAAGAGAAAATTCGCAAAAATTTGCAGATGTTTATTGATGCTGCCAAAAAACGAGGTGAATCAATTGAACATGTGCTGCTATATGGACCGGCTGGGCTTGGAAAGACCACGCTAGCGCATATTATTGCCAATGAGATGGGTGTGAACATTAAAATCACTTCAGGGCCAGCCATCGAAAGAGTGGGCGACCTGGGCTCGATTTTGACCAACTTACAAGATGGCGACGTGCTTTTTATTGATGAAATTCATCGTTTGAACAAGTTGATTGAAGAGGTGCTCTATCCCGCCATGGAGGATTACAAATTGGACGTGATTATTGGCAAAGGACCATCAGCCAGAACTTTGCAACTTGATTTGCCAAAATTCACTTTGATTGGAGCAACCACTAGGTTGGGCAGTCTTTCCAACCCGTTGCGAAATAGATTTGGAGCGATTCACAGATTGGAATTTTATAATGAAGAAGAAATGAAAAAAATCATTTCTCGTAGTGGTAAAATTTTGGGCATCGAATTGGATGAGAGTGGTTCTGGTGAAATTGCTCGCTCTAGTCGAAAGACTCCGCGAGTTGGAAACAGAATCATTAAGAGAGTTCGCGACTATGCTCAAATAAATGATCACCAAATGATTGATAGTGTGGTTGCCAGGAAAGCATTAGACATGATGGATGTAGACCATCTTGGTCTTGAACCGACCGACCGTTTCATTCTTGAAACGATTATCAAGAAATTTGGTGGCGGCCCGGTTGGAATTTCTACAATTGCAGCCGCAACTTCAGAGGAAGTTGAAACCATTGAGGATGTCTATGAACCATTCTTGATTCAGTTGGGTTTTTTGACCCGCACGCCGCGTGGGCGCATGGTGACCGATAGTGGTTTTTTACATATGGGTTTACAGCCTCCTGTTGAAAATCAGAATAAGTTGCTATAATGAATTTAATATAATCATACAAGCATTCAAACATGTAAACACGGGAAGTTAGCAAGCGCTAGTTGCCAGAAGTGAATAACACATAGAACAGTTATAACATTAAATACATATGTCATTAGTTGCAATCTTTCAAATTCTCTATCTAGTTGTCTTTTTTATCATGTCATTGATGAGTATTTTCATTATTTTTCATATTGTTTATTATTCATACACCAAATCTTCAAAGATGATGATGCTGGCAATTTTTATTCCGGTTGCCGGGGTGCTCCTCTTCACTAATCTTATTTTGTTTTTTCAGATTCCGCTTAATGATTTACTTCCAATAATTTCAATATAGAATTATGCATGAATTTTCAAAATTTCATTTTAAGGGTGTTGGAGAAAATGAAGAAATTGTGAAGGTTGTTCATCGAAATTGGTTTTATCTTTTACAGCAATTTTTGTTGGTGTTTGTGTTAGTGGTGATTTTCTTTGTTTCGATTTTTCTTTTGCCACTTTTTGCACCAGGTTTTGCAAGTCCCCAAACAAAGGAGTTTGCACTATTTTTTGAAAATTTTTTTGTTCTTGTTGTTTGGATTTATGGGTTTATGATTTGGATTGATTATTATTTCGATGTTTGGATAATCACAACGCAGCGTATCGTTAACATCGAGCAAAGAGGAATGTTTTCCAGAAAAGTTAGTGAAATGGAATATTCAAAAATGCAAGACATTACGGTTGATGTTTCTGGATTTTTGCCTACGGTAATCAATTATGGCGACGTGAAAATTCAAACGGCGGGAGAAGACAAAGAATTTGTTTTCAAAACCGTTTCTGACCCATATCATATTAAAAACATCATTTTTAATATGCAAAAAAATGATTCTTTTCAGGAAACAGAAAAATTTGGTGAGATGATCAAAGAGAAAATAGGTGGATAGGTTTTTCTTTATTTCGGGGGTTTAAATCTGGGTGAAATTTAAACAAAAAATTAATTGCAGGAAAGTTTTTTTATTTTTGGCATTGCCGATTTTTTTGGCGATGTTTTTTGTTTGTAAGTTAGATGTTTTTGCTGTCAGTCCCGGGATTATCATCAATGAAATACAAGCCGCAGGAACTTCTGCTAATGATGAATTTATTGAACTTTATAATCCAAGTTCAAGTTCGGTGGATATCTCTAAATGGTCGATTCAATATAGAGGTGGAAGTGGTGCTAGTTATTATAAGAAAAACTTTGAGGATAAGAATATTATTTCCGCAGGCGGTTATTTTTTGATTGCGCATAGTGGCGCTGGAAACTATGCTGGGACGGAGCCTTATGATATGTCGTGGAGTCAGTCACTTTCTTCGACAGGCGGAACTATTTTTCTAGTCAATAATCAAAACTCATTAGTTAGCGGTGCTGATGCTTCTATTGTTGATAAGGTTGGCTATGGCGCATCGAGTGATTATGAAAAAGCTTCTGCAAAAAATCCTAACAATGTTCAAAGTATCGGCAGGCTTGATGGAAAAGACACGGATGACAATAGTCAGGATTTTACTATTCAGGATCCATCTCCAGGCAAAGAAAATAAAAAAATGGAAGAAAAGATTCCTGAACCGCCAAAAATTTACTGCGACAAAATTCAAATCACTGAGCTTTTTCCGAACCCTTTGAAGGTTAAATATGAAGAATATATCGAACTTTACAATGGAACAACGGAAAATATTGATTTGTTGGGTTGGGCCTTGCA
This sequence comes from uncultured bacterium, assembly GCA_903824515.1. Lineage (GTDB taxonomy): Bacteria > Patescibacteriota > Minisyncoccia > Moranbacterales > GWC2-37-73 > CAIPMZ01. The sequence goes on from CAIJXA010000028.1 coordinate 3,800, forward strand.
CGATGCTTCGAAATCTGGAAAGTATACTTTCCCAGTAGGCTTTATTATAAAAGCCAAGGAATATTTGGCAGTTTTCAAAAAGGATTTCAGGTTTGCCCTCAACAATTCTGGGGATGAAAGCGTGACACTTTTTGATCCAGTCGGCAAAGAAGTTTTTAGGGCTGCATATGATGGAAGCAAAAATGATGTTTCATATAATTTCGATGGCAAGCTTTGGCGCTGGAGCAAATTTTTGACTCCGGGAGAGGAAAATATTTTCAACAACCAGCCTTATGGCACGACAAAAATCGATGAGGATATTTTTGTGAATGTCTATGCAATTTTTTTGGTTTCAATCGGTGACCTCGATGGTGACAAAATCAGTGTCACTTGGGATTTTGGCGACGGACACAAAAGCTATATGGTAAGCACCAAACATAAATACACGGAAACAGGAAAATATGAGGCCAGTGTGAAGTTGTCTGATGGAAGTGAGGATGTGGTGAAAAATTTCATAGTTGAAGTTGGTGAGGTTTCCCATCCAAAAGTTCGCATCGTGGCCATTAATGCAAATCCAAAAGGTGCAGATACCGGCGAAGAATCCTTGACCATTGAAAATCAATCCAAGAAAAAAATAAATTTAAATGGCTGGAGCATTGCCACTGGTTGGAAAAAATTCACCAATCATCCGATCAAGGAAGATATAATTATAAAGAAAAACAAAACTAAGGAGCTGACGGCGGATGTTTCAAGTTTCACCTTAAATAATACGAAAGCCAAAATCCAATTGCGTTATCCCGATGGAAAAGTGGCGCAAGAAGTGAAGTATAAAAAAGCTGAAGGGATTCAAGAAGGAGAAGTTTATCAAAAAGTAAAAGGTGGATGGACTTGGATACAGAAAATTTCAAATGACAAATTGCAAATTCCAAATAAGAGTCAAGATGCGATAACTTCTTCGTCATCGGTCATCAGTAATCAGTCATTAGAAATTCAAAATATGAATGAAGGTATGGGTGAAGAAGTCAGTATGAGTATTGAAATTAAAAGGGAAAATAAAATTTTAAATATTAAAGATGAGTTGGTGAAAATTGAGTTACTGAAAAATCAGCCGGCTGTGCTTGGAGTAGAAACCGTTCGGGAAGTTGGCGGACAATATTTTTTCACTCCGGAAATTGCGCAGAAGCATTATCTGGTTTCGTTTTGGGAAAAGCTTCTTGCCGGTTTTAATACAGGGATGAATCAAGTATTAAATTATTTTTTGGAATTAGTCTGAAATTAAATAAATTAACTGGTGGTTGCAAGGAGGTGCGACCTCCCTAATGGAGGTCGCACCTCCAACGTCTTTCTGCCAACATTTAAATTGATTCCGCAAAAATATTTAACCCAAAATTTGACGTATTTTTGACTTAATGATAGAATATCACTGTGAGAGCCTGCTGTAAATCTCATCGCTTGTATAAAACAAGAAATATGCTTGTCGGCTGAAATCCAAAAATTTCGGCTACAAAAACTTCAAATCTCGTCTGGTTATCTTGATAGCCCTCCTCAATTTTCAGTCTTTTCGCTCGAAATTTTTGAATTTCATCTCGACATGAGATTTACAGCAGGCTCTAAGCTTTAAAAACAAACATATGCCAAACAAAAAACCAAAAGAGCTGGTGATTTTCCAAGCCAAAAATGGCGCAATTGAGCTGAATAAAGATCTCAAAGCCGATACTATTTGGGCTTCTCAGTCTGACATAGTAACGCTTTATGAAAAAGATCAATCCGTAATTTCAAGACACATTAATAGTATCTTTAAGGATGTGGAAATTGATAAGAAAAGTAATATGCAAAAAATGCATATTGCAAATTCAGATAAGCCAGTTATTTTTTATAGTCTGGATGTAGTTTTAGCAGTTGGTTACAGAGTAAGTTCTAGGCGTGCTATTGAATTTAGAAAATGGGCAACCAAAGTTCTGCGTCAGCATATCACCAAGGGTTTTAGTATCAATCCAAAAGTGGTTAAACACAATTACGCTGAATTTCAGCAAGCTTTAGAAAATATCAAAAAACTCTTGCCAAAAGGGCAGGTTATTGATAACGAAAGTGTGTTGGAATTAATTTCTGCTTTTGCTGACACTTGGCTTTCTTTGGATGCCTATGACAAGGGCAAGCTCGTGGAAAAAGGTAGCACGAAAAAGAAAGTAGTTGTTACTAGCGAGCAACTAGGAGAAGCCTTGGTTGATTTTAAACAAGCGCTTATCAAAAAAGGGGAGGCTACGGAATTGTTCGGAACCGAAAGAGGAGTTGGAAATTTGGCAGGCATCGTGGGCAATGTCTCGCAGACTTTTGGTGGCAAGGCGCTATACCCAACGCTTGAGGAAAAGGCTGCCCATCTGCTGTATTTTGTGGTTAAGAATCATCCTTTTGTGGATGGCAACAAAAGAAGCGGTGCGTATGCTTTTGTTTGGTTTCTGCATCGAGCTGGAATTTTGGATCGCACGAAAATCACCCCACCAACCTTGACCGCAATCACGCTTTTTATCGCCGAAAGTGACCCCAAGAAAAAGGAACAAATGATTCGTTTAGTTTTGCAATTACTGAAGAAATAAAAAATTGATATTTTTTGAAGTTTTGTGAAAATAAAAAAGCCATGATAGTTTTATCATGGCTTTTGCGTAGTATCATTTGGTAAATTTTTATTTTGTTAAAAAATAAATTACAGCAAATACGAAATAGACCACACCTATCGAAAATCCCAAGGCGTCTTTTTCATACTCTTTTTTCAATATGACCATTATTTTTTCCATCCTTCCTCCTTTTTTGATTTTGAAAATTCTCTTTTGAAATGCAATTTGCTAGACAGTTTACCTTTTAGTGATCCATCTCTTGAAAGCACGATTTTTCACGCTCTCAAGGATGGGGCCGAGGTGGAAAGATTTCCAAATCGGCCAGGTTATTTTTATTCTTTTTCAAATGAGAGACCTTGCTCTTGCAAAAATGCAACGAGTTCAGCTTCACTTTTCGGACCTAGTTGCGGGCGCATTTCGCTAAGTTTCCTGTTGGTTAAATCGGTTATGGTTGATATGCCCAAAAGTCTTAAAACATTATGAGATCTTACTGACAAGTCGCAGTCATCAATCATTACATCTGCAAAAACTATATCATCTCCTCGATCATCTAAAATTCTCTGAAGCTTCATTCCATTTTTTTCAAATGGGATGGTAGTTTCAAGAGAGAAGAGATCTTCCAAGATAATGCTTGTTGATGTGACACTTACTAGCTTGCCATATTTGCTTGTCTTGAATGTCTCGTTTATTGAGACAACAACAAAGACATTTTTGCCGATGCAACTGTTGAGTTTTTCAGTGTTCATAGTTTTATCCTTTTTCGTTTTGTTTTTGAATAGCTGTGTTTATAGGCAGATGCGAAGTTTTGACCAAGGATAACTTTGCAAACCCTTTTTGTTATGCCTTGCTAGGCGGATGCCTTTCGACGCACGACACAAATCCACGATCATCGTAGGAATCTGAAAAATAAACATTCTTTTCCGTCCAAAGCCGGAATTGAGGTTCTTTCCCATCTTCCAATATCCAGCCCATGAAGGTGCTATACGTCAGCTTACGTTTGAGCTCTGCCGGAGTTAAGGTTAACGAAATGACGTCAGATGAAAAATTTTCTCCGTTCCTTTCCATTGCTTCGGAGATTAATTTTTTCCATGTAGTTTTCATGTTGTCTCCTGTTTGGATTGTGTTGTTAAATAACTTTTTGTTAGATGATAGGTTATTCCTAATTCATCTTAACGAGCAAGTATATACTATTTTTGGTATTTTATCAATAGTAAAAAATGATAATATGCCTAAAAATAGCTTAAAAATAGGATAATTAAAATTATTTATCAAAAATATTGACAAAAGAGGTGGTTTTTGGTAGGATTAGAATAATCTAATTATGTCATTCTGAACTCGCCTGTCCGCCTTTGGAGGATTTCAGAAACTGCTTTCTTTGCTTCATAACACTGCCTGTAACCGAGATCCTGAAATAAATTCAGGATGACAGTCTCTGTGTATTGTTAATGTAGCTAAATTTTTTATGGATCAAGACTTAATCAAACTTTTGGAAACCACGGGCTTTACGGAGAAAGAGGCGCAAGTATATTTGGCGCTGGTTGAGCTTGGAACGGGGAACGTGACGGATATTTCGAAAACAACAAAATTAAAGCGCTCAATCATCTATGTGATTCTAGAAGGATTGATGAAAAGAGGCTATGCTAGTGAACTGCCAAACTTGAAAATCAACACCTATCAAGCGACTGACCCGACTGTGATTTTGTCGCAGCTCAAAAATGTGGCAAAAAACTTTTCAGAAATGCTCCCCATGATTCGCACACTTGGTAGCAAGGGTAAGAGCAGACCGAAAATCAGTTATTACGACACGAAAGAAGCGATCTTGAAGGCCTGGGAGATTATGGGTAATGAGGATGATATTTTCTATATTTATTCCTGCGAGAGAAGCGAACAGCATTATCCGGGCATAACTGATAAGTGGGCTAAGGGATATAACAAAAAGATTTATCCTTTGGGAAATCGACATTTGGTGCCGAACAATAAAAGCGAAGTTGAAATGGCTCAAAAGTTTTTAGCAGTCGGCGAAAGGGTGAGGTTCCTGGAGGATTTGAAGGGCATTGGTATGGATTTTTCTTTATATGCTAATAAAATTGCCATCACATCGCTGGAGGAAAACCCTTTCATCGTGGTCATTGAGTCTGAAGAATTGGCAAAATCCATCAGGCCGATTTTCGAAATCGCCTGGGCAAAAGGGAGGGAGGTAAAATAGTTATAAGGCTAAAGCAATTTGGTTCAAGCTGGGTAACCGTTGGAGGCTCAACCTCCATAATGGAGGTTGAGCCTCCTTGCAACTGACAGCGATTTTTTGATTCTCCTCGCTGGACTTGGCAGGCTTTGTTTGCTAGGATAAAAATAGATTTATGGAAAAAGATTTGCAAAAATTGGCTCACACCTGGATAACGACAGCACCTGAAAGTGTTGAGCTTGAGGGTGAATTTTATTGTCAGACTCGGGATGTTTTTGAAGCCAAAAATGCGAAAGTTCCTGGCATGTTAATTGAAAAAGGCTTGGGTGAAGGAGTTGCTTATATGATTTATTCAATGTTGGGTGAAATTGGCAATAATGCTTTTGATCATAATGTAGCAAATTGGCCAGATA
>CAIJXA010000029.1 GCA_903824515.1 uncultured bacterium
CGGAGTGGAAAAAGATTTGCCTGGCAAAATTCTGGATTGCTTCGGATGATTACATCCTCGCAAAGACACATCCCCTTCTGTTTTTTCTTGGTTTTTGTTTATTGTATTTTGGTTATTGTCTGTAGGTGGATATATCACAACCGAATCTCGGCGATAATATTTTTCAATTCTTTTTTGGGTATAAATTGAATTGGCAATCAAAAAATCTGGGCGGTCGCCTGCCAGCCGGTCCCAGATGCGCAAATAGTTGAGCACAAATCTTTTCAGTAATGATGGGCTCTTTCCTTTCTCTTGAAAATATCTTTCGTTGTAGTCCCAAACAAAACGCATTGGGCTGTGCAAATACGCAATGTGCGTGGTGCTCATTTTCGTTACAATGCCTTTCATCCAAGCACCCGAGGAGGAAATAACCAAATCATATTCTCGCAAATCAAACGTTTCCGGCACCACCGGGAAAAATAAAATCAGCCATTGATAATGTTTTTTCAGAAATTTCGGAAATTTTTGCAAATATGACGGTCGGATAGCCCTACCTGCAAACATGTCCCCCATTTTTTCCTCATTATAAAGAAGCGTATAAATCGGCGCCTCCGGAAACATCTCGGAAAGCACCTTCAAAACCCGCTCTGCTCCGCCCGGATAAAGCAAAAAATCGTGAAGCAAGGCCACTTTCAGTTTTTTATTTTCCATTTTTTGTGAATTCATAACGGACTTTTAATATTCTTAAGAGCCGGATTGGTAACTTTCGTATAAATCTGAGTTGTCCTTATATTAGCATGTCCAAGCAATTCCTGCACATAGCGAACATCCACTCCATTTTCCAATAAATGAGTGGCAAAAGAATGACGAAGACAATGAAATGAAGCTTCCTTTCTAATCCCCGCTTTTTTCAAGGCTTTTTCAAATATTATTTGGGCTGTTCTAGTTGTGAGCTTGCCTCCTCGTTCACTTGCAAAAACATAATCATTAAAATCACGATGAGCCATAAAATTATTGATATTTTCAACAAGTTTTTCAGGTAAAACTGTGATACGATCTTTATTCCCTTTTGCTCCTTTAATGTGAATCGTAAGCTGTGCCAGATTTATATCCTTTATTTTCATATCGACAATCTCGCTAACCCGAAGTCCTCCAGCATAAGCCAGTGCAATCATCAATTTGTGCTTTTCATTTGCTATTGCTTCCAATATTGTTTGAATTTCATCACGCGAAAGCACAACTGGCAATTTGCTTGGTGTTTTGGCAAATTTAACATCAATTTTTCCTTGATAACCCAAGACATTCCAGCAGAAAAAATTGATGGCTTGCAAGCTTTGATTGGTTGTCTGAGCTGACACACCCTTGTCAACCTTGGCTAGCAAGAATTTTTTGATAAAATCAATATCAATTTCTTTTAAATTATTTTGTTTGGCACGCAAATATTCAGCCACGCAACCAAGGTAGCTCTTAATGGTTTTCGGGCTATATCTCCTGAGCTTCAATTCATCTTCCATTTTTTTCAAATAGACATCCATTGACATTTTTGCTATAATTTTATTGTAAATAAATTATAGCAAAATATTCGTAATTGTTGCAATATTTCATATACTATGCGAAATTAATTCACATATAAACGAGTTAAACGAAATAAATTTTTTATCTTTGTGAAAATTGAGAGTTTAGTGATTTGAAGGGGGACAGAAAATTTGATTTTTTATTTTATTAGGGAGGGAGATAAGGGGTTTTTCTGCTTTTGAGAAGCAGAAAAATTATTATTA
>CAIJXA010000030.1 GCA_903824515.1 uncultured bacterium
AATTGTTGGCGCCATTATCAGTTGGTATATTTTGTTCCAAGTGAAAGAACTTTACAAGAACTAGACAGACAATATTTACTTTTTTCAAAAACAGGACTCAAAAATCCTGTTTTTGTTTTTTTAAGTAATTTTTTGCGGAGTTGATTTTTTTGTTTTAATATGAGAACATAAAGTGTAATTAATGATTTAAGAGACTCAAATGGACACTTTAGGTGACCTTTTGTGGTTTTAAGTTAAAAAAGTATGACAAAGAAAACAAAAATTGTGGCAACCCTGGGGTTGGTTTCAGACACTAAAGAAACTTTGCGAGCGATGATTGAAAACGGTATGAATGTGGCACGCTTGAATTTTTCGCATGGCGATCACGAGTGGCATGGCAAAGCAATTAAAACTATCAGAGAACTTTCCGCTGAGATGAATATGCCAATTGGAATCCTGGGTGACCTCAAAGGTCCTCGCATAAGAACTTCTGTTGTTGACCCAGTTGAAATGAACACAGGAGATACTATCATGCTTAGTGATGTATTTTATGAAGAAAAATTGGAAAGCAAAAAGGCTGAGTTTAAAAATTTTTTACTAGACAGTCCAAAAATCGTGGACGATATTGAAATCGGACATGAGATTTTGATTGAAGATGGCCTGATGAAGTTGGTGGTACGAGAAAAAGAAGAGGGAATTTTGATGGCTGAGGTTATCGATGGCGGCACCGTGAAAAATCGCAAAGGGGTTAATATTCCAGATTCGCAACTAAAAATTAGTGCGGTGACTGAAAAAGATGAGCGAGATTTGAAGTTTTTAATGGAAAACGAAGTTGATTTTATTGGTCTTTCTTTTGTTGGTTCTGGCAGCGACGTTGAATATTTGCGAGGAAAAATGAAAGAATTTTTGGGACGAGAAGACAATTTACCGCAGATTATCGTAAAAATTGAACGCAAAGAAGCAATCAAGAATTTAGATGATATTATTTCTAAAACTGATGCAGTCATGGTGGCTCGTGGAGATCTTGGTGTTGAAATTGAAGGCACCAGGGTTGCTGTTTTGCAAAAAGAAATTGTCAAAAAAAGTTTGCAGCACATGAAGCCGGTCATAGTAGCAACTCAAATGCTGGATTCCATGATTGTCAATCCACGCCCAACTCGCGCAGAAATTTCCGATGTGACCAATGCTGTGGTTGATCACGCTGACGCTGTGATGCTTTCCGGGGAAAGCGCTGGCGGAAAATATCCAGTGGAGAGTGTACGCACCATGCGAGATATTATTGGGCACACTGAAGCTTCGCCTTTTGATGACGTGACGCACTTGCTGGAACTTGAGGGCAATGATGATTTCAAAAATTTAGTCAAAAGCGCTTTCAGTTTGGCAAGAAATAGTGAATCAAAAGCTATTGTGTTGGCTAGTGTTTCAGGCTTTACGGCCAGAATGATGTCACACTTTCGTTCAGAAAAACCACTTTTCGTGGCGACGAACAATGAAAAAACTTTTCATCAACTGACACTTGTTTGGGGCGCTCAGCCATATTTCACTCAAGAAAAAGATTTGTCAAAAGCTTTGGATGAAATGATTGCCTATCGCAAATCCACTGGGCAGTTGCAAGACGGAGACAAAGTCATTGCAATTTTTGGTAGTGCTCATGACAACAAAGAGAAGATGCAGCTGGTGGGAGTGAAAACAATCTAGGTTAGCTTATAGCTTTTAGCTGCGTTAGCTTTTAGGTCAGGGTGTATCGTGTGAGAGTATGTTGTGTTTAATTTTATACAAAATACATTATACACTAATGGAGAGGTCGCATAGTGGTCTAGTGCACCACCTTGGAAAGGTGGCATACTGTAAAAGGTATCGGGGGTTCAAATCCCCCTCTCTCCTCCAAAATTAAAAAAGTGAAAGGGGATTTGAAGGGCGCGAGTGAAATGCGAGGAGTATGATCCTGCCGGTAGGTAGGTATTCTGTGTTATAATAAATAAAACTTATATGTTTTTTTCTTGTGTAAGCTTATTTCATATCTAAGCTGTTAATAGTTTTAGAAGTTATTTACATGAAACAGCGCAACAGAGTCAAGCAAATCTTCAAAATAAAAAAACAATGTTTGATATTGATGATAAAATGATTAACAATCTTCTTATTATACAGAAAGCTGTTGAAATTTATAAGGAAAAAAAAGGATCTTATGCAGGATTTTCTTTTGATTTAGTTCGGGCTAATGGTTTTTATGCTTCAGTTGATGAGTCAGGTTGTTCTAGTAAAATTCAGCTTGCCATTTCTCCTGATGGCACTAAGTATATTGCCTATTTCCCAACATGTATGGATGAAAAAAAATCTTCGCTTTGCATTGAAAATGGAGCAGAGAAGGGGATGACAGCGGATACTTTGATAGCTCAAAAAGAATATCACTGTAGTCCTTATCAGGATCCGACTATACGCTTTGGCGACTTAGATAAAAAAATGTTTGCAAATGCCATGATTGCTTGGGATGAAATAGAAAGATATAAGAAAGCTCATGGTTCCTACCAGGGATTTGATGTTAGCAACACCAACAACAAGGGTTCTTTTTCATTGAAATTAAATGATGCTGATTGTTCAAATGAAATTAAAATAGATATAGCAAAAGACGGTAAGAGTTATCGAATTACATATAATTTTTGCTTGAACAACAAAATGCTTTGCATGTCAAATAACAGCCAGCAGCAGCCAGCTATTGTTGAAAAAAAAGTTTTCAGTTCAGTGACTGAAAAATGCAGTTTCTAATAATTAAAAGTGAAATTTAATAATTTTATGTTTTCTTTTTTTCAAAAAAAATCAAATCAGCTTGATGCGCCATTGGAAAGTTACGAAACGATAAAAAAGGTTACGCTTGTTTTTTTGGGCATTTTCTCGGGAATATCAATGTTTTTTGTTTTTGCAACCTTAAGGAGTGGTGAGTTCGGCTTCCTTCTATCAAACCCCCTGGGGCTATTGTTCGTGATGGCCATAATTGGAATTCTATATTTGTTGCCAGCACTATTGGCCTGTTTATTGTTTAAGTTTGGATATAACAAATTATCTCTAGGTATTATTGCTTTTTCTATGGTAGTAGTGGTGGTGTCATGGCAATTCGCATATCAAAACAAGACAGCTTTTCTGATTTATAGTCGCTTGTATTTTGCTTTTGACAGCCTTGGTATACCCAAAATACCTCAAGGCACATTAATTCCAAAAGAAGAATTTTTTCCTCCTGGGGTTTATAATATTAATACGACTCCTTTCTATGATAAATACTATCTAAGAATTAATTATCCAACTTGGGAGCTAAATGTAACAGGTGAAAACACTTCTCTCTTGGCAAGGAATCTGAACGTCGAATATAGTTTTTATTTAAACAGTCGATGTTCTGATGTCGTTGAAGTTCCACATAAGGGTGGAAAGGCATATGAAAATGCAGATTTCCAAACTGTTAAATGCCTGAATGATGCAACATGCGTGTTGTTTACAAATCCTCCTCCAAGAGAAGATTTATCAAGAGAATCTGCTGTTTTTATGGATGACAATAAGGGATGTCTTTTGCTGCGAGCACGTAGTTTTGATGAGAAGATGTTTACAACAGCTATGCTTTTAAAAATGGTTAACAGCGCAGAAGCGCAGAGCGTGTAAAATAGCAAAATCTTCACAGTACTTTTTCTGGAAAAGCACATTTCTCTAAAACAGCCTCAAAACGGCTGTTTTTGTTTTTATAGAGCTGAAATTGGTGCAGTGGGTGTTTTTGCGTAACTTTATAAAGTTTACAGTTGTTGACAAACTTTATAAAGTTTGATAATATTGGGGCATGAATACTCAAGACAAGCTCAAAATCATTCAAAAGCTTTCAGGACTGACTCAGACTGAAATTGCTGCCAAGGTAGGCGTGTCTTTTGTGGCGTTTAACAATTGGTGGAATGAAAAAGCTAAACCGAGAAAGAAACAAGTTGAGGCGATTGATGAGCTGTATCGGCTTTATACAGGACAAAAAGAAATTCCAGCAAGTTTTTTAGTTGCCAAAAAACAGCTGTTGCAAAAAAGATCAACAAAGTTCAAAAGTGTGATTGAGGCGATTTTGAAAAATCCTGACATCTATGATCAGTTTTTATTGTCGCTGACTTATAATTCCAACAAAATTGAAGGTTCCACACTTTCTGAAGATGAAACGGCGGACATTATCTTCAACAATAAATCAATTCCTAATAAAAGTATCATTGAACAACTTGAGGTCAAGAATCATCAAGCTGCATTGCAATATCTTTTTCAGTATTTGCAAGATTCAAAAAAAATTAATGAGGAACTGGTTTTGAAATTGCACAGCATCTTGATGAATGGGGTTAGGGAAGATGCAGGAATTTATCGAAATCACGGTGTGAGAATTGTGGGGTCAAGTGTTCCAACCGCCAATTTTTTGAAAGTGCCAGTGTTGATGAAGGACATTGTTGAAAAGATAAGTCAAAAGAAAAAAGACGAAGTTGAACATATTTCCCAAATGCATGCCAGTTTCGAGCAAATTCATCCTTTTTCTGATGGCAATGGTCGAGTGGGTCGAATGATTTTGACGGCGATGCTCTTGAAAAACAATTTTGCGCCAGCTGTCATTAAACAAGAAGAAAAACAAATTTATTATGCCTGTTTGCGCAAGGCGCAGCTTCAAGCTGATTCAACTCAACTGGAAGA
>CAIJXA010000031.1 GCA_903824515.1 uncultured bacterium
GACTTCATTCTGACTCTATCCTGTGTCATGCTGAACTTGTTTCAGTATCTGCTTCCTTTGTTTCACATCACTGCCTGCAACCGAGATCCTGAAACAAGTTCAGGACGACATTGCTATGCCGATTTCTTAACGCTCATCACTCGTTTTTCGCCTACGTACTTCATATGGTGCAAGGAAATGCGGGATGCGAAAAATGCACAATTACAAAGATTTTAACTCATTTTCTGTTGGTAAATATTTTTGAATATCTTCTGGCAAATCAGACAAAAGCCTGTATTCTGCCACACCGGTTGGCTTACTACTGTTAGCAAGGGCATATTCAACCACTGTCTTATTCTTGCTCCTACAAATTATCAGTCCAATAGTTTCTTTGTCCTCATTCTTTTTTACATCCTTGTCTATAGCTGTGATATAAAATCCTATTTGTCCGACATATTCAGGTTTAAATTCAGAAGTTTTCAATTCCACAACCACGAATCGTTTCAAGATATAGTTATAAAAAAGAAGATCAACAAAAAATTCCTGCTCACCAATCGTGAGTTTGTATTGTCTTCCAATGAAAGCGAAGCCCTTGCCAAGTTCGAGAATAAAATTAGTGATATTTTGAGTTAGCGCCTGCTCCAAATCACGTTCCTTGGCCTCATTTCCCAATTCCAAAAAGTCTAGGATATAACTTTCTTTGAAGGATTCCTTGATTAATGTCGTGTCCTGAATATTAATAGTTGCATCAAAATTGTTAATTAACTCGCCTTGTCTTTGGTAGAGTTTTAATGAAATTTGGTGATCCAAGATCACTCGAGACCAAGAATTTTCAATGGTTTTTTGGATATAAAATTTGGCTTCTTTTATATCCTTAATATTAGTCATGATAATGATTATATGACCCCAGGGAATTTGTGCAACAAGCTGTTGCACTTTTACATCCTTACCACAGAAGTCATACAAATTTCTCATATAATTGAGGTTTCTACGGGAAAAACCACTAAGATTTGGAAATGAAGTTTTTAAATCAAGTTCAATTTGCCCAATCAAATCCTCGCCCCAGTTGGAGTTTCTTTGTTTTTCCACAATTTCCCCACCAATATAAAAATAGAGATTGATTAGCTCACTATTGGCGCTTCTGACAACCTTATTTCTAGCATGCTGAATGCTATGTTTTATTTGATCAATAAAAACCTTATAATCATCTGTAACTAAAAAAATTAGTAGCCATATCACAATTTATTATTAATAATTGTCTCTTCCTGAAAGTTCGGGATTAAAACCAATCCCCAATTCCAGAAACGGTGAAATCCTGCCGTCGATTTCCACACTGCCCTTGTCGGTTTGATATATCCCTGCCAAAATTTTAAGCAAAGTGCTTTTCCCGCTGCCGTTGCGACCAATAATCCCCTGCCTCGCCGGCAGGCAGGCAAAAAATTATCCCTTTTTCACCTCAAAAGAAACATCGTCGAGGGCTTTGAATTCTTCGAAACCCCCACTTTTAAAAACACCGCCCCCCTGAGGGAGGAGATTTTCTCATGTGGAATCCTAAACGTCTTGCTAACATTTTTGACTGAAATTGCTATATTATCTTCCATCTATCTGTTGTAATTTATTTTATATATCTCCTCACTCTTCATCCACTTATTCCAAAACCCGACGACCGCATTGTTTTGGTGCAAGTGTTCTTTTCAACACTCAAATCAATGCCCTCTATATCTTTGCCTTTTCTTTTATCTTCATTGCAATTAATTTTGAAACCCTTGCATATTCTGGCAGTTTTGCATATAAATCATTGGCCATTTCTTCTGAGTATGTGTGCACAGACAAATTTCGATCTTCAGTCATGCTTATGCATGTTTCAATGTCAGCGTCACTCAATTCAAGTGTCATTCGAATCTCCCTGAAACATGATTTTGGGGAATTGCACTCAAAACCTTCAATTTCCTTAAGATACTTCTTGACTACCTTCCAAAGCAATTCAAAAGAAAATTCATATCGCTGAATAGATGCGTCCCTGCTTACATCAGAAAATGGCATATCTAAGACTTCCTTCCATTTTTTCAATGCTTGTTCAAGTTGTGCATGTTTTTCTTCTAGATAATCCATATTTTTGGACCATTCAGCACGCGAGTGCGAAATGGGTCATTAGCTTGATTAATATCCACTAAATCAAATTTATATGGCAACGTTGATTCCTCAAGATCTTCTCGAATATGACGCATTATTCTTTCATCCACTGTTTGATCAGAAACAACAGCTAAATCCACATCGCCAAATTTTTCATTTTCGACACTTGAGCCAAAAATAAAAACTTTCTCATTGAGATTGAGATGTTTTTGCAAGACTTCTTTAATTCTATTTACATATATTTCTGAAATCATATTATCTTCATAATAGAACAAATAACGATATACAACAAGTTTAAACGTAAATTTCATTCAATTGATAAATTCCAGCCAGAATTTTGAGCAGCGTGCTTTTCCCGCTGCCATTTCGCCCAATAATCCCCCGCCTCGCGCTCGCCTCGATTCGACGAAATGTCGTCTCATTGAGTCGAAGCGGGTCGACAAGCGGTTCTCTCCGCGAGTCGAGGCGGGCCTGCCTACCGGACAGGCAGGCAAAAAATTCCCCCTTTTTCACCTCAAAAGAAACGTCCCCGGTTAAATTATTGATTTTAAGAAAGCCAAATCTAACGGGGCAAGCGTCGAGAGCCCCAGTTGCAGGCGCAACGGGGTAAACTTTGAATTATTCGAAACCACCCTTTTTAAACGCACCCGTAACCGCTCCCCTGATTGAGGAGATTTTCTCATGCGTAATCCTAAATGTCTTGCTAACATTTTTAACTGAAATTGCTATATTATCTTCCATCCTTCTATATATTTTATATAGTATCTTACATGTATCTTATATTTATTTTATATGTCGTCATCCCTCATCCATTATTCCAAAACTCGACGACCGCATAGTTTTGGTATAATTGATTTTTTACGCAAAATAGCAACCCGCTATAAAAAACTTCTGTTTTTCTCCCCTTTTCCCGCATAAATAAAAACAAGTCAACCCCATTAGGAATTCTTTTTATAAATCAATACTATCATTATACCACCAAAAATGCAACGCACATTTAACCTAAAATCAAGTTAATACCCCTTTTTTTTGGTTATTTCATGAGAGCGATAATAATACTAAAATTTTACCCCAATTCCATTATACCAAAACTCGACGACCGCATAGTTTTGGCATAATGGAAAATATCGGTAAATTCACATAGCTTATCCGCATCAGATGTTTAGATTAAGCTTAATATCTGATTATACCAAAACTCGACGACCGCATAGTTTTGGCATAATGGGGTATCTTACCCCATTTAAAGCAAGGCGCCCAAGAGTCAAAAACTTAATACAATTTGAATTTTAGTTTGAGTTCTTCCTCATTAGAGATGTTTACAACCTCGCCATAGCGAACAAGATTTCGAAGTTGAAAATATTCCGTGATGAAATTAATTTCATCCAAACAAGGAAAAGGATGCACAAAAACAGATTTTTGAATTTCCTTAAAGCCAATCTCTCTTAATTTTTCCCGGAGAACATTCCGCTCGGATCTTCTTTTCTCAGGAATATCAAACATCACAAGCCGCCATCGATTATCCCATTTCAAGGGTTTAGGAATCTTAATAGCATCTATTTTAAATTCAAGTGTTTTAAGCTTTCCTTTTTCCGTTAGCACAATTTTAGTAGTTCCATTTTCTTGTTCAAGATAATCTACTAAACGCTCCTGTTTAAATTCTTTTACAGTTCTGTATAAATATTGCTTATTTATCTCATGCCAATCTCGCTTGAGCGTTTTGAAAACATTCTTTTGCGACCTTGGATTATTTGCAAGTCCAAGAGCCACTCCGCCTGCGAGAAGAAGCAGTATCTTTCTTTTGATTGGACTCCTTATTTCTTTCACCTTGTTTTCAATAAATTTATTTTTGTCTTTTTATTATTCTTATTGAAATCCTCATTATACCAAAACAAGACGACCGCATAGTTTTGGTATAATACCCGATATGACTATAGGACACTTGTTTTGGAAATTAGAATCTCCCACTGCCAACACTTCATCCATGAGCAGGATTTCGCGGTTGGCGTAGATGGATACTGAAAATGCCAGACGCACTTGCACATCGGAAGAACAAAAAGTTATTAAACTTATTGGTTTCGTCGCTTGCTCGGGGATTAAAATACTTTTCATATCTCTCGCTACGCTTGACAATAATTCTTTCAGTTTCTGATCAATGAAACGCTCGAGTTTGGAAAAAGACACAATGGAATCAAATTTTTTGTCAATTTCTTTTTTTCCAATTTTGCACCATTTTTGGCAAAAAATATCATAAGCTTCTTTATTGAAAGAAAGGATTTTTTGTCCAACAGGAATGGCATATTTCTTGCAGGAAGAAAGCAATTTTTTTCGGTATTAACCAGCTCCAAAAATTCTTCAAAACCCAGTGGACGCAATTTAAATAAATATATACTTCCAGCCAAACTTTCGGTTGTCTTTTTTAAGAAGGAGCGAAGATGATCCACTAATATCAAATTTATGCTTGATTCATTGTCGTAGTATCTCTCCAAAATAGGCTGCCATTTTTCGATATATTGTATTTCATCCAGGAAAACATATTCGGTGACTGTTTCTCCCTTTTTCAAAATGTCAAGCAGGAAAGTGTCCAAGTAATCGTTAAGTGTTAATTTTGAATTAACCAAGGCTTCATCAAAACTTAAAAAAAGAATGCTATTTACGCTTAGACTCTCTTTATCTATGAGGTGTTTGATGATTTACTTTAAAAAAATTGTCTTTTCAGCTCTTCTCAAACCAACTATTGAAACAATTTGCCTCTCTGGAAGATATTTAATTAGGTCAAAAAAAGCTTTCTTTTATACTTTTGATACTCAAAAAAAAGACGCATTATTTTTCCAGTGTTTGTTTTGGGCTAAAATTTCCCTGAAATAAGCTCTTTTTTTCATGATTTTACTTTATGATTATTCAACTAATTATAAATATGACATTCATAATTACACTTGTAAGTTTTCTGGGCAGATTCGCTTCCCAGCCTTTAAATTTCCTCGGCCACAGTTGGCGCAAGTTTATTGTAGGAAAATATTCCAAGCGCAAAAGCCAGCAAAACAGTTGCGATGAAGATAAAGGTTTTCCAAGGATCAGCAAAATGATTGTTGATGAGTCCTTCTTTGGTGAAGTGAATGATGAAGGCCATCGGATTGAGCAACATAATTTTCTGATAATTTGCCGGCATCAGTTGCAAGGAATAGACAATTGGCGAAGCATAAAAAAGAATTGAAGTCAGTACTTCCCAAATCATGGAAAGGTCGCGAAATTTCACATAGAGCGGCGCAGTCAAAAGCGCAAAAGCCAAAACAATGACATATATTGCCACGGAAAAGGCCACAAACAAAAGCAGCGAAGGAAAATGTGGCAAAAAGCGATTGAGCGCAAAGAAGAAAATAATCACCAAAATATTCATCAAATAGATGAGCGCCGAATTAATAGTTGATGCAATAATAATCGTCCAGCGTGGAACATAGATTTTGGTCACTAGTTGCGATTTCGCAAGGAGTGATCCCATGCCAGCCATGGTGCCCTCGGAAAAGAAATTAAACATGATGATACCGACCAGCAATTGCAAGGAATAATATGGGATCCCGTTTCCGCCTTTCGGATTAAACAAGGACGAGAAAACGAAATTCAAAATCGTGAACATCAAAAGCGGCTTCAGGATCGCCCAAAGATAGCCCAAAAAAGATCCGTGATAGCGGAGTTTGAAATCCGTCTTTGCCAGAACCCAGATGAGTTCGCGATAATTTTCATGTTTCTGCATACAGGGTAGTTTTAGTTAAAGTTTAAAGTTTTAAATCAGTTTCAATTGAACTTATCTGCGAGTCATCAGTCACTTGTCATCAGTCATCTTTTTTTGAACTGATGATATGAAACTGTTTATTTGTTTATTTAAATTTTCGTATTTTATAAAAATTTTTCTAGCATCATCTTTACTAAGATACCCCAAATCCTGAGAAAGAAACAAGAAATTTTGAACTTCGCAAGAAGATCCTCTGGTAGTGTAGTAAAACTTTATCTTTTCCTTGTAGTGAAACCTTCCGAATCCTTCTGCGATATTGGCACCCACAGATGATGAGGATCTTCGCATCTGATCAATTATCCCATAACTTTCTCTCTTAGGAAAGCCATCTGTCAATTTATAAATCTCGATGCACATCAAATTGCATTCTTCCAAACTTCCAGATCATAAAAATGCATTTTTGATGACTGATTACGGATGACATATAGCTTATTATTCAAATTTGATTTAAAATTTAAAACTTTAAACTTAAAACTATTTAAGCCCTATGGTCTAATAAAGTTGTTTATTCTCCAGATACCAGTCAATGAAGATTGCCATGCCTTCTTCGATTTTGACTTTTGGAGAATAGCCGAGAAGTTCTCGGGATTTGGAAAGATCAGCAAAAGTGATTGGCACATCGCCAGGCTGAGCTGGATATTGCTTGATGTTGGCCTTCTTGCCAAGAATTTTTTCAATAGTGGCAATGAAAGTGTTCAAATCAACTGTGTCTGAATTTCCCAAGTTGAAAATTTCATAGCCCAAAGCTTTGTCGACAGCCAAGAGAACACCATTTGCCAAATCATCAATGAAGGTATAGTCGCGCCTGGTCGAGCCATCGCCAAAACGCTTCAACTCCGTGCCTTCATCGATCCATTTGGTGAACAAAAAGGGTGCCATGTCAGGCCTGCCACCGGGACCATAGACGGTGAAGGGACGCACCACGTTGACGTTAAGGCCATAAAGATGATGATAAGTGTAGCCCAGAAGCTCTGTGGCCTTCTTGGTGGCTGCATAGGGTGAAATTGGATTATCCACCGGGTCTGTTTCGCAAAATGGCACTTTGGGAGAATTGCCATAAACCGAGGAGGAACTGAAAAGCACAAAATTTTCCACGGCAAATTCCTTTGCAAGATGCAGCAAATTGAGCGTCCCCTTCACGTTCGTGTCCTCATAGATGAAAGGGTCCTCGATGCTTGGACGCACGCCAGCTCTGGCAGCAGCATGAATGACTCTTTGGATGTTTTCTTTTTCAAAAATTCCTTTCAAAAATTCATAGTCCGTGATGGTTCCACGATACAAGGTGTAGTTTGGATTTTCCGCAAATTGCGCCACATTGCGCTCCTTGATTTTTGGAGAGTAATAGTCATTAAATTCATCCACGCAAACCACACTGTCGCCTCGCTCGAGCAATTTTTTGGTGACATTGCTGCCAATGAAGCCGGCGCCACCAGTGATTAGAATTTTCATATATTTTAATTTTCGAATCTCAATTTTCAATGAATTAATTTCCAAATGTTTGAAAATTTAGAAATTTGGCATTAATTATTAATTGATAAATGATAATTGTAAATTTTTAGATTCTAAAATAAGAAAACATGCAATCAAACGCTGCTGTCATTCTCTTTTTTAATGCAAGCTTTCAAATAAGCATAATATTCATTAGAGTGGCTATTCTGGGTGGTATAGTCTCGCAGGGCTTTTTCGCGAGCCCTTTCTCCCATCTCTTTTCTGAACTTACTATCCTCTATTAATTTGGAAAGTTTTTCAACCCATTCATCATCACTTTCAGCCAAAAAGCCGTTTTCGCCATCAATAATAACATTTTCATAGGTGCTGTTTCGAACAGCCACAATCGGGACTTTCAGCAAACCTGATTCGAAAAATTTCAATTCCGATTTACCCTCACTGAAAAAATCTATCTCTAGCGGTGCTAAAATGATATCGCAAGAGAAAACATTTTCAAAATGTTTTTTTCTTGGAGCATACATTGAACGCACAATTCTTTCCGAAAATTCAGCCATTTTCTTTTCCAATTCAAGAGGCCCTGCCAAAAAAATTTCCACTTGAGGATATTTTTTCAGGATTTTGATTAAAGCATCCGAAATCGTAGCGAAATCTTTATTGTGTCCAATCGTGCCACTGAAATATCCGATGCGAATTTTCTTTTTGCCTTCTTTTTCTTTGCTAAAGTTTTCCAAAAGCTTGTCTGCAATTGCAACCCATTGACTGGAAAGCTTGTTGGTGATCACAAAAACTTTCTTTCCATATTCTTTCAGGATTGCGGCGATGAATTTGGTGCTGGTCGTGCAAACTTTCACATAGGGATCTTTGAGTATTTCTTCTCCAACACCTTTTGCGTACTGCTTTTTTTCAAAGTGTGACATTCTGGCATAGTGGTCTGTTTGCTGAATATATTTGACATCAAAAACCAAATCATCCGTGTCAAAAATGATTTCTCCATTCTGTTTTTTAATTTCCGATATCAGCTTATCAGTGCTGGCAGTTTGCAATGTTCGGTTGAAAACAAAGATTTTGAATTTTTTTGACAAACCCACCAAAAATGGATTGTCTTGCATAGTGATAGAAACTTTGAAACCATGTGTTCGCAACTCCTCAGCCTGATTATGCGCTCTATACAGTGCGCTATCACCGACGCCAGGGGTAATAAATAAAATGTCTCCAGCTTTGACCCCAACAATACTTTCAAAATATGCTCCCAGAAAAAGCAAGACTCTTTTCCCACCCCTAAAAATCCCCTCTCGCCGAATGGTTGCATACGCTTTTCCAAGTTTTATTAAAAGTAGCTTCATATAGATGTCATGGAACATGTAACATATGACATGGGCTCCAATTTTCAATTCACAATTTTCAATTTTTGATTTCAAATTTCTACTCCATATTACATATTATATGCTATATACTTATTAGTTGTTATATTGCAAATTCAAATCATTGAGCAAAGTTTGTTGCTGAGTATATTGCTTGCCATCTTTCATTTTGACATGCACAGTCACTGGAACGCTGCCGGCACCGGATTGTTTCTGAATAAGCAATTTGTAGTTATCGGGAGTGATAGAATCGGGCAGAGTATAAATGATTTGACCATCAACTTCGGTTCCCATTACTACATCAACTTTGAAACCAAAATAGGTTTTGCCAAATTCATTGGCGGTATTGATGTGACTGACCATATGACTGGAAACAAAAGTGGCTCCCTGTGGAACATAGGTTCGCAAATAGGCATGATAGTCACTAGTGCGCCAATCGCCACCGGGTGCAGTATTTTTATATTTAACATTAAGCGTAACAGTAGGTTTTTCTTGCGTAAAGTCAAGATCGTAGTTCATTTCACGGCGCATATAAAAATCGGTTTTCAGCGCCCCCATGTTGGCATCAACTGCCATCAAATAATCTCCAGCCCAATCTTTTGGCACGGTTCCGTCCCAATGCACACTGGCCACAACTTGTTGAAGATTTTGATCAGTAAAATTTAGCATCACATTCCTATTTTTCATTTCATTGTGAAACAGATCAGCAATTTTGGTGACATTTCCCAAGGTTAGCAATTTTTGCAAGATAATTGGCGCCATGGTTTTCAAAATTGCTTTACGATTCTGAGTATCCAACGAAGGATTCATGATATAGGCTTTTTCAACAATCTCTTCCAATCTTCTTGAAGCATTTTCACTGTTAAACTCGCCAGTATATCCTGGCACTGAGATTGGACCAGTTAGTGTGAAGATATTGTCAAAAACTTGCGAATTGACTGCCACAACCCCATCAAATTGCTTGCTGTTTCCACCGGCTAGCCTAAAGAAATATTCTGCTTTTTCCACGTTAGTGGGAAAATCTGGCGAAAAGTTTGAGTCTCGAAACTTCCAATTTTTAAGCTGCATCATTCTTTCAAAAGGATACGGGGTTGGGACTTTTGCCAAGATGCGCTGATCTAACAAATTGGCATCTTCAACTTTTGTTGAAACAACGTTTCCATTTTTGATTTGCACGATTGCATATTGTCCCAAAAATCCACCACCCGGCCGAAGCTCAGTATTGTTTTGAAGCAAAATCAAAAAAGTTTTTTCCTTGTCATCATTTTTTGTAAAAGTTGAAACAATGGTGTTGAGGACTTCAATTTCCTTTTTTTCATCAGCTGGAATTGGCAAAAATCTCGAAACACTGTCTAGCGCTGAGAGTGACGTTTTCAGCACGAGCTGTTTGTTTTTCATTAAATAACTAAAGACAAAAAAGCCCGCAATAAGTATCGCTAAAATTATCAACAGTACTTTAACTTTTTTATTTGCAATAAGTGTCTTTAGTTTGTTTTTGCTTTCAACTTTAAGTTTATCCATTTTTATTTTAAAATTATTAATTATTAATTGTAAATTTCTTCAATTTTTTTGGCCGAAATTTCCCAACTGAAATCACTGATTCTCTCTCGATTGATAGCCCCCTTTTCGCTCATCTTTTTTTCGTCGCCAGCCAAGGACAAAATAGCTTGAGCCAAACCTTTGGCAGAAACCTCCTGAGCAAATTCACCGCCTGCTCCGAGATAAGTTCGGTTGTTTTGGCGATCAAAGCAAACAACTGGCAAGCCGGCTGCCATATATTGCAAAATTTTCCCACTAGCTTGAAGCGTGGATGAATCCTTCGGATCCACGCCGATATCACTTGCAGCCAAAATTGCCGGTAATTTAAAATAACTAAGTGGGCTAATGATTCTGACACTATCACTAAGTTTGTTTTGATCCACGAATTTATTCATATCCTCCGCTGGAAATCCAGCTATAACAAAAAAAATATTTTGATTTTTTTCCAAAACCACCAAGATTGCTTCTTGCAAGTATTGCACACCCTTGTTTGGAACTAAAGCTCCAGTATAAGTCACAATCACTTTATTGGCTGGTAATTCAAATTCGTTTTTCAAGGCATTCCTTGAAGGGAGTTTTTCATAGTATGAAAGATTTGCACCATCCAAAATAGTCTCGACCCTATGGTCACTGCGAATACACTTAATCTCCTGAGTGTTTTCTGCAGAACTTGTCAGTGCCGCATCGCCCATATTGTCTATCCATTTTTCTCCAAAAGAAAAAAGACTCTTGAGCAAACCGCCATTCAAATAACTATGCGAAACCATTTCTTTTGTCAAGCTGCCATGAAAATCAGCCACTAATTTGATTTTTCGCCAAAAAAGACATTTTTGCACAATCCAACCAAGAGCAACACCCTCATGAAGATGAGCATGAATGATGTCGGGTCTTTCGGTTCTGGCCAAATGAAAAGCTTTTCGAATGAGCATCAAATCCAGGATTATCTTCTGCCAGTCCGGACCCGCTTCCAGTTTTTTGTACCAAAAAAGAAGTCGCCGAATTCTTTTGACCACTATCTTTGTTTGAACATTTGAATTAATCTCGCTTCCAATATGATAAGTTGCAATTATGATGGAATGACCGAGTTTTTCAAGTGCCAATGATTCCTCAAGTATTCTTATGTGGGTTCCCCTGTCTGCAAAAAATGGAGTTGGGGCAATGACTAATATCTTCATTACAATGGAAAATTAAGCACTATCCTCAATCACCAGTCTAGCCCGTTTTGCTCTAAATGTAAAATTTTTTCCAAGCATCAAAACCCTAGCTGAAAATTCAATTTAAATTAATTTTCAAATTTCAATTTTCAATTTTTTCAATTTTTTATTTGTGAATTTTCAAGTTCCTATAATTCTACTGTGATTCTTTCCCCATTTTTCGCCTCGCCGGCAATAATCTTTTTGGCCACCAAGTTTTCCACAGTGTCTTCGATGTAGCGATTCAGCGACCTGGCTCCAAAAATCGGATTATACCCTTTTTCGATAATTTTTTGAGCAATATCCTCCCGGAAATCAATTTGGATATTTTTTTCCTTGTCTAGGCGCTTGGCAAAATCTTGAAGTTTGAGCCAAACAACATCTGCGAGTTCTTTTTGATTGAGCGGCCTGAAAAAAATCACTCCATCAAAACGATTCAGAAACTCCACTTTGAAAATATTGTTTTCGACTGTCCAATCGATGACTGATTTTTTGATGTCTTCAGCGGCCGCCGCATTTTCAACCATTTTCTTGATGAGCGAAGCTCCGGCATTTGAGGTTGCTATAATCATGCAATTACGGAAATTTATTTTTTCACCAAAAGCATCAGTCACAAAACCTTCATCCAAAATTTGCAGAAAAATATCCAAAATATCTGGATAAGCCTTTTCAACCTCATCCAGCAAAAGTAATGAATATGGATTATCTTTTATTTGAGTTGTGAGCCTTCCCTGTTGATTTAATTGGCTTGATCCCAAGAGCCTATCAATAGAATTTGGAGACTGAAATTCACTCATATCCAAGCGAATTACATGTTTTTCATCTCCAAAATAAATTTTCGCCAGCGCTTTAGCAGTTTCGGTTTTTCCAACCCCGGTAGGGCCAAGAAATAAGAAACTTCCAACTGGTTTTTGCCTATCGCCAATGCCGCTTCGAGAACGCCGCAGCGCCTGCGCCATTTGACTTACAGCTTCTTGTTGTCCAATAACTTGTCTGTGGAGAGTACTTTCCAATTTCAAAAGTTTTTTACGCTCCGAGTTATCAATCTCACCCTGTTTGACTCCAGTTTTCAGCGAAAGATACTCATCAATAGTTTTTTTGGTGACAAATTGCTGCTCGGTTTTTTTGTCCCAAAACATCAACACATCCATCATCAAATCAAGCGCTCTTTCTGGCAAAGGTGAGCTCCAATTACTGCGAGATGAGCTGGCAACTATTTCTCGTAAACTGCCATAAGTGAATATGACTCTTTTTTTCTCATACTTTTCCAGTTGTGCAAGCATAATTGCAATGGTCTCTTCCTCTGACGGCTCAGTCATTTCAATGACTTCAAAATATTTCACAACTTGCTGCTTTTTTTCAATCAATTGATGATATTCAGTTGGAGCGCCAGTTGCTATCAAACGAAAAGAGGGCCTGGCCAGAAAATCCACCAGAACAGGAGCAATGTCAGGATGAAGCATGTTTCCCTCGCCTCCAAGATAATTTTCCAAATGTTCTATAACTAAAATTACATTACCGGCATAAGCCGCTTCAAAGAAAATTTTGCGCAATTGATTTTCCATATCCAAGCCGCGGCTTTTTGCATCTGAAATCACCTGACCCAAATCAAGCAGCATAATTCTAATATTTTGATAGGCACCCTCTGCTTGACCGGTTCTGATTTCTCGCGCCAAAAAATGAATTAGAGTTTTTTTACCAATTCCTGCTGCGCCAACAAGCAAGGCACAATTCTGATCGGGTCGAGTCAGAATCAATTTCAGAATTTCGCGCTCATTTTCTCTACCAATAAAATCAACCTGAGCATATTCGCTTGAGTCAAAAGCCGACAAATCACGGGCCCAGCGATCTAAATTCACTGTATAGCCATAGCGCCACTGCATGCCAATTGGAATTATTTTTTTCAATTGTTGCCAAGTCCAAAACTTTGCTTGATCTTTTTTCTGTTGCAAGCTGCTAATTTCAAATTGAGTTATCTCCAAATATTCTTGCTGGGAAACATCGTGCACCTTTAAAAATTCTTCCAGCATGGCCTGATTTTCCAAGATTTCAATTGGAAAGTTCTTGCGAGGCAACCCCAAACGACCACAAATTCTTTCAAAGGCAAGGCTTTTTGTAAAATCTTCTACGCTCATATTAGCAAGTGAAGCCCGGGTGTTGCTAATATAACAAACAACCACTAGTAACACCCAAGACAAAGAAAAGCAACTCAGCGACAGAAAATATTCACTTCCCTGCAGGGCCAAAAAAATGACTCCGATGATCGACAAGGGAAAACAAATCCAAAACAAAGCTAATGCAATTCCAACAATAAGGACAAAGGAAAGAAAAAACAGACCCAAAATTATTACCACCAAGCGTACAATCCCGCCAAGAAAACGTGAAAACAAATTTTCAACCAAAATTTCTGCCCAACGCACCGGATTCCATCCTCGCCAATTTCGATTTTCAATATCGCGATGCCAAGGAGAAAACAAGGTCAAGAAAAGCTCGCTAATTGAAAAATATCGCCAACAAAAAAATATAGCGTTTTTGTATATCTCTAATAATTCCTGAATTCCTTCATTATAGTACCAGCGAAAAAAATTTAGTTTTTTCAACATTTATTTTTGTTTTTGATAATCAAGAGTATTTTACTTCTTTCATTTTACCTCAACCAAAAATGCTTTGCAAATCCAAAAAATATCAGTATAATCAAAACAATGATCAATTCAGAATTATCTCAATCAGATTATCAATTATTCGTGCTAAAGTCCTTATTGTGGCTTGTTTTTGGTTGGGCCGGCTTTTTGCTTTCCTTAGCTGGATTCTTTTATGCCTGGTTAGTTTGGGCCTGTTTTTTGGCTGGAGCAATCGCCCTGACTCTTTTGCTGACCAAGCAGGGCAAAAAAATCACCCTTTCGCGAGAATTGTGGCTTGTTAGTATTGGTATATTTGTTTTTGTTGCAATCCTTTCTTTTTTCACTTCGCCAACAGTTTTTTCTGGTCGAGATCAAGGATCAATCAGTGAAGCGGCAGTTAGACTTTCTCAAAATCATGTCCTTACTTTTTCAACTCCTGCGGGAGATGCTTTTTTCAAATTGCGTGGAGCCGGACGAGCCCTTAATTTTCCTGGTTTTTTCTACACCAGCGACGGAAAATTAATAACGCAATTCCCCCTTGTCTACATTTCATGGCTAGCTTCTTTTTATGGCATCTTCGGAGTAAATGGCCTTACTCTTGCCAACGCCGTCCTTTCAATTTGGTTTTTATTTACGCTATATTTTCTAGCTAGATCATTTATGCAGGCAAAAGGAAGCTTTTTGACTATGTTCTTTGCGGCAACCTCTCTTTCGGTGTATTGGTTTCCGAAATATACGCTAAGTGAGAACATGGCGCTACCCTTGGCTTGGATTGCTATTTTTTCCACCTGTATTTTCCTGAAAAAGCAAAATAAGCTGAATCTTCTTTTGCTTTTAGCGTCCTCGACCCTGCTCATTTTTACCCGCATTGAAGGAATCGCTTTTTTTCTGGTTTGCGGGGTTATAATTTTTTTCAACAAGAAGACCCAGACATATCTCAAAAACAATTCACATTGGAAATTTCTTGTTTTTTCTATTTTTCTATTTTTAGTTTTGGTCGGCAATACTTTCTGGGATATCAATTTTTACAAAGAAATAGTTAAAGCCATTATCCCAACAATGACTTCGCCTCAAATAGCACCGCTGGGTAGCCCAGGCGACGCAGCTCTTCCGGAATTTTATATTTTGAAAATTTTTTATAATTATGGAATGCTTGGATTTTTTATCCTAGCGACAATAGCTTGCATTTTTTATGCTTATCGCAAAAAATATGCAAAACTTGTTCCTCTTTTTATTATTGCTCCGACCCTGATTTATTTTCTTGATTCACATATTTCGCCTGACCATCCTTGGATGTTGCGAAGATTTGCATTTTCTATTCTGCCAGGCGCAATTTTTTACAGTGCCCTTTTTATTGCCGATGCGTATCAATATTTGATTTCGACCAAGAAAAATCCAGCTCTCAAGCTAGCGCCAATTCTTGCTGCCATCGCTCTCTTGGCCGGAAATTTGCCTGCGACTTGGCACTTTGCGACCTTCGCGGAAAATAAGCAACTGCTCATTCAAACGGAAAAGCTAAGTCAGTTTTTTTCAGCAAAAGACTTGATCTTGATTGATGGTCAGTCAACTGGAGACGGTTGGTCAATGATTGCAGCGCCAATGAATTTTCTTTTCGAAAAAAATGCGGCCTATTTTTTCAACACCAGTGATCTAGCTAAACTTGATCTTAAATCTTTTGACAAGGTTTACCTCATTGCCCCAGACAGCAAAATTGCTTATTATGTGAATAGCACCATTGGAAATCGCCTTATGCTTGAAAATCAAGTCAATCTTTCAACAACTCGACTTGACCTTGGCGCTGATTCCAACAAGCTAATCACAAATTTTCCTGAAAAAAAATCAACGAGTTCCCATATTACTATTTTTAAAGTTTTGAAATAAATATGATTAATCTGACTCAAAAAATTACGCTTCAATCCAGATGGAAAAAAATTTATCTTGCTTCA
The DNA here is from genome assembly GCA_903824515.1 of uncultured bacterium. Taxonomy (GTDB): domain Bacteria; phylum Patescibacteriota; class Minisyncoccia; order Moranbacterales; family GWC2-37-73; genus CAIPMZ01. The sequence goes on from CAIJXA010000031.1 coordinate 16,009, forward strand.
AAGATTCTCCTATACGTAATTTCCGTGTTGGCAGCTTTTTTTGTCACCTATCGCATCCTATTTCCTGAAATATCTCTGGACTATTCATTTGGCAGCATTAATGCACTTAAAAACACTTTGTTTTTAATGCGAACAAACCTGCAAGACCCAATTAAAAGCGGCTCGATTAAAAGCACCGAAAAACTTTTCTTCAACGCCAATCCTCTGGGAAACTTCAAGGATGCTAAATTAAACATTGTGCTTGAAGCAAGTTCGCAGCTTCCAAAAAATGCCCTTGTAAAAATCCACAAATCATATAGCGCTTTCTTTTATCCAATCGGAGTGCCACTGGGCTTTGTCAATGGTTCTCTCTTAAACCTCAATGGAAATTATTATATCATTTCCAATGGAAAAGCTCGCCATTTCCTTTCTGGACTAGCGCTTGATCAACTAGGCTATTCGAGATCATCTTTTGTGCGAATTTCTCAAGAGGATCTCAAACTAAATCCACCCGGAGAAGATATCTTAAACGCAAACAGCTTTCCGGACGATACTCTTATTGTGATTGGAAATCAATATTATCAATTTGAAAATCAACAACTTATTCCTTTTATCAGTGACAAAGCTTTTCTTTCCAGATTTGAGGCTGCACAAGCAATTCCAAAAAATGAAGATTTTTTGAAAAGTAAGACTGTTTCAGAAAGTTTTATCGGATTTGCTGATGGAACTCTTGCTTCTTCTGATCAATCAGTTTTTATTCTTACTCGTGGCCAAAGCTATCCAATCGCTGATTCAGCCACATTTGTTGCCATGGGTTTTGATTGGAAAAATGTTATTCCCCTGACTCCTGCTGAAATAAATGCCTACAAAAGACAAAAACAGTTTACAGTTAATCAATCCCATCTCGATGGGACACTCCTTTATGACAAAAATAAAAACAAATATTTCGTTATAGACAACGGTCAAAAACGTCCGCTGGAAAACCAATTGGTTGCCAAGACATATGCCAAGGTTCCTCCTGTACTGGTTGATTCAAGAAGCCTTGAGAAAAGCGTTTCCTGCAGTCCAACCAAAGCCTCGTTAACTTTTCACACCTATACTTGCAACCTTAATCTGGCAGATATTTGCGATTTGGTTGGAAATGATTATCAATTCGAAACTAGTTTTGAAAATGATGTTAAATTGCAATCAATTAACGTAGTACTTTACACTCAGCTAAATCAGCCAAATTTAATGACCTCTCTTTCCCTTATCAAATATCGCATCATAAACAACCTACAACAATAAATATGCCAAAAAATTATTCACAACCAGCTTTTTCTCATCGAAAGAAAAATCCAATCACCGGAATGCTTTCAAATAAAAATTTTTTTATGCTTAGTTATAAACTTTTGCATGACGGACTTTATATTTTGTTTTTTGCATTTACCGCAATTTTAATTTCCGAGAGTCTGCTTCCGGGAATTGTAACGTCTCACCTGAGTTTAACCAAGCTAACAATAACCCTACTGACAATTCTAGTGGGAACAATCGCGGTTGGAAAAAAACTTGAAATGAATTTTTCAAGAGTAAGATTAATCAAAACGAAGCTTCTTCCAATTTTGATTATTTTTTCATTTTTGCTGATTGGCAACTCCCTGCTCAAATTCGAACTCTGGGAAAACATTATTATCACAATTTTGACTCTTTTTTCGCTGGCTCTTTTTTATTATTTATTTTTTTCCGAGAAAGACTAGGCACAACAAAATACCCAGCTCACGCAAAGATACCAATGAGAAGGTACTGTGCCCTTGTGCCCTTTAACGGGTCATACGCAAGTCATGATTTTGAAAAATACCATTTGTCCCTGAAAACATTTTTACAAACTTGCATCCTTTTTTGAGCACACGCTTAGCCCAAGACTACGGCTAAGTGCTCGGAGTTGCTGTCGCTTCTATGGCCAAAATAGAATGCGAGTTCGTAAAAATTCTGAGTTACTTTTTGTTCCTCCCTTTGGAAAAGTGGCAAATGCTAGCGAGTGCAGCATTTGCGGAGGGATTCAAAAATCTTTCTTTCGTGATAAATATTTCAGAATCCAAAAGATGTTTTAGTGACTTTATAACTTGATTACTTGATAGATTTCAAAAGTTGCAATGTTTCTTGGGCGCTTTTTTCCCAAGAAAATTTCCCAGCTTGATTCAAGCCGGCTTGAATCATCTGCTGAGCCAATATTTTGTCCTTCAGTACCTTTTCAATGCAGGCTGCCAGCTGATTGCTGCTTTTAGCGTCAAAATAGCTTGCAGCGCAACCGCCGACTTCCGGAAGACTGGAATTTTTTGCCAAAATAACAGGAACCCCGCAAGCCATCGCCTCCAGGACTGGGATGCCAAATCCTTCATACAAAGATGGAAAAACAAAAATGATTGCTCCTTGATACAAAACCGGCAATTGATCAAAGGGCAATCTATTAGTAACAACAATGTCATTGGCAAAAACACTATCCTTTATTCTTTGCAAAGTTTCCTGATAGTTCCAAGCAGTGGCGCCAGCAATGACTAGCTTCATTTCTGGTTGATTTACTTTTATTTGCTCAAACGCCTCAATCAATACAACTAAATTCTTTCGTGGTTGAATGGCCCCAACATAAAGGAGGTAGGATTTGGGTTGCAGGTTATAACTTTTTAGAATTTCTTTTGACCGGCTTTCAGAAAAGTTTAAATTAAAAAGTTGTGCGTCAAAACCATGATGAATAACTCTGATTTTTTCAGCCTTAACTGTTGGATAAAATTTCAATATATCCTCCTTGGTGGCATGTGAAATCGCAATCAGACCATCCGCATTTTGAATGGCATGGTCGCCAAGCTTGTTGAGCCGAGACAACTCCTGCACAGGAAAATGCTGAGGGAAAATTTTAAAAGCCAAGTCATGCACGGTCACCACAGTTTTCATTTTTTTCCGCCGCCAGTGTGGAAGATTATGCACTGGCATCCAAAGCACACCGGGTTTGTCCCAGAAAAGTTGCCAAGCAAAACGAGTCTGAGTCCAAAATCTTGGAAAAGGAATATTTTTGAAGAAATAATTTGGAAAGCTTGGAGGTTTTAAATTAGGGTTAAAATTATTTTTGTGATAAACAAAAAAAGAATCTTGCTTATCAAGTTTTCCAAAATTTTTCAACATATTCAAAATATATACTCTCGTGCCATCAATCCGCTGATGACAAAGATCTGAAGCGTGAATTGCTATTTTCATAAACCTACCAATCTTCAAGTTAAATACTAATCCACAAGTAATTGTAACACCCTTCAGGCAAAATACCAACCCTACTTTTGCAGCTTGAAAGAAAATTAAATCTGAGGCGTAATATATGCCGAGTCCAAGTATTATAATTAAGTAGCATTTGGATGGTATAAGCGAAAACAATCCAAACTCTGAATTGTTTTTGTTTGTGTAAATGAGGGTATCGTGGCTGAATCAAAGGAGGAAAAAGCTTGAAGCCGAGATCAATCAAGAAATTATGCGCTATTTTAATTATGATATTTGGCATAGTTTTTAGCTCGACCAGAGCGTACACCGCCCAGTACGTTCAACCACTAGCAAATAAAGAGCTCCTGCCCGGAGCTAAAGAACCATTAATTTCAATTAAACAAATCAAGGGAATCGCAACTGGTTATTTCGGTCCCAAAAAAGGCGAATACCGAACAAAGCAACAATATCTGAAAGCAACCGCAATGAATGGTGAAGGCAAAAAAACGAAGTCTGGCACCACGCCTCACATCGGAACTATTGCTGCGGACAACCGTTTTTACCCACTTGGAACAAAAATCTTCATTCCTGAATTAAAATTTTTAGGAACAGTCGAAGACACTGGTTCTGGGATCAAGGGTCCACGACATATCGACATTTTTTGCGGACATGGCAAAAATGCTGAAAAAGTCGCCAGGGACTTGGGGAAAAAACCAATCACGCTTGTGATAGTAGAAAGTTAACACTAATCTAAACGGGCACGATACCTCATCTCTTCAAAAAACAAAGGACAATAAATACATAGTATTTATTGTCCTTTATCATAAAAATAATTTCGAATAAAATCTCAGTGCTTAAAACATTCAAAATTCCGATATTGGAAATTAGAAATTATAAGAAAGTTAATGCGCTACTCTGTTAATTTACCATAGACAATTTATAACCTATATAACATTTAGGCTTCTCAGAAGCGCCAAAACCTCTTCTTCGCCCAGAGCTCGCAATTGACCAACTCGAATCCTGCCAAGATTGACGTTCATAATCCTGATTCTTTTCAAATCAACGACTTCCCAGCCAAGAGCTGTTGTCATACGACGAATTTGATGTTTTTTTCCTTCAGTCAGCGTGATGTGAAAAGTGAGTTCATCTTTTTTTTCAACTTCGGCTGGACGCGTTTTGAAATCTTCAAGCTGCACACCTTGTCTCATGACCTTCAGAAAAATATTTGAGATCGGCTTGTTGACACTAACGACGTATTCTTTCTCATGTTCCCTTTCTGGATTGAGCAGCTTGTCTGTGATGCGGCCATCATTGCTAAGAATAATCAATCCGCGAGAATTTTTGTCCAATCTTCCAATTGGAAACACATCGTCGGCAACTTTGACCACATTGGCAATGCTTTTTTGACCATCTTTAGGGGAATGGGTCACAATTCCCCGCGCTTTGTGATAAGCATAGTAAACATATTTCTTCAAGACGCCTTTTTCTTTGACATTAAACTCAACCTTGTCTTTTTCAAAAATCTTATCACCAATTTGAGCCTTTTTTCCATTAACAATAACCAGGCCCTTTGTGATATAGGCATCAGCTTCTCGCCGACTGCAATAATTGTTCAGCGCAAGATAGCGATTGATTCTAATTGGGTATACTATTTTTTCTTCCATAATTTTAGATCTTACTTGAGATTTTCAGAATTATAACTTATCGTATTATTTTAAAACAAATGAGTCATTTTGTCAATGACTCATTTTGTTTTCTTTTTTTGATGTAGTCAGAAAGGCTATTCAGCCAAATCAACTTTGATAGTTTTAATAACCTTTTTAGCCAAGCTATAGCCCATTCTTTTCAAGATTATTTTGAGTCCCTGACAGTATTCTTCTGGTTTTTCAATGATATTTTCAATTAATTCATCAATATTTATCCATTTCAAATTCTCCGCTTTTTCTGGGTGAACATAAACTTCATCGCCATATTTTCCAATGAGAACGGTGACATATTCATTTTCAACAAAGTCATTGCCAGCATCAAATTTGTAAACAAAGCTAAACTTCTTTTGCAACTTTGTTTCAATTTCCATTTCTTCCTTAAGTTTCCTTTCCGCAGTAACAGCCAATTTTTCGCCCGAGATACTATGGCCACTACAAGTGTTTGACCAAAGACCAACTGAGTGATATTTTTCGTCAGCTCCCTTTTGAATCAAATGCTCTCCTTTTTCGTTATAGATGAAAATTGCAAAAGCTTTGTGCAACTTACCTTCTCGATGAGCACGCAGCTTATCTTCAGTTCCCTTTTCTTTGCCATGAACATCGCAAAGCACCACCCTATTTCTCAAAACTGGGCTTTCCTGAAAAACAATTTTTTGATCAAAATACTTGTTGTTAATCAACATGCCAAAAACTCGCATAAGCATTGGGCTTGGTTTTTCCAAATGTGACTGGAAAAAATTCTTGTGAGCGTCGAAGCTCTCAGCGGCAATCTTGATTGCTCGCTTGTTTATTTCTTTTTCAGCAATGAGTTCAAGCATTTTTTTCTGCCAAGCAACATTTTTGATTTCCTTTAAATTGCCGAGAGCCTTCTGAACAAGTTTTTCTTCAATCAAAAGATGAATTGGAAAAGTTATCACCCCATTTTTCAAGTCTGAAAAAATATCCTCGTCTGATTTGCTATTTTGATCAATATTTTGACCGAAATCACCCAAGTCGCTAATCATTTGGCTTGCATTTGAAAAACGAAGACTGGCTGGAATCTCAAAAATATAGCTATCAATAATGTCGAAATTTTCGCAAGAAAGTGCAAAGCCAATGAGGGGGGTATAGTCATAAACCAAATTAAGGCTAGTATTTCTTTCAGTGTAGATTTCTTGCCAATTCATAATCACATCTTCCAATGAAGAAAAATTGACATTCAGCTTTTCTCTTTCCAGCCAAAATCCGTACGAAAGTTTTCCCATCAATTCATCGACCAAGCTTCGAATTTTGTCGATATGTTTTAAATCTTTTTTCAAATATTCATTGAACAAATCATTGATGCAAGACAACACTAAGTCATGCTGCAAAACAGTTGTCATCAAAGAATTTTCGCTTTCCCAAACATCTTGCTTTTTGTCCAAAATCCATTTCGTCTTGTAGGCCCAAATCATAACCAATTCAATAATAATTGCAACTTCAATATATTGCTCCCAATTATCATTAGGACCACTGATAAAGCCAGCTTGAAACTGAATGCCATTAAGATGCACGCTTTTTTTCGTATAATCATTTTTCAAAAAAGTATATTGCGGATACTGCTGGCAAAAATCACTAAAATAACTATTCAGTTTTTTTGAAGTTTCCTTGATTGTTTGGTGATATGTTTTTGAATTCATAGTTTTAGCTCCATTTTATTTGTTGCTTTGTGGAATTTTGTAGCGGTGGATAGGATTCGAACCTTCAATTCAGTCAAATGAACGACTGCGTTTTAACCGATTAGACTACACCGCCTCTTTGTAGATTATTATCAAGCTTTATTCATATTAGCAGCAAATTCAAAAAAATACCAGCAGTCGTGCTTCTGGCAAATTTCAAAGCGAGAAGGTCTTTGCGAAAAAGAATAAAGGTCATCTCAAGGATTTGAGATGACCTTTATGTTCAGGCATTTTCTATATTCGCAATTGCGGCACCAATCCATGCGTTAGCGCCATCACTGAGTTCATTATATTGTCCCAAACCATTTTTCAAGAGCTCCTTGAGATGGGCCAATGATTGCTCTTTTTTTGGGGTTTCCAAAACAACTGGCTGATTGCTTTCCTTACCATTAGACCCCTTAACCACTAGCAAGCTTTCCATAACAATTCCTAATAACTAAATTAACAAAAACTAATTTTCCTTTTTCCAAAGAAACACTTGCAAAATGGCCGTCATGAGAGCTATGACATTGACCACCAAAGTTTCAAAGAGATTTTCTTCTTCTTTTTCTTTTTGAAGTATCTGGCCGACTTTTTGTTGCAGGGCTATTGCTTGCAGCTGAAATGCCAACGCTTTAATGCTTTCAGCCTTAAGGTCTTCCTCCTTTGCAACTACTGCCATCGGTTCTGGTTTCAGATTTAATGTTGGTTCTTGTTTCGGAACTGGTTTCGACACTTGTGTCAATTGTTTTTTTCCTTTATTGAAATAATATTTAGCCATAAATGCCTCCCCTTAAATTAGATTGAGAAAAACGTCTACTATTAAATTTAAAAAGAATAATTTCATGAGCGAAGTTCCACTCAATAAAATATGATAGCATCCATTGAGAATTCAGTCAAGAGATGCATAAAGGGCTTAGGGTGGCTATTATTTCTCGAAACAAGCATGCAAACATGCGTTAAAAAAGCCCACTACATTTCAATCCTTGGACTGATATGCTAGTGAGATACACGGTGATTTTGACTTTTTAATTGCTAATTAATCATTTTTTTGAATACATATTTTGGAGTTTGCACATAATTCACAATTACTATTGTCTCCAAAGACTTCAGAAAAAATTGAATTATAAAATTCTTCAATTCCTTTTTCAGCAACCGCTAGATCAGAATTAGCTTTTCCACCCGCACTCCCGGCGCTGATTATATTGAGTGAAACCCGAGCTTCTTTTCTCTTTTCTTGATTCTGTTGATCCATTCTTTGCACAATTGATTTCTTTGCCATAATTGCTCCTGCTTGTTTTTGATAACTATTAACCCTAAAATTATATTTAGTTTTTAAAGAATTTTTCCAAACACCTTCCCATTTAATAAAAGGGTATTAATACCCCCAAGGCAAGCCCTGGACCCTTCAGGCTCACGAGGCAAGCCTCGTAGGCAAATCACCTTTTGCTGCGTCGCTCGCTGCGAAATGAAAGATTACTTTCATTTCGCTCACTTTGCTAGATAATAAACAATGCTACCATTTTTGTTCAAAATCGTCAACACCTGAAAATTGTATGTAAAGGGGAAATAGAAATGTCCGCTTTTGCGGGAAATGAAAATGTCCGCTTTGGACATTTTGTTAATGTTTAGCATATTGGCGACTTCTCCATGGATGATCCTTGGCAGGCACTATCGGCAATGGCTTGGCCAAAAC